>JAFSKE010000137.1 GCA_017449135.1 Synergistaceae bacterium
ATCTAACTGTAGATTAGACTGTTCGTTACTATTTCTTCTGCTTGCATGTCCAGACTGTTCATGTGTTGCACCCAACCCATTGGATCGCTTCCTCTGTCGGGCGGCGGATTGTCCCGTTCTAACTGAGTCATCAGTTCGTGCTTCATCACTTTCGCCTGTTCCTGTATCTCCGAACAATGAATTAGAAGATTCTCGCCCAATTCCAACGCTGTTCGGACTTTCCACTCTTCCAGATATTTCCGCCTCATTCTCCCGTACTTCGTCAACGGCTGGGACGGCTGTTTCAGTTTCTCCATTTGATACGGTGTCCAGATATCTAGAATCTTCACGTATATCATTCCGTCGTTCAATTCCCTCATCAGACTCCCCTCCGGCAAATCCTCCTTGTCCGATTTCGTCAAGTCTTCTTCGTGATAAATCGTCAGGTCTTCCTCCGGCTTCATCTCCAATTCCGCGAATACTCTCTCCTCTGCCTGATTCAATTCCTCGTTCGTAATGAAGTTCACTGCTGAGGCTGTCTCCGGCACTTTCGGTTCGCTCATTTAATAATGCCCTCCTTTCATGATTTGTCCTTACTACTTGTTCTACGTTGTCTAATACACGACGTGAAAATCCACTTGTAATACTTCCAAGTCTCATTATTGTATTTCTGTCAAACTCAGAAATATTTTCAAAGCTGAAATCTTCACGGGGATTTTCAAGCCCGCAACGTGTCCTTAAATAATACTCTACGCTATTACTCAATAAATCCGTGAGTTTTCTACGGTCGGCTTCATTGCTCACATTTGCGTACAGGGAGTCGCCTCGATTTTCGAGACTTAACGCAAAATTTCTCGCTATTCCGGCTATCTGACTTCCAAGTTCGCCTGATATTTCGTAAGCCTGATTTAATCTCGATGAAACGTCCTGCGAATCTTCAGGTTCAATTTTCCAGATATAAGGCGGTTCGTCAAATTCATGTCCGAAGCCCGGTCTCGTGTCCGTTATGTCGAATACGTGTCTTACTGATTGGCCGTCAGGGCTTAACAGTCGAACGCTTTTAGTTCCTTTATTCACCCAACGGCTAAAATTTTTGTTCCATAAATCTATTTCTGCACACGCTGTTGCATTAGGACGCTGGTCGTAAATTAAAAGCTGGTCTCGAAATTCGTATTTGTTATTTCTCGCTGCACATGTCAAAAATTCTGACCAGTTATCGCCATTGCTACGTACCCGCTCGCTTACCTCATTAAATCTGCGCCTCGCTTCCTGAAGTGCCGTTTCATTCGCCATTTTTTACGCTCCTAACGCCTCAAGCCATGATGCCGTTCTTCTTGCAAGCTAATTTTTGCTTTCTCGTTATTCGTTCCGTATGAAATTTTTACAGTCTCGCCGATTTTCGGGACTTCTTCCATTCGCTCAAGTTTATGCACTACAAGACTTTGGCGGCCTACCTGCTGAACACAATATCCCTGAGATTCGTCAACGTGAAGAATTTTTCCTTTATACTGCTGACCGTCAACTCGCGGCTTCAAAAATACTTTCGTTTCTCCTTCGATTAGCTTCATATCTCGGATTGTCTGTTCAGTCAACGCAGTTTTCTGTTCGGGGTTTTGTCCTTCTGCCTGTAAAGTCTGAGCTTGTGCATGTTCACGCTCTCGGACACGTTCATACTTCAAAATTTCTTCTGAGGCTTTTTGCGCCTGATTTACCGCTCGAAATAATGCGTTAGGGTCTTCTTTCACTGCCTTCACCCAGTGATCTACATATGCCGCGTGATTATCAAAATGTTCCTGCGTCTGCGGAATCCCTGTCTCCGCTGATACGAACATTGACGTTATTTCTGCTACAAGTTCTTCTTTTGCGTAAGTCTCAGAGTTCATATCGCTTGATGTTTCTCGATTCAATCGGCTGGGGTGTCCCGTCCAATGGCCGAGTTCGTGTAATGTCGTAGAATAATAATCTGCCTGACTTTTGAATTGAGTGCGTTCAGGGACTTGAATGTAATCTCCCGTCAAATTATAAAATGCCTCATTCCCTCCGTACCGGATTTCTGCTCCTGATTCATTCAAAATTCTCTCGGCTTTTTCGCTCGTTTCGATCGGATTTCGCGCTTTCGGTTCATAAGGTGTTATTCCTTCAATCTGTGAAGCATGAAAAACTACATAATTTTTCACGAGAATGCTTTTTTCGACTTCCTGTTTCCCGTCAGAATCTAAGACAGGGTCGCCAAACTCATCAACTTTCGGCTTCTCGTCAAATTTATAAAATTCTATGTGAGTTCCTTTTTCACCCGGTTTTACGTGCCAGCCTTTTTCTTTGGCCTGATCGAACGTACACCAACGAGGGTCTTCCGCATGGCCTAACGCCTGACCTTGAACTGCTAAATTTATCGAGTTTATTCCGTGATATGAACGGCCACTCACAGCATTAAACGGCGCGTCTCCGTCTGTCCATGTCCTTTGCCACGGAGCTGTTCCGTTTTCCATTGCGTCGCATAATTTTTTGACAAGTTCATCGCGGTATTCCTGAGCCTTTGACGAAATCATAAATTTTCGCTCCCTTCGTTAGTCCAACTTGCAACTTTTTGTTTCCAGTTCTGCCGTGCCTGTTTTTCTTCTTCAGGCGTTGGAAGCGTTACAACTCCTTCAAATTCGGGAACTTCGTCAGGCTCGCCGCTGTCATCAAGATTTGCTCCGTAATATTCAAGTATTGCGTTCAAGTTTTCATTCATAGTTAAAATTTCTCCTTTTTCTTTTACAGGCAAAATTTTTTACAGGCTTCGTGTTTGATGGCGATTTTCTTCCCGTTGAATTTTTGCCCGATGATTTTCATCTGTATATAAAATTTTTAATGTTTCTCCGTGTAATGGTAAGCGTTCAAGTTTTTCAAGGCGATGAACAAATAAACTTCGCTGTCCCACTAATTGAATGCAAATTCCTCGTTTTTCATCTACATGAACTATTTGACCGCTGTATTGTTGATTGTCCGTTCTCGGATTTATATAAATCTTGGGATTTTCGGCTAATTTCAATTTTGAGATTTCTTCGGCTGTTATTTCTAAGTTCGAGCTTTGAGAAATTTTTAATGCCTGCCTGCGACGTTCAACTTCCGCTATTAAATCAGGATTTGCAAGTTTCAAGCCGTATTTCACTGCTGCCGAAATACAAAGTTCCTTATACTCAGCATTGCCAGTTATTTGTGTCGCTCCCCATTTTTGATTGGCAAGTTGCAGTGCTGCCGCTACAGATTCTTCCGTTAATTTGCGTTTGTTCAACACAATTATTTTGCCCATGTCTGAAAAATCTGCTGTGTACGTTCCGGCTCGACAATATAAAACTTTGCTCCCTGCTCCTCGTCTCACACTGTAATCTCGTAAATCCATTCTGTGCTGAGACTGTGGAATTTTTATTCCTGACTGTTCAGGCGATAATAACAACTGTCCCGGATAACGGTATAATCGGTACTCGTCCTCTCGGCTCTGAGCTAAAACCCAATCTCTAAACGAAGGAAATCTTTTCAAAAAATGTGAACGCAATTTCTGCATTTCATCATTTTGTTGCTCTCGAAGTTCAATTTGCTCTTTACGGTGAACAAACGCAAAAATACTCTTTAACTGATTAAGTTCTTTCCCCCTACCTTTCCAGCTCTGCGAAAATAATTCTTTGCGACTGTCTTTTTGTCGATGATAAAGATTTTCACGCTCCGTTTTCTGCTTTTCACGCAACTTTTTTATAGCCTCTAACTTCGATTGTAAGTATTCTTCTTTTTCAATTCTGTAAGCTCCCCATGATGATTTTTCGGACAAAAATGAGACTGTTTTTGGGCATTCAATAATTTGAATAGAAATATCTCGTTCCTGATATTTTCCTAATCTTTTCTCCAGTTTTGAAAGACTGCTTTCTCTCGATATTTTTGATAACTTAATAAATTTTTCTCCAGAACTAATAACCGCTCCGTTACCTCGCCTTTCCAAAATATAACCGCGTTTTGCAAGTTCACGGTGTAGCTCATCCCATGAAAAAACTCTCGACAAAATAGGTGCAATTTCTCGCTTTGCTGAACGTTCAAAACTCTCTTCGCCCGTGTGAGTCTCTATATCTCTGGCAACTTGCGAAACATCCGGCTGAATAATTTCTGAAGAATTTTTCTCATAAATATTGCCCATTTCATCTACTAAATAACGCCCAGTATGTTCAACGTCCCACCCCTGCGAAATTTCAATTTTTCGTGCCGCTCTTTCAAGAGCTTTTTTAGTCCAACCTCTTGCAGGTTTAATCGCCTTAAATGTCTTCGGTGATATTCGATTTACTGCGACATGAACATGCAAATTATCCGTATCAGACTGCAAACCCCAGACCGCCTGACACTCCGATAAATCAAGTTCTTTCAGGGCTATTGAGACCGCTTCATCTACCTGTCCGTTAGTCGGGGTCTCATCGGAACGCCATGACAATATAAAATGAAATGCTGGACTTTTACATCTTACATTTTCCATTGCTAACGATTCCATTTCAACCGCTGCCGTTTGAGTATCATTAATATTCTGCTTTCCAATGTATAAAACTGCACCTTGCGAATGTCCTGTTACTCCGAGACAATAATTTATTAAATCCCTAAAACTGCTTTTTCTGTCTCGACGACCTTTAGGAATTTTTCCTATCATGATAATTTTCTTTCAAGCGCATGAGCATAAGATGTTAAAGCATTCAGAGCCGATGCTGTTTCAAAACTATATAATCCTTGAGATTCGTTATGTAAATGTTTCACAAGTCCGCCAAGTCTCCTGAGTTCTCGAAGAATATTTAACTCCGACTTAGGCATTACACGAAATCCAAGTACTCTTTTTCGTACATATTCAGACATTGATAATCCTGATAATTCTGCTTGTTCCCTGATTGTCTCCTGCTCATCTGGAGTTACTCGCAAATATAATCGACAATTTCGTAATACTCGTTCCATTTTTTACCTCTTTTTTTTCTTCAGGTTCAGGGACTTTTTTTTCCTGACAAGCTGAATGTGAGAGACTGTTTACAGCCGATTACATTTCTTTGCTCTTTGAGTGCAAATTACACAGTAATTTTGTACGGCAAAGAGCCTACTTGTCCCGTTTCCTTTCTTTATTTACATGTTTTGCCTTGAAGTATACATATCCTCCAGAAAATATGAGTTAAACTCATAATTTTTTCCCTCGTGATATTTTCCTATGTAATTAAGAGGTGGCCTCGCTTCACTTCAACAAAATACACAAAGGAGGGATTTTAGTGTTAGCTGCTACTTCTAATATTTGTCCGAAAGGTTTAGTTGCTTTTGAAACTTTGAAGGCCGTTCATTCAAAAATTGTTAGCCTTCCTGTTAAAGAAAAGAAATTTTTTAAGACACGTGAAGCTGTAGATTACTTATTTCAAGATATTCACGATGCTATTGTCAACAAAAACTATACCATTGAGGACATTTCACAGTATTTTATTTCGGCGGGCTGGAGCATTAGTCAGACTTCTCTTAAGCAATTCTGGCGATTCTTTCGGGTTTGCATGGAAAACTACAAAAAGTCAACGATTTCTACTACTAAGAAGGAACAGCACGAGCATTCAAAAACTGCCATAAAAAAGGAAAAAAATTCATCGTTAAGCAAGTCTGAGACTGTAACAAAAACTATTTCCAGTGAGACTATAAATAACGTAAAAAATTCATCCGTTGGAAATGAAAATATTACTTCTCTGTCGTCTCAAAAGAACACACAAAATGAAATTGTTCAAATTCAAAACAACTCACATTTTGAATTGCCCCCTGACACGGAGGACTTATGAAAATGGCAGACGCAAATTCACGAGTTTTATATTTTATTGGCGGTAGTAAGGGAGGAGTCGGTAAAAGTATTTTAAGCATGATACTTGCTGATTTCCTTACTCAATACAAAAACAGAAAAATTATTCTCGTTGAAAGCGACACAAGTAATCCTGACGTGGGCAAAACTTTTACTCACAATGATGATGTTGAAGTTATTTCTCTGTCTCTTGATAACGCAGACGGCTGGATCGAACTTGTTAATTATTCCGAAGCGAGCGACAAAGACATTGTTATAAATTCAGCCGCTCGGTCAGGTGAAGCTGTTGAAAAATTCGGCGACACTCTTATCGGAAGTCTGGATGAACTTCATCGGAAACTTATTTCGTTTTGGATTATAAATCGTCAGCGAGATAGTATTGAACTTCTCAAAAAATATATGAACGTTGTTCCAGGAGAACTCCACGTTGTCAGAAACACTTTTTACGGAGAGCCTCAAAAATTCGAGTTATTCAATAACTCTAAAACAAAAATTGAAGTAGAAAAACGTGGGGCTACTATTGACTTACCTGACCTCGCGGATCGTGTTACTGATGATTTGTATTCAAAACGCCTCTCCGTTGCTAAGGCTATGGAGGAAATGCCGCTCGGAAATCGTGCTGAACTAAAACGATGGCGGACTCTCTCTTGGAAAATGTTTGATGATATTGGCATTGCTAAAAATCAATCTCAAAGCGAAGAAAAATCTTCTAAGAAAGGCGAGAAATCCTAATCATGGACAAAACGCAGGATTACCCTCAAACAAAAGAAGAAGATAAGCAAAAATTTCAGGAACTTGAAAATAACAAGGCTGAAGCTAATTATTCCGCTTTTTTCGGGGAAGGCTCGGAAGAAGAACAGTTACGTATTCGGGAAATTGCTTCAAAACTCAATATCAGAGATAACGATGCAATTTGGATTATTGTCTTCATCTTTAATTACTTTGGACGCTTTTATTATCAGTTGCCTCAAAAAATTAAAGACATTACTGATAACGCTCTCAATAATTGCATTGAATCTCTTAAAAAGTCTTCAGAAATTATTTCTCAAAATGAAGCTCAAAAATCTAAAGATATTTTCTCAGATACTCTTACAAGAATCTCTCAAGAAATTCTTGTGCAACATAAAAAGAAAATGCGACTTTACGATTTTTTTCTTCCGCTCGCTTGGTCTTGTTTGGGAATTTTCTGCTTGTGTCTTATTTCTTTTATCGGTGGAGCTGCTGTCGATGGTAAGGGCTGGGGACATTCTCCAGTTGAGGCTTTACTCAATGCTCCAGCGGGCTGGATTATCCCACTTGCTCTCATTCCTGTTGGTGGAGTTGCCTTGTTTCGCGGCCTTACTGAACAAGGAAAGACTAAATACTTGAATTTAACTACCGCTTTTATCGTGGCGGCTTTGGTGTCATGCGTACTTGCTCACATTCTTTAGAGAAAAATTCTCGCTTTTTACTGCGAGTTTTAGGAGGATTTTTCATGAAAAAGAGTAGGAAACGCTTTATGGGCAATGACAGAGCTTTAGGAAATGCTTTGAGACACTTCCGTGAATTATCAGGTCTGACACAAACAGAAGTTGCTGATATTACTGAATTAAGCCAGTCCACAATATCACGATTTGAAGACGGAGATAATTGGCCATGTAAGGAAACTACATTTCGACTTTGTTACGTGTATGGTATTACACTCCTTGATTTATTTGATTTTGTTATTGATGACCTTCGTAATTTACCGTCTTGGGCTTTAGAAATACATGTTGTTAATTTAGAGCAAGAAAAGAAAGATGAAATAACTGAAAATGACTGAAATAACAAAAACAAGCGAAGAAGTAATCAGGCGTAATCTCGAAAAATTGCGCCGCGAAATGGGAGAAGAAATTAGAAAAGCTATGGACAATCCGCAAGTCATTGAAATCATGCTTAATCCTGACGGTTCAGTTTGGACTGATGAAATCGGGGTCGGAATGAATTTTCTTTGTAGTATGTCCGCTGTTAATGCCTTGCAAATGCTTGGTACTGTTGCTCACATGCTTGGCACCGTCATTAACTATCATAATCCGGTTGTCGAGGGCGAACTTCCCGGCGATGGCAGTCGTGTTGAGGGTGTTATTCCTCCTATTGTTCCTAATCCGTCCTTCAATATCAGGAAAAAAGCCTCTGCAATTTTTTCGCTTACTGAATATGTTAATTCGGGGCGTGCTACTGATGAGGATATTCAAATCCTCTCTGAAGCTATTTCGACACGTAAAAATATTCTCGTTGTCGGCGGTACTGGCACGGGCAAAACTACTTTCGTAAATGCAATCATTAATGAAATGAAAATTTTAACTCCTAAACACCGTCTGTTAATTCTCGAAGATACCCTCGAATTGCAATGTTCTATGGAAAATTTCGTCTCAATGCGCACAAGTTCGGACAAATCCATGCAAGATTTATTGAAAGTTACCATGCGTCAAAGGCCGGACAGAATCATTATCGGTGAAGTCAGAGGCAAAGAAGCCCTCGACATGCTAAAGGCTTGGAACACTGGACATCCCGGCGGTGTTTGTACCGTTCACGCTAATGATGCTCGCGCTGGATTATTACGAATCGAACAGTTAATCTCTGAAGTTTCACAAAGTCCAATGAAAGAACTAATTGCTGAAGCCATTGACGTTATCGCTTTTCTCGTAAGAGACCCTCACATCGGCCCGAAACTTTCAGAACTGGTCGCTGTTGACGGCATTCACGACGGGCAATATGTCTTTCACAACTTAAAGGAGGTGGTTGCTTGATTCCATGTCAGCGTTTTTATCAATTTGACAAGGCGGGTCTTGAGTACCTCTTAACAAAAATTTTTTAATTTATGAAAGGAGTTTTTATTATGAACAAACATTTTTCTTTTTGGCTCTTTGAACGCAGAACAGTAATTATCGCAGTCGTTGTAATCGCAGCTCTGTTCTGCTTTCCTGTTGCGGCTCTCGCAAGCAATAACGATTTGCCCTGGAATACTGCACTCGAAAAACTCGTCAACGCTTTTTCCGGCAGAACGGCTCTACTTGTTTCTATGGTCGGCATTTTCTTCGCTGGCGGTATGTTAATTTTCGGCGGAGATTTAGGGAATTTCGGCAAAATGGTCATGATGATTGTTCTCGTCGGCTCTATGATGGGTGCATTATCTACCATTGCAAGCAATTTCATCACGACTGAAGGCTGTCTGATTTTCTGATGTTATATAACGACGAAGAAATCAGGGTTATTCCTGTGCGCAAAAGTCTTACTCGTCCGCAACTCATCTGCGGTTGTGATCGCGTTCTGTTTCTACTCCTGATGTTATTCTGCATTGCGCTGATTTTTCCCGGCGGCTTAGGCTCTGGAAATTATGTCAACGTTTTAATCGGTATTGTGTTTTTTCTTGTGGGAGTTCAAATTCTCGCAGTTATTGCTAAATATGACCCGCTTTTCAGTCAAATTTTCAGCAGAGCTATCAAGTATCAGGATTCTTACGTTGCGTCGTCTCATGTTTACAGACCTGACAAAAAATATTGAACGCTCTGAAATCGTGCGGTTGTTCGCTTTCAGCCGCACTTCTCTTTTGTTTGAAAGGAGATTTATTCTTTGGCTAATTTTTCAGAAAATGACGGTTTCGCTGAATTACTAAACTTTTCTCACATGGTCGCTCCTGAAGTCTTGGGACTGAAAAACGGCGGTTTTCTTGCTGGCTTTTGGCTCACTGGCCCTGACCTCGAAAGTTCTACTGTCCAGGAATTGGAACATTTAAGCGAAATGATGGCAAGGGCTATTAATCAGCTTGATGTCCGTTACTGCATTCACTTTGAGTTCTTCAGGTGTGAAGCTCACAATTACCCTGACGGAAATTTTCACGAAACTACAACAAAACTCATTGATATGGAACGTTTTGCACAGTTCAAACAGGAGCAGGGGCATTTTGAATCTATTCAGGCAATTTTTATTACATATGTTCCGCCAACATTTGAGAAAAGTCCGCTATTACAACGCATTAAAAAATTTCTCTTCGGCTCGGATAATGAAAACGAAGATATTGTCGTCGAAAAACAGCTCGAACGTTTCGAGGAAGTTATACGTGGTTTGAAAGATTCTTTAAGTCTCATTATGAAAGTTCAGCGTATGACTTTTCACCCCGATAATGTTCCCGATCCATATTCAGGAACTTCGGAATTACTTGAAGTCGTAAATGCCTGTGTAAATGGCAACTGGCACTCCGTAAGACTTCCGGCTTTTCCGTATTATTTAGATTGCACCCTCGCTAAAGACTGCATTAACGGAAAAAATCTTGAATATAATAACGAGTTCGTTCAATGCGTTTCTCTCGTGAATTATCCGGCTGGGACTTTTCCGTCAATTTTATCTGATCTGCAAGCACTTCCAATTTCTTTCAGGTGGTCTAACAGATTTATTTTGACTGACATGCGCGAGGCTTTAGGACAGATTGAGACTAAACGAAGACAATGGGCGCAAAAAATTCGCAGTCTTTTCTCTCAAATTACAGGAGTTCAAACTAACAGAGTTAATCAGGACGCTGTTGCTATGGTTGAGGATTTGGACAACGCACTGCAAGATGCTCATTCAGGCGAAGTTGCTTTCGGCAATCACACCTCCACCGTTATTTTGCGTCATTCTAATCCTCAATTTTTGGAGGAGGCAGCTCACGAAGTCGTAAAAGTTTTTGAACGCGCTGGCTGTAACGCAAGAATTGAAAGCATTAACAATCTTGAAGCGTTTTTAGGTTCTTTGCCCGGTCATGGAAAAGAAAATGTTCGCAAGCCGCTTATTACAAGTTTCAATTTCGCTGATATTGTTCCACTTTCTAATGACTGGATCGGCGATAAATTTTGCCCGTGTCCATTTTATCCGCCTAATTCTCCTGCCCTCCTTCAAGCTGCTACTGCTGGTAGTACTCCGTTCTCGCTTAACCTTCATAGTGGTGATGTCGGCCATACTTTGATTTTAGGACCTACAGGTTCGGGAAAATCTACTTTGCTTGCAACTATTGCCGCTCAATTTCAGCGTTATGATAAAGGACAAATTTTTTTCTTCGACAACGGCAAATCTATTTATCCCCTTTGTCAGGCTCTCGATGATTCTGTATTTTACGATTTAGGACAGGCAGCTAACGACATAAACCTTTGTCCTCTCGCTCAAATTGACGATCCTGAAGTTATGAGCTGGGCTGCTGAATGGCTCGAAATGTTAATTGAAATGGTTGCTCCCGGTCTTGTTACTCCCGCAAGACGAATTTTATTGAATGACGCTTTGAAAAATCTTGCCGCAAGTACTACTTGTGCCGCCGAACGCACATTAACTGAATATATTACTTCTGTTCAGGACGAGGATATGAAAGCCGCTTTGGGATTTTACAGTCTCAATCAGAACGGAGGTTATTTACTTGACGGAGACCATGACGATATAAATTATGCCGCTTTCAATGTTTTTGAAATCGCCTCACTTTTAGAACGTGAAAAAATTGCTCCCGCTGTTCTAACTTATTTATTTTTTCAAATTCAACGGAGATTAAAAGGTGCGCCGTCTTTGCTCGTTGTCGATGAGGCTTGGACTGCAATGCGCGATAAATTATTCTCCGAAAAAATAAGAGGTTGGCTAAAGACTTTCAGAAAGTTGAATTGTGCTGTCGTTCTTGCTACTCAATCTATTGCTGACGTTGTGAATAGTACTATTCGGGACGCTGTTTTTGAGAGTTGCCCGACAAAAATTCTTCTCGCTAATCCTGATGCTAAAGGAAGCAAAATCGGCGAATTTTATCGGGATTTTTTACAGCTTAATGAACGTCAAGTAAATTTAATTTCGCACATGACTCGAAAACGCGAATATTACATTATTTCACCTAAAGGCCGCAGATTATTTAGTCTCGGTTTAGGCCCTGTCGCTTTATCCTTCGTCGGTGCAAGTGGTGCTGAAGATTTAACAAGAGTTCGGGAACTTAAAGAAAAATACGGTAGGGAATGGCCAATTCAATGGCTTTCAGAACGTGATTTACAGGATTGGGCTGACGCTTGGAAACAACTTGACCGATCTTTTGAATCTCAGATTTTCCGCAAAAATTGGAGAAATAAATTCAATGAAAAAGTTTCTTAGAATGTTTTTTCTTATTGCACATGTACTCTTCTCCGTCCCAGCTAATGCTTGGTGGCTATGGGTTGAGGGTTTTCCTGTTCAGGAAGAAACGCAATTAGATAAACTCGCAGCTGACATTCACGAGGTTACTGAACAGCTCACCATGCTTAAACAACATTTAGCGATGCTCAACTCCCTAAAATCACGCCTTTTACAGTTGGGTAACGGTCAGATTATGCAAATTTTCACTGAGGCTCAATCCGTTTTACAAAACTCTAAAAGTCTCACGTCCGATATTTCTAATTTTGGTTCGGCTTTCAAACAACATTTTCCTGATGATTACGAGGGCATTATGTCTGCTATTTCGGAAGGTAAACGCCTAAATAACGACTGGCGAAAAGTTGAAGAAGGTTATATGAAAGTCCTCAACATGACCGCTAAAAATTTTGACAATGAGCAGGAAATTAGAGACAAAATGATTGAAACTTTGAACGAAACTGATTCCGATTCAGGTCAGACTAAAGCTATTCAGATTATCGGAGCTATCGTTAATCATGCGTCATTCTTACTTGACAGAAATAATCAGGAACTAAGCGGCTTCATGGAAAGTTATATCACACGTCAACAGGCTAAAAAACAGCGTAAAAAACTTTCTCAAAAAAATGTTGTCGAAATGGGCAAAAATGCCGTTCAAACTGAACGCTCAGGACAAACTTTTACTCCGGGATTCAAATAATTTGAGGTGATAAATATGTTCAGGAAAAAATTTATTCGGGGATTTTCGGCGATAGTTTTGATTATTTTATCGGCTTCACCTGCATTGTGTTTAATCGCTCAGGAAACTACTCAAATTACTGTCAAAGTTAAAGCTGTCGCTGAATGGCTCAACACTCTTGAAATGCAGTTAAATCAACTTAAAATGTTGGCTCAACTTCCGCAATCCGTCATTAGTGAAATTAACGGCATGAAAGAACTTCTTTCAGAAAATTTTTCTCAAGTTAGGAATATTCTTCAGCAAGTTGAAAGCATTACTCATTTCACAGATGATATTGAAAATATGCTAAAAACTCGACACCCTGACTGGCAAGCAGGGTTGAAAATTGATGACCTCAAAGAACGAAATGAAAAACGCGACAAACAGTTAAAGCAGACTTTTGAGGCTTATTTGAAGTCTCTCAATATTACTGCTAAAGATTTCAAGAATGACGAAAAAACTCGTGAAAAACTTTTAACCGCTTTATCTAATTCAGAAGGTCAAGTTCAGGCTTTACAGGCTTTAGGGGCATTACTGGATCACACAAGTTCCATGATTGCACGTAATGAACAGACGCTTCAAGGCTTCATGACTACTTTTCTTGAATCCGAACGTGATGAAATTGATGAACGAGAACAGAAAGAGCAAAGCATTCTTGAGGCTTATAAATCACTAAAAAATTTACAAATTCCCGGTCAAACTTTTACTCCGGGTTTCAAATAATGAGGACTGAATTATGAAAAAGAAAAAATTTTTTATCCTCCTTCTTTCTTTGGCATTAATTAGTCTTTACGTTTCTGAAAGTTTCGCAGCTACTCCCGGAACTAATGCTACCCTCGAATTTGTCGAAAATTTTACTTCAGGCATTGGCGATAAATTACTCGGTTACGCTCGGTCTTTATTCGTTGCTTTAGCTACCCTGTCTCTTGCCTTAGGTCTGGGAAAAATGATTTTAAGCGGTGAAAGTAATATAGGATCAGTTGCTGCTCATGTTGCAAAATGGATTATCTATGTCGGCGTGTTTTTCTGGATTATGTCGAGTTCCGGTGTTGCTTCATTTCTTCCGAAGTTAATTGTTAATTCCTTCATGGAAGCTGGAAAATCCATCGCGGGGCAGGAAGTTGCTCCTGATGATTTGCTCGTCGCAGGTATTCGACTTTACGGCACTATGGTTGAACGAGGCTGGGACGCTGGTTGGGGTGATTTCATTGGAATTATGCTTATCGGAATTGTTATTCTCGTCGTCGTTGCAATGCTCGCTGGAACTATGGCCGTTGCTTTAATCGAAATGAACTTAGTTATTTGCGGTGGAGCTATTTTAATCGGCTTCGGCGGTTTCGAGTACACTCGCGATATTGCCCTGAGTTATCTACGATATTCCGTATCCATTGGCGTAAAACTTCTCATGATTATGATTGTGTACGCTCTTGCTAATGCTTTGTTAATCGACTGGGAAGCAACTTTCGGAGCGGCTACTGACATGGCTACCCTAATTACTGCGGCGGGACAAATTCTCGGCGGTACTATTTGCATTTTCATGGCGGCTCGCATTGTTCCGTCAATGGCTCAATCTGTCGTTAGCGGTGCAGCTCTCTCATTCGGTCATGAATTATTCACATCTTCTGCTTCAACTCTTGCTCATGGTGCTATCGGTGAAAAGAATCCCGGCGGTGGTCGTTCGGGCGGTTTACTCGGTGCTGGAAAAACTGTTGTTGAAAGTCTCCGTAACGCTCAAACTTCAACGTTTAGAGTAATTGCAAATACTTATGATGCCGCAAAAGAAGGTGGACTCAACGGAGCTGTTGAACATGTCTCCTCTCATATTCCAGTCGTAAATAATCTCATGGACGCTCACAAAGGCGGAAATATGCTTAATTACGTTGCAGCAAGTACCGTGTTCGGCTCTAATTCTGACAGGGCTACTCGTTATCTTCACAACAATGACATTCCTGAAATGCGTCCTGCTCCTAAAAATGAAAATCCTAATTCCGCTGAAAGTTTATTTGAACGTCTTAATAATGAAAGGAGTTAATCTAATTGCCCGATAATAATTCTCTTGAAAATCCTTATTTATCAGCTCGTAAAGAATACAGCGATCGTTACGGTTCGGCTGTAAAGGACGCAGCGCATTGGCGACAAATTTCAATGTTAATGCTACTGCTCTGTCTGGCTTTCGGGGCTACTATGATGTGGCTGACAAGTCAAAATAAAGTAGTCCCTTATATTGTTCAAGTCGATAAACAGGGTTACGCAGTTACCATAAAATCCGCTCGTGAAGGTTCGATTGCTGACACAAGAGTTGTTATTGCAGCTCTCGGCGGATTTTTCGTGAATTTCAAAACCGTTATTACTGACATGTCCTCACAGCGGCGCATGGTCAACGATGTTTATTCTTACCTTGCTAAAAATAGTCCCGCTGAAACTGTCGTCTCTCAGTACTATAAAGAACATAATCCATTTATCGCTACTCAGGACAAACACGAACTCACCGTTCAGGTTGAAATTCGTTCTATCGTTCGTTCAGGCAGTGATGATAAATCTTGGCAAGTCTTATGGACAGAGGAAAAAATGGATCAAGGTTCAATTATTGAACGTACCGACTGGAGAGCGATTGTATCTGTCGCAATTTCTCCCGTCCGAGAACTTGAAGAAGTCCTAAAAAATCCGCTCGGTATCTTCATCACTGAAATCAATATGGCTCAAGATATTAACATAACAGTTCCACAATCTTAATTTCGAGGTGTTTATCATGTTCAAAAAAATTTTTGTTATGTCTTTCATAATTTTCTTTACAAATTCAGCTTTTGCCGTTACTCCAGGTTACAACATGGAAACGGGTGAGATTATTCTTCCGTCTGAAGTTCCTCTGTACGAAAATAATTCTTCGTCTCAAAATGAATTAGCTGAAATTCAAGCTGCCGAAGCTCAATACAAAGCATTACAGGAAGCTGCCGAAGAAACTGCAAGGATTCAGCTATGGGAAAAACTTGACAGAGAAATAAAACTCCGCCGTTACGACAAACTCGTTTTTGAAATGAGAAAAAATTTCGATGACGCAAGAGCCGCGACTAATCCGTTCATCGGTGAACAGGGTTATGTCATTTACCCTTACGGTGAAGTCATACCGATAATTACATGCCGCCCCATGAGAATGACCGATGTTGCTCTTGAACCCGGTGAATCAATTATGGGCATTCATGCGGGAGACACCGTGCGCTGGATTTTCACTCCGTCCCAATCCATGAAAAACGGCCTCGCTGTCTCTCACATTGTTGTTAAGCCTTCTCAACCCGGAATTTCTACGAATTTACTCGTTCATACTGATAAGAGAACTTACAATCTTGATTTCACTGCTACTGAAAATTCGCAGTACATTCGCGGGGTTGCCTTTTCATATCAGATGAATGATTTGACTTCAATTTTTGTTAAAAGTCAGCAGAATAATTCTAACAAGGCTCTCGAAGATGAATTACAGCTTGGCACAGACGGCGTGAATTTTGATAATCTCTACACTCGTTACACAATCATTGATAAAAATAGAGTTGATTGGAAACCTGACGCAGTTTTCGATGACGGCAATAAAACTTATATTCGTATGCCTTTGAAATTTAGCGAAACGCCGGCATTTTATATTTATCTCGACAAGAAAGAAACTCTCTCAAATTACCGTGTGAAAGGTCGTTATTACATCGTTGACCGTTTATTTGACAGAGCTTATCTCAAAATCGGAAATAAAAGGATTGCTATAGTTCGTGATGAAAAACTTACAGACACAAATATTCGGGAAAGCAGAATATCAACAACGAAAAAATCTGAAAGGTGAGATTCAAAATGAGTTCAGATAGTCCTGACCGTTTCGAGCCTTCAGCACAGCAAAAAGTTAAACAGGGGAAATCAGCTTCAAAACGCATTGCCTTGTTTGTCTTCATTGGTGCTGGAATTATTTTCACACTCGTTGCAATGTCGATACTTACTTCAGAAAACGGATTAAACGGCAGTAATGCTCCTGTCAACCTTTTCGAGGCTTCAAGAGGTGCACAGTCCATTGCTCCGCCTCGTCCCAAACCTCCTGAGCCTGAACCTGTAAAAATTCCTGAACCTGCTCCCGCTCCTCAGCCGCAAAGAGTGCGTCCGGCTTACATTCCTGTACCTAAAGTTTCTGACATCAGAAAACAAAATCAGGTGCAACGGCTTTTAGCCGCTAATTCTCCTACAACAATTCAGGCTTTCAGAGAACAGACACACAATAGCGGAAATTCTCAGAACGGTAATAATTCCGACACGATAGCAGAAGTTTCAAGACTTTTGTCAAATGCTCCTGTTAATACCGCACAGTCCATAAATGGAATGCCTTTTATGCCTACTCAAAATTCGTCGCTTCAGTCCGACCCTAACGGCTGGAACAGAAAGGATAATTTTACTAAGCAGGCTGTACCCGAAGAATATTCAAAGCACTCCGTTAATTCTCCGCAAAGCATTCTTGAATTGAAATCGGGGACGATATTGTCATGTGTTTTAATTTCCGGCCTTAATTCAGATTTACCCGGCAATATGATTGCTCAGGTCTCTGAAAATGTTTGGGACACTGCTACTGGGCGTTACCTGTTAATTCCGCGTGGCTCAAGACTTATAGGCACTTATGATAATCAAATTTCTTACGGTCAAAGCAGGGTTCTCGTCATGTGGAGCAGATTAATTTTCCCTGACGGCTCAAGTCTCGTTCTCGATAACTTAAAAGGTGCGGATCAGTCTGGTTATTCTGGATTCAAAGGTCAGATTAATCGTCATTGGGGGTCTATTATTTCTTCTGCTTTGCTTGTTTCTTTGTTGGGTGCTGGCGTTGAAATTGCTGCTCCTACCGACAATAATAGACGAGATACTGACGACCCGCGTTCCATTCTCGCTGAAAATGCAGCTACTGCCGTTGCTGAAGCTATGACCCAAATTATAAAAAAGGAATCTGACAGGCAGCCTACCATTAAGATTAAGCCCGGTTACAGATTCATGATTTTCGTTCAACACGACATTATTTTTCCTCGTGTTTGGCGTAATTAATTTTGAAAGGATTGAATTTTATGCGATTATTTATTGCTGAAAAACCAAGTCTCGCTCGTTCTATTGCCGCTGTTCTGTCGAAACCGCAGGGAAATAATAAACTTTATATTCAGGCGGGTGATGATATTGTCGCGTGGGCAGCAGGTCATTTACTTGAACAGGCTATGCCCGAATTTTATGACGAAAAATATAAACGTTGGAATATTGCCGACCTCCCGATTTTTCCTGAAGTCTGGAAAATGCTTGTCAAAAAAGAAAGCAAGGACTTATTCGACAATCTCAAAAAGTTACTCAAAAAAGCTGATGTTGTCGTTAATGCTGGCGATTGCGACAGAGAAGGGCAGTTGCTAATTGATGAAATTCTTGATTTCTGTGGTTATAAAGGGGAAATTCTGCGAATCCTCATCAGCGACACTAACCCTGAAGCCGTAAAAAAAGCTCTCGACAACCTCAAACCTGATTCAGATTTTCACGGCGACCGCGATGCAGCTCTTGCACGTAGTCGAGCTGATTGGTTGCATGGCATGAATTTAACACGACTTTACACGAAACTTGCTGAAAAAAATGGTTATAATGGAAAACCTCTCAGAATCGGGAGGGTAAAAACTCCCGTTACTGCTCTTGTTGTAAGACGTGATGAAGCTATTGAAGCATTCGTGCCTAAACCTTTCTGGGCTATTAAGGCAAATATTCAAGTTAAAGACGGCTCGTTCAATGCTACATGAAAACCTAATGACAAACAGCAAGGTCTTGACGAAGAAAAACGCCTTGTCGATAAATCTATTGCTGAAAATCTTATCTCAAGGCTTAAAGGGAAGCCCGCAAATATCACGAAATATGAGAGCAAAAAACAATCTTCCAAGCCTCCAGTTGGTTTGTCGCTTCCGAAATTGCAAATGATTGCATCGAAAAAATTTGATTTGTCTCCTGCTAAAACTCTGGAAATTTGTCAAAAATTATACGAACAAGGCATTCTAACTTATCCGCGTTCGGACTGTGAATTTCTGCCTGACGCTCATCAGGACGAGGCTGAAAAAGTTTTTGCTGTCATCGAAAAATTATCTCCTGCAAAAATCCCTCAAACTGTTGATAAAAAACGCAAGACTCCTGTATTCAACTCTAAAAAAGTTGAGGAACATCACGCTATTATTCCGTCTGCTTCTTGCAAAATCTCAAAGCAACTTGAAAAAGACGAGGCTTTAGTTTTTGAACTTGTCGCAAAGCGTTATATTTCGTTCTTCATGCCGGATTTTGAATTTTTGCAAGTCAACATTAACGCTGATATTGACGGCGAATTATTCACTGCTTCAGGTCGGCAAATTCTTAATGACGGCTGGAAATTCGTTGAAAAAGATTTGCAGGATAAAGACGATGAAAAAGATAATAACGATGATAACAGTTCAGCTCCTCTGCCTGAAACTTTTGAAGGCGAAAATGGCTCTTGCAATGACATAAAACTTTTGGAAAAGAAAACTAAAGCTCCGACAAACTTCACTGAAGCTACACTGCTCAAGGCTATGAATGAAGTTTATCGCTACGTTAAGGATTCTGAAATAAGAAAAATTCTTAAAGAAACTGATGGAATCGGGACTGCTGCTACCCAAGCTACTATTATAAAAGAACTAATCGACAGCGGAATGTTAATTAAGAAGGGCAAAAATTTAATCTCATCGCAATCCGCTCGCAGTCTTATTCACGCTCTTCCCGAAAAAATTACGTTGCCTGATTTAACTGCTGTCTGGGAAACTTATTTCAGGAAAATCAAAAATTCTGAAATGTCCATTAATGAGGTTATCCGTTACATTGAGGAAGCTATTAGAGAAAATATTAACTCAGCACAACCGATTACAGTCCAAAGCACTAACACCGAAAATTCTCAAAAATCTTACGGCAAAAAATCCTTACAGAAAAGTAATGTTACGTGTCCCCGTTGCGGTGCGCCAATGTTCTTACGCAACGGCAAAAACGGACAATTCTGGGGCTGCTCTAATTATCCTGAATGCAAAATGACCGCTAACGACAATAACGGCAAACCTATTTTCAAAAAATGAGGTTCAACATGTGCAAAAAAATTCAACGCCGTAATGCTCTAATCATTATTTTTATAGGTTCTATTCTCGGAGCTTTTATCTGCTCGGAATGCTTCATTCTTAACACTACGGCTTCCGTTCCTCGCGGTTTATGGCTCAAACTTGATTGTCTTCCGAAAAAAGGCGACTTCGTTCAAGTTCCTATCGAGGCCTTTAGCTCTACTGAATGGGTACCTCCTGAATATTTCAGAAAAAATATGTGGGGCAAAAATAAACCTTTCTTAAAACGAGTTGCAGGGCTTCACGGCGATTTAATTGAACTTGGTGATAAAGGTCTCATCAACATTAACGGCGTACCGTTTCCTAACAGTGCGCCGCTTTCCCATGACAGAGCGGGAAGGTTCTTACGGGCTTTTTCGCTTCCTGTTACCCTTACTTCTGATGAGGTCTGGTTGCTTAGTGATTCTCCGTTCGGCTTCGATTCTCGTTATTTGGGTACAGCAAAATTATCAAGATGTTATAAAGCTATCCCATTACTTACTTTTTGAGAAAAATTTATTAAAACAAATTTTTATTTTATTTTCTCAGAATATGCAAATCTACGAAAGGTTACAAAATAATATTGTGCGTACAATTTTAAGCGATAACACTGAATTTTTCAAGATTTCACGAAAAAATTTAGTGATTTTTTAGAGAATTAATCGCGATTTTTCAATAAATTTCGCTAATTTATAGTCAAAAATTATAGTCAGGAGGTTTTAATCATGGCACGAAAAGGCGAAAATATTTTCAAAAGGAAAGATGGACGTTGGGAAGGACGTTATATCAAAGCTCGTGATGGTAAAAAAGCCGTCTACGGTTACGTTTTTGGAAAATCTTATTTAGAAGTTAAAAAGAAAAAATCTGAAGCAGTTAGTCGTATTGACTACGATAAAACTCAAGTAAAAAAGTCAACACAGGTAAAAAGTCCGATTTTTGAAGATGTTAGCAAGCAATGGCTTGAAGAATTAATACCGATTCGAAAAAAATCAACCATCGTTAAATACATGGGACAACTTAAAAATTACATAATACCAGCATTCGGAAATTCCAAATTGAATGAAATCAACAACGAAAATATTATTTCATTCAGCAAAAGACTCTTATCCAAAGAACATAAAGGTCGGAAACTTGCACCTAAGACCGTTTCAGATATTCTCTCAAGAATGAAAAGTATTCATCGTTTTGCATTGCTTCATGGTTATGAAGTCAACTATGTCCCTAATGTCGTAAAAATTCCGTTAAAACAAAAACAAATTAAAATTTTAACTATTGGAGAAGAAAATAAACTTCTTTGTTATTTGAAAAATTATTTTGACAGCACCGCACTGGGAATTCTTTTATCTTTATTTACGGGGCTTAGAATAGGAGAACTCTGTGCTTTGAAATGGAGTGATTTTTCTTTCGTCGATAAAGAAATTCATGTGCAAAGAACAATGCAACGCCTCCGTAATTTAGACAAATGCACAACAAGAAAAACCGTAATCGAAATCGATGAACCAAAAAGCCTTAGCTCAATCCGTAAAATTCCAATTCCAGAAGAACTCATGAGTTATCTGAAAATGTCTTACGTTGAAGGAGCATATGTCCTAAGCGGCTCAAGAAATAAATTTATTGAACCTCGAACAATGGAAAATCGTTTTAATAGCGTCCTAAAAAAATGCGGAATAGAAAAAATTAATTTTCACGCACTTCGTCATACGTTCGCTACGAGGTGCGTAGAATTGGGGTTTGACATTAAATCCTTGAGTGAAATTTTAGGACATACCAATGTCAATATCACTCTTAATCGCTATGTCCATCCCAGCATGAAATTAAAACACGCAAACATGAATAAGTTCAACAGCTTTATTTGCAGTCAAAATTCTTGCTTTAAGACTGCAGAATAAGTCTGTGCGAAAAGAATAAAAATATTTTTCTGTGATTTGCATATTCTGCGAAAAATAAATTTTAATAAAAAGGGAGTAATAAAAATATTGAACGATATTATAATAAAAAATTCAAACAAAAACCTTACAATGGATTCAAAAGAGAAAATTTAGGTTTAAGTCGTTAGAATTTTGAAAAAACGATTTTCAAAAGGTTAAAAAATTTCAAGAGAGGATTTATTATGAAAAAATTACAAAAAAGTGAATATCTCAGTCTACGTGATGAACTTGTTATGCGTATTCAGCTTATTAATTCACAAGAAAATACGGCACTTCTAACAGCTATTAGCTTTGGTGCTGCTGTTATCGCGTTACAGAAAGATTCTGTTCAGATTATTTCTGTAATAGGCTATATACAAGCCTTATTGTTATTTTTTTTAATAGTTGTATTAATACCAATAGCATCAAAAAGTGGGGAAAATCTACGTCAAATTGCTACTATATCGGCTTACATTAAGGTTTTTTATGAATATCCTTCCTTAAATGGCGATTATAAACACCCTTTTCTCTGGGAAACAATATTAGGGAAAAGTTATTTTGTTTCCTATAAACAAAATAACTTTCTAATTTTTGCTAACATGGAGTACACATTTTTATCGGCGATATCTACCATAATGCTCTTTATACGCCTTATAACTATTGAATCTGTTTCAGATAACATGCAATTATTATGGGACGATAAAATAACTGAAAAATCATTAATAATTTGTATTGCTATCATAGCTATTACTATACTACTTTTTTATATTACAAAAAGTATCTTTAATATGTCTTGTGTCAAGAATAATATGATAGATATGGAGGGAAAACTCTTACCGGATTTTATAAAACAAGCTAAAGATATGAAAGTAATTGATGAGAAGACCCCAAATGAGAATATAATATCTTTACTTGCTCAAGAAACTTATAAGTTATAGGAAAACGCGACAATGTACAAACTTACCAAGCCGCAAAAATTAATTTACGATATGGAAAGGTTCGTAGGCGATGCTGTCGCTGTTGTTTGCGGATCTGCTATTCGTGATGGTTATCAAGATATTGCTAAATTAAAAGCAACTGTCAATGCTCTTTATCGCCTAAATGACGCATTGCGTACCCGTATAGTTGAGCAGAATGGTGAGATAAAACAGACGATTGTAGATTTTACAGAGCAAGATATTGAGGAACTTTATTTTGCAAATAAGGCCGAGTTAGACAAATATGCAGAGAATTATACAAAACAGCCGATAAATATCAGCGGCAATCTTTGTGAAGTCAAGGTCGTACAATTACCTGAGCAGTACGGATTTATAATAAAAGTACACCATATCATTGGCGATGCTTGGACGTTATCATTGTTTGCCTCTCAGTTCTATGCGATTTTAGACGGAGAAACGCCAGTAGCTTATCCCTATAAGGAATATGCGGATTCAGAAGTTGCTTATCTTCAAAGCAAACGATATGAAAAAGATTCTGCGTTTTTCTTGGAGCAGTTTAAGAAATGCGATGAAATAACATATCTCTCTGATAAACAGACAAATTCCCTCATATCAGTACGTAAGACTTTTGAAATTAATCGTGAGAAATCTCGATATATTTATAATTACGCCCAAGAACATCATACATCTCCATTCACGCTCTTTGCTACAGCTTTATCAGTTTATATAAATAGAGTAAAAATGAATGCTGAAAAATTTTATATAGGAACTGCTATTTTGAACCGTTCAGGTGTTCGAGAAAAGAACACAATGGGAATGTTCATCAATACTGTCCCAATGTTAATAGAACTCAATAACGAACAGACTTTCTTACAAAATTTGACATCTGTTGAGACTTCAGCGTTTTTGGCTCTACGTCATCAAAAATATAACTACGGCGACGTTTTGGAAGATATTAGAAAAAAGTATAATTTCAATAGGCGTTTATACGATGTAATCATTAGCTATCAGAACGCAAAAATCACTGGCAATGCTGAAAGTACGTGGTATCACAATGGAGTTCAGGTAGAAAGCCTGCAAATTCACATTGACGATCGAGACAGCGATGAGTTCTTTAAGTTTCAATATGATTATCAAATTGAAAAATTTACCGAACAAGATATTGAAAGATTACATCAAAATATTTGTAACTTATTATTTGATGCAATAGCTAACGACAGCAGAAAACTCTATGAATTAGAGTTATTATCATCGGACGAGCGTCAAAAATTACTGATTGACTTTAATGATACAGTTGTAGATTACCCGAAGGATAAGTGTGTTCATACCCTTTTCGAGGAACAAGTAATGAAAACGCCGGACAAAACAGCAGTTATTGCCTGTGATAGAACGTTGACTTATGACGAACTGAATAAACAGGCTAATCGCATTGCTCACAAGCTAATTGCTAAAAATATCGGCAGAGGAGATATTGTAGCTATTAAGTTGACACGTAAAAGCTATCTAATATCTGCTA
>JAFSKE010000016.1 GCA_017449135.1 Synergistaceae bacterium
ATTTTGAACATCCTTAATAGCCGAACTTAAAAATAACTTTTCAGCGTCATCATCAGTTTCTTCAAGCAGTTGCCGAAACAATAACAAACGATTCTTTTTCTTTGCGTAGTTATAAACTATTGTAGCCTGTTGCAGTGCAGACATCTCAATAGGATTAACCGTCAAATACTCCCTCATTGTTTTTGAAGGTATACACGAAATTACATTTATATTCATAATTGGAAACCTGCTTTACTTTTTTCGTGTTTCATTGACATTTCGTGCCTTAAAGCATTAATTAAAATTTCGTGAGTAACTGTATTTCTGTTTGATAAAAACGAATTATACTGTGCTCTAACAGAATGAAAATCTCCCGGCGTAAGTTTAGTAAAAGTTTTTAACTCACGTTCAAGATGAGAAGGAAGCTCTGAATTACAAATAGGCTTTAACAGAGAATTATAAAGCGCAGTAATTTGTGAACTTCCTGCGTAATCAAATTTAATTTTGTATAAGAAACGTCTTAAAGAAGCCGGATCAAGCTCTTCAAGTCTGTTAGTTGTGCATATACAAAAACATTTACATTCTTCAAGATTTACCAAAAATTCATTAACAAAACTAACTTCCCAAGAACGAACTGCCATATCACGCGAATATAAAAACGTATCAGCCTCATCAATCACTAAAACAGCTCCTTCTTCTTCGGCATGACGGAAAGCCTCAGCTATTTTCTTTTCAGTTTCACCGACAAAACAATTTTGTAAATCGCTCGCTCTTTGTATAAAACATTCGCGGTCAAGTTCGTGTGCTATATGCCTTGCCAATGCAGTTTTACCTGTTCCGGGAGGCCCATAAAATAACATTGTTGCACAGCCTCCTTCAATTTTGGATTTAGGATTTCTCATAAACTCATCAGCCCTTACACATCTTTCCATTAAATCAGAAATTTCAGCATTATTAAGAGTTAAGCCTTCTAACGTGAAATTTTTTACCTCGCTGCCTGCTTTTCTTGTTATTTCTCTTCCGCCTCTTAAAAAAGTTGTATATGCCTTCATTGAACATTCGACAGCAGGGACAAAATCATCATCATTATATTTAAGAATTTCAGCGCGGTTAATTGAATTTTCTATGACAGCGGCAGGGACTTCGTAATCTTTTGCGAGTGATTTTATTTGCGAATTAGTAAAATATTTTTCAACTTTGTGCCGTTTAATTATATCGAAAAATAATTTTTCGCGTTCTTTCCTGCCGGGAGCTTCAAAAAATACGCTGAAAGAAAATCTCCTCATTACTGACGGGTGAATATTATTAACGTGATTTGTTATCCAAATAACATGATTATTAGGCTTTTCAAGAAGAGTATTCAGCCATAATTTATCTTTGACGTGTTCACCTGAAATATCTCGAAGGCTCGTATCCAAAATTTTTTCAGCCTCATCTACAACAACAAAACTTTTAGGATGTCTTGAAGCTATATTCATGCAGGCAATAACAGCCGTAGCTGACTCTGATGTTACATTCTCTCTTACGTTAATTGTAAAGGCTTTAAGTCCGAGAGATTTTGCAAGACTGCGTGCAAAAGTTGTTTTGCCTGTACCGGGAGGTCCGTAGAGCATTATATGAACCGGCGCGGAACTTTTTGATTTTAGAAGTCTTACAACATAATTCAAGTCTTCTTTTTTTATATTAAAATTTTCAAGAGGTAAAGTTTCGCCTTTCATTTGAACACAGAATAAATCATTAGGACTAATTTCAGGACATTCAAAAAATTTAATCAGTATATTACTAAGACTAAGACCATACCCGCGCCCAGTACCTGTCTGAACGTCTAAAAGTTTATAAGTTTCGAGCTCACGAATTGTATCGTTCAAACTTGAGATATTAGTATTAAGAAGACAGGCTAATATTTTTTTGTTGCGGGCTTTCAATATTTTGAGATTTCCGCTAAAATAACATTCAACATAATTATTTGCCTCACTTATATAAGCAAACTCCAAAAAATCTAAAGCACAATTATTAAGACCAAAAATTGTTTCAAATTTTTTCCGTGCAAGCTCATAATTTTTAGCGTCAGAAGTCTGATAATTTGATATTTCTTCGCAAATTTTCAAAGCTCGTTCTCTTATAAAAGTTTGAATGTAAGGATAGTCTTGAGCAACACTGCAAAGCTCACGGTATAAACTGCACAAAGAAGTTGTTTCATCACTATAGAGTAAATTAAGGACTTCTTCTTTATCACGGCCGCCGCTCCAGTTTTCAACATCTTCAATGACATTTTTAAGCAAACTTTTCAAATTTGCTCCTATAAAGCGAAGATAATCCAAAAAACCATCATCAATATTAAAATATTTCTCGTGCAACAATCTGGCCATATATTGAGCCGCTTTTACTTGATCGTACAAAATTTCAGGCATGATTTTTACCTCCTTATAAATTTTTTTTTTTTTACTAGATTTATTTTAAGAAAGTACTACGCAAATATAAAGTGTAAAATCTATCGTAACGTTAAACGCGATAATCGAAAAGAAATTCTTGAAAAAAAAATTTACATCAAGTTCTGAGTTTAAGCCATTTAGTTTATGATTAAAATCAAATGTTGCCGTATTATTAGACCGAACTCAGCGGGTAATTTCAATCACGCTTCTGAATATTGAAAAGTCGGAAGGCTGTCGCTACTTTATGGAAGCCTTTATTTTAGGAGGAAATAAAAATTAATTTCGCATGGCGGATTTTCAATGGGACAGCGAAGCAACTGAAAAAGCTCATGTTCATTGCGTTAAGAATAAGTTTTTAAGAGCTCATTAATCTGGACTAAAAATTTTAGCTGAATAATTCCAGAGCATAATATTTCTTATGTGTCGGCAAGTTCTCATGTTCAAGACTCTAAAAGTTGAATACCAGACTACGTGCTATGCAATCCAGCTTTGTTAGCTTTAATTTCGCTTCGAAGAAATGGTTAACTCTTTCATCGTAGAGCGCATAGACGCTGTAAACACAGATGATATAACGGGCGACATATCAGAAACAGAAAGAGTTGACGCTTTGAAATATCAATGCTATCAGCGTGGTTTTCGTGATGCCTTGCAATTAGCGGGTTTTATAAAAAAATAAGTTCTGCCATGTTGAATAAAAGACATGGCAATTTTTATACGCAAAAATACGGATTTTTTAGTCTTATCTTCACA
Organism: Synergistaceae bacterium; assembly: GCA_017449135.1. Lineage (GTDB taxonomy): Bacteria > Synergistota > Synergistia > Synergistales > Aminobacteriaceae > JAFUXM01. Next base: position 3,162 of record JAFSKE010000016.1, read on the forward strand.
GAAACTCAAATAGAACACCTTTAACGTTAATTTTGTTTTTATACCAATCTGGATTGTTGCAATTTTTGATTAAATTTGATAAGTTTTTTTTAGGAAACAAAAGAGCTGAATACATTTTGAATGTGCATTCAAGCTCTTAAAAAATTTATGTTTTACGAAGATATTTTTTGAAAAAACACCTTCAAATTATTTTCTAAGACGTAAGTATAAGGCAAAATCTGCGAAATTGCAAATAAAAAACAACAGAAAGGAGAATAAAAATGCAGTTTTTGAGAATTAAGGATTTACAAAGTCGGTACGGAATCAGCAGGCAAACGGTCTACAACTATGAGAATGCAGGCGTGATTCCTAAGTCTTTTAAGATAGGGAATTTCAGAGTGTGGGACGCAAATGAAATTGAAAATTTTGATAAAAAAAGGATTAAGGAGGATCAATGTACGCCATTTGAACTTTCCCTGCCATACTTTCTTTTTGTAATAACGAGTTCATAACAATGAGCGAATCACCGGCAATGAGTCGATTTTTCCATTTGTCAAAATGTTTGTAAGCCTCAATCGCTTTAGTCTTTTCTTGAAGCCGTTGAAAAGGATCAGCATCAGGAAACAAATATCCTTGTCGAGAAACAGTATCCGGAGTAATATTTTGCAAACGACTAATCACTCGCTGCGGAATGACTGTTTCATGAATATGAATTGACGAAACAGGAACATCGAAAGAAGAATTTTCTTTTTTTCCAGCCCATTGAAGATTAGGCGAAAAGTGAACATCAAATTCATATTTTTTGATTTCGTTTGATGAATTATCATGTGCTGCTAACCCCACACGAGGATTATTTTTTCTCATTTCTTCGTTATGCAAATATGCTTCAATTTCTCGTTCTCGTGAGTTTTTTCCCGGCATTAATAAATCCTCCTATTCGCATGTTATGAATTTAATTATGGAACTTCTAACATTGTCTGTCTGTTAATTAATCAAAATTAATTTTATTATTTTATTACTTTTTTTCAATTAGTTATTTTTATGAAACATGCTGTAAAAACTATTAATAAAACGAAAAAATGTTTTAATGTTTTAATGTTTAACATTAAAAAGTCTAAAACTTAAAACATTTTTAACTTCAAAAATAGAAACAAAAAGAACCTGGATAATCAGTGATTTTCATGCTAACATGCTAAAAAAATTATGTTAGGGGACTGATTAATTTATGATTAATTTTGCTGTTCGATCTGAAACAGGATTCGTAAGAAAAAATAACGAAGATAATTTTTACGCTAATGGAATTTTCATGTCAGAGCAAGAACGTGATAATCCATTTTTCATAACTGGCAGTGCAGACGCTCCCTGTATTTTTGCAGTTTGTGATGGCATGGGCGGAGAAGAATGCGGAGAACTCGCTTCACTAATGACGGTAAAAACCCTTGATGAACACGCTGAAAAAATCCGAATTGGATTTTACAAAGAAGTCGATGATTTTGCACAAAACGCTAATCGAAATTTGTTATCGCTCCCAGTCAGGTCAGCTACAACTCTCGCTCTCGTTGTTATCAAAGAAAGCAATAAATTCATGGCTTATAATTTGGGAGATTCAAGAATTTACAGGTTTGAAAACGACAGACTTCTAAGAATTACAAACGATCATACGGTCGCAGAAGATAAAGTTAGAATGGGACTTTTAACTCCTAAAAAAGCAGAGCAAAGCAGTGAGCGACACATTCTGACAGCATACGTGGGGAATCGTGATTACACCTCACCTGATTTTTACGGACCGTATAATTCATCAAAAATTATTCTCTGCTCCGATGGTTTGACTGATATGCTGAGTTATCAAGAAATTTCTACAATCGTCAAGAACTCCGAAAGTGCCTCCGAAACCGTTAATAAATTAGTCGATGAAGCACTCTCGAAGGGCGGACACGATAATGTAACCTGCGTTGTTATAACATTCTAACCGCTTCGATTTTGAGGCGGTTAAACTCAAACTCCGAGAGAAATAGCAAGACCTTTAATTACACTTTCTGATAATTGACTGTATATTTTTATTTTATCGATAGGCTCACCGTTGTTTAACATATCCCTCGCAACTCGTTCTCGGTCTTTTTGAATCCCTTTTTGCTCAGCTTCATCAAAATCTTTTTCAAACAAATATCTAAATGTATCTTTGAAAATATCATCTAATTCTTTTCTCAAATTTTCGTTCAAGTTTTCATCTCCGTATTTCCAAAAAAACAAAAACTTTGAGCATTTTCAATAATAGCTTACACAACTCAAACTCAGAGAGAAACAGCAAGTCCTTTAATCACATCTTCAGTTAATCGACTGTAGGTTTTAATTTTGTCGATAGGCTCACCGTTGTTTAGCATATCTATTGCAACTCGTTCTCGGTCTTCCTGAATGCCTTGTTGTCTTTCATTTGCAAAATCTTTCTCAAACAAATATCTAAATGTATCTTTGAAAATATCATCCATTTTACCTGTCTCCCTTAATTCCTTTCCTAAGTTTTTATTTGCACTCAAACAAACTTCGATAACTGTTCTCACGTTCTCCTTGACGTTCTCATTCCCAGTTGAAATTACTTTATTAACATAGTGAATTACATCGTCAGCTTTGACACCATTCGCTAACAATTTTAATCCTTCGTATTCTCCGTCTGGCAGTTTTGACACAACTACAATCTGCACAGGAATACTGATTTTACCTTCAATTTTGTAAATCCCTGAATGAGATTCGATTACATTAAAACCTGTCTCTTGTAAAATTTTTATCAATTCTCTCGGATACGAATGTCGAACTAACGTTAATGTTATTTCTTCAATCGGCAATTCATTAACTTTCTTGTCAAATCCCTTGTAAATTAATCCATACCCCTGAGCCTTATAAAAATCGTCAATCGTCAATCCGTCCTCAGGTGATTTGTATTCAAACAAATTCTCACGCCTGAAAAATTCACCGATCGGATCGTTCAATTTCACATCTGGTTCTTTCTTGATAATTAAAAAATCTAACCTAACAGGGTCTTCCCCTAATTCTTTCTCTTGTTCGTATTTCACAGGAGCTTTCACTAAATCGTATTCAACTTTCATTGCTGCGTAAAATCCATAGTGAAATCTCGTGCGTCCTGATTCTTCCACTATTTTGCTCCCTTCAAATTTCGTTTCGCCCTGCCTAATGTTGCGGGGCTGATGCCTGTCATTTGATAAACCTGCTTGTAAGAATTTGTTTTTAGAAGTTCTAACGCATGATTTATCTGTTCACGCTTAAACTTTTTCGGACGACCTTCTTGAAAATTTGGATTTTGTTTTGCTATTGCTTTTCCTTCCTGTGTTCTCTGAATTATTATCTCTCGCTCAAATTCTGAAAAACTCAACATGATATTTCGGATTAATTTTCCCGTAGGCGAATTATCGATTATTCCAAGATTTAGAACGAAAACAACTATATCTCGGTTTAACAAATCTTCAAGTAATTGTACACCCTGAATTAGACTTCGTGCAATGCGATCTAATTTAGTAATAATTAACGTGTCTCCAGCTTGAATTTTTTTCAATAATTTATTTAATTCAGGACGATTATCTTTCACTCCTGAAAATTTTTCTAAAAACATTCTTTCTGCTCCTGCTTCTTTAAGAGCTTTTTCTTGACATTCGAGTGAGTTGCCATCACGTGCCTGCCCTGCCGTACTCACTCTCGCATATCCGTACTTCATTTTTAGTTTTCTCCTGATTAAAAGTTTTGAGTAAAACCTCACGAAGATTTTACAACACAGGAGAGAAACAAGTCAAAAATGTCAAGTTTTTATTACATTTTCTTGGCAGCCTCCGTTCACATCCGTTCATATTCCCTGTATAGAGCGTCATTTACAACATCACTAAAATTTCGTCCTTGCAGTTTTGCAACGACATTCAACTCGTTATATAAATCATCATTAATAATAACTTCAACTTTCATTTTTTTTTACCTCCGATTGATATTTAATATTGATTATACAACGCACAGTCCTCAAAAAAAAGAAAATTTTTTCAATTTGCTTTTCTCTGAGGACTGTATTATAATTTCGATAACTAAAATACAAAAAAGATAGGAGAAATTATAATTGAAAACACAGAAAAAAGCAACACAGAATAATTCAGAAGCAACACAGAGAACCGTAAAAATCGAGGTAATGACTGCATTTTACGCAGAAAAAATTAATGCTACAAAATTATTTGAGGATAAATTTACACCCATCAAGAAAAATGAATTTTGCAAATTGATTTCTCTTGATGGGTGTATTATAATCTTTGATAACAAATATTAATAATAACGGAGGTAAGTATAGCAAATGAATAATAAAAATTCAAATGAAACTAACATCTTTCAAACAATACAAGAAAGATACAACATTAAAGAAGTCGCAAAGAAATTAGGGATTAACCTTCATAAGGTTGGAAGCAGTTACAGAGCGGATTCAATAGCTAACAACGATAAAGGCAAAGACGCTTTTACGATTTACGAACAAAGCAACACATGGTTCGACTTCATGCTCAACATCGGTGGAGACATTATAGACCTTGTTGCTTACGTGAATCATAATGGCGACAAAGGTGCAGCGGTGCGTGAGTTAATGCCTGAATGTGAACGTGAAAAATCTGAAAAAAGTTTTTCTGAAATTAAAAAATTCAATAATGACATTGAATACTGGCACAAGACAATTTTCGACACTTCTAAAAATTACAGTGTCAACGCATTGAAATATCTGCATTCACGCAAGATCACGGACGAGACGATTCATGAATTAAAAATCGGTCTCGAAGCATGGAATGGATCGTACAGAATCAGATTCCCTTATTTTGACAAAAACGGAAAAAAAATTATGTACTTCGTTTCAAGACGTTATGACTGGCTTGGAAAAGGTCAGGAAAACGAAAATGAACCGAAATACAAAAAGGCTTCACTTCAAGCTCATCCTTATCTTGATAACTCAATTCTCGGTCTCAATACACTTAACAGAAGGCGAGACGAATTGATTATCACGGAGGGAATGTTCGATTGGCTACACTGTTATCAGCAGGGTTACAGTGTAATTTCACCGAACGGCACGGATTTTGGAGGTCTCATGCCTGAAGTTATCGAGATTATCAAAAACCAATTCAAGAGCGTAATTTTAGCTTTTGATTCGGACGAAGCAGGGCAGAATGCGAATTACAAAATCGCTCGTCAACTTTTGTTAGAACGAATACCGTTCAAAATTTGGGTTAATCCTATGGGCAAAGATGTCGCTGATTTTTGTGAGTTAGGCGGACAAGTTTCAACAATTATCAATTCAGCTCGTGCAGGTAAAAAATGGGCTATTGATTACATTCAACCGAAACAAAATTTTGAAGAACTCTCAATCAGCGAACGAGAAAAAGCACTTGAAAAATGTAAGGATTTCATTAAGACAATCGCACCTTACACTGACAGTGCAGACATTCACGAAATTTTAATTAATGCGAGAAATTACTTCCCGAAAGAATGGGTTTCGGAGTTATTCTCAATGGCAAGGAAAGGACCGAGAGAAACGGACGTAAGAGATATTGTTTGTGAGATTCACAAACTGCTTTATCACGAAAAAACAGGATTTTATGAGTATGACGAAGAAAAAGGCATTTGGGAGGCAAAAACTGACACGGACATTCAGAGTTACATCAGCATTGCTTACGGCAGAAATGCTACAGGAGCAAAACTCACGTCAACTCTGAAAATCATAAAAGCCGACCCGAGAGTCAACAGCGATATTCCAATTAAGGAATTTAACAGACAGCCGTGCTTAGCATTTAGGAACGGAACTATTCACATTAATCCTAAAACAGGCGAAGTCAAACTTAGACCTCACAGCGAATATGATTATTTAACTGTGAGACTGGATTTTGATTTTGATGAGAAAGCAGTTTGTCCGAGCTGGGAAAAATTTTTGAAAGAAGTTACGAACGGAAAAATCAACAGGCAAAAAATCATGCAGGAATTTGCAGGGTATATTTTGTTGCCTGATTGCAGATTTCAGAAAGCACTCATGCTCAAAGGCGGAGGAGCGAACGGAAAAAGCGTTTTCACAAAAGTAATCAGTTCTGTTTTAGGAGGAGCAAAGACAGGCAGAGGATATGTTTCAGCAGTTGAACCGTCAAGATTCAGTGAAAATTTCAGAGCTATAGGTTTGAAGGATTCACTTGTCAACATTTCTACAGAAACTGAGACGAACTTAAAAGGAGCTGAGGGAGTTTTTAAGAAAATCGTTGCAGGCGAAACTCTTGAAGACAGTTACAAGCACAAAGACCCAATTCCGTTTGATGTAAGAACGAAATTAATGATGTGCTGTAATGATCTGCCGATACTTAACGACACGTCCGAAGGATTTTTAAGACGTTTGTTAGTTGTCGAACTCCCAATGCACTATGTTGAATCCTACAGAGTAAAACCGAACACAAACGACAGACCTGTAAATCCTAATTTGGAGCAGGAACTTTCAAAGGAACAGTCTGGAATTTTCAACTGGATGCTTGCAGGACTTCAACGTTTACTCGCTCAGGACGGGTTCACAGAGGACGAAGAAATTATCAAATACCGTGAAGAACTTGCAAGAGAAAACAACCCAATTATCCTTTTTGCGGAAGAAGAAGTAATTGACAATCTCGAAGGGCAAAACGTACCTCGCAGTAAGATTTTTGCAACGTACAGAGGATGGGCAGACAAAAACGCTGTAATGCCAACATCAGCCAGCAAGTTCTACGGCAAACTCAGAACGGTGTTAAAACATCTCGGAGTTAAGTTTACAGAAGAAGGAAGGCAGTGGATATTTGAAGAAGTAGAAAGAAAGTGAAGTAAAAAAGAAGAAAGTAAATAAGAAATTAAAACAGCCTCCAAACTCGAAGGCCTCTATTATTGTGTCAAAATTTAGTTAGAGTTACTATTTTTCTCCCATTTTATGACAATCCGACCAAATCAAGAATAAAAATTCGTTTTAGTTGATTTTTCCACTTACCATTTCCAGATCGAACGTAAAACATGCCATTTTACATAAATCCTTGTAAATACTGAATAAATGCTGAATTTGTTTTCTCACCTTTTTTCAATTCATATCAAATCATTTTGTAAAGAAAATTTTTGTAAAAAATTACTTATTTAGATTATCAGTAAAGAAATACAAATTTTTTTTTTATGAATTGATTTTTAGTATGTTATATAAATACAGATAATTTTACTTTATATAGTGAATTAATTTAGGTGTATCATAATTAAATCGTAATTAATATGATATGAAATATTGAATTTAAGAATTTTGGAGGAAATAAAAAATGTTAATGTTAAGGTTCAAAACAAAAGGAAATAAAAGCAATTACGCACTGTTTTACGAACCCGAAACGAGTGAATGGGTTGAAGGCGACACATTGTCAAGCAAGTAGGTTGATTTTAATTTTTACGATGGTGATGTTCATATTGGATACATGCAGTTCTTTGAAGGGTACGATGAAGACAGCGAGTTAGATTTTGGTTTCGTGTTGAGTTTTGAAGTTTTTGAAGCATTCCGCAACAAAGGTTATGGAACGCAAATTTTGAAGATGCTCGCTCAAAAATACGGTAAGATTTATCTTTGCCCGACAGATGAAAATAACGAACGACTTTACGCAAGAATCGGTGAAGAAATTGATTTCGCAAAATGCCCTGAAATGATTCAAAGCAATTTTGATACTTACGAAAAAATGTTTTTAATCGAAGGATAACAGAAAAAGGATTAGCCTTCGGGCTAACCCTTCTAAAAGGAGAAAAAAAGAAATGACAGATTTAGAAAAAAAAGCAGATAAATATCGTTTGAATTTTGTAACAACACCTGAACGTATTGGAGTAAAATTTTTCACTGCACAAGCTGTTTTACTGAATTTTGGAAACAAAATTCTCATGAGTAAATATTGTTACACTTGGAAAAATGAAACTGGCTATTGTGCTGCGGTTTACATTTTCACAACTGAAAATCACGATTGCGATGGAACAATCGAGCTGGTAAAAGTCAGTGATGAGCTTTTTGAAGATAACGGACATGCGATCGAGTGGGCATTAAAGCAGTGATTTTAAGAAAGGAGAAAAATTTATGTCGCATTTTTCAGTTGCAGTTTTAACGACGGATGAAAGTCTAAGTGTTGATGAACTTTTGGAGCTGTACAATGCAGAACTCACTGTCGCTCCTTATCTTGTTTACACAAAGCAGGAAGCTATTGAAAAAGGGAGAAAACTTTATCCTCAAAGTTCAGATAAGGAACGTTGGAAAATAAAACTGTTATTAAAAATTTAGAAAAACTTAAACAAAATTATTCATAAGTATAAATTTATAGCAGAAAACCCTTTGTATCGAGTAATCGGTGCAAACTCAACGTTAAATGCTTTTAATCCCTAAAGCCGTATGACCTAAACAGTAGCTGGAAACGGCAAGCTGAATGGTGTGAAAGCAGAAAAAATAATACGGATAGCACAAGGTGAAATAAAACAGATCAGTGTTGATGATGTGGCACATCGAAAACGTCTGCCCTAAATGCTTTTACAATGGGTCTTTAGCAGGGAACGCCCTAAACTCTTTTGAGCATGGGAGACCTCCAACGACTATCTCCTTGAGGAAGAGTAAAACCGTAAGCCAATGACGGAAGAAAAATGTTGCCCCGTATTTTACGGGTGAAGATATAGTCTGCGCTGGCGTGAAAGCGTCAGGTGTCTGCTTGTGAGAGTAAGACCGCTATGAATTTGCGATTCATGGTGAACAAGATAAATATATACAAACTTGACAGAATTATACAAAATCCTTATAATAAATTAAAAATTATAAGGACGGTGATGATACTATGGAATTAGTAAGTATAGGTAAATTTGCTAAAATGGTCGGAGTTACAACAACTACTTTGAGGCGTATGCACCAAAGAGGTGATTTAATTCCTTATCATATTACAAAAAGCGGAACTCGTTACTATTCTATGGAGCAGCTTAAAGAATTTTCAAGCTCATCAGTATCCGAAAAAATTGTAGTTGGTTATTGCAGGGTTTCAACTCTTGCACAAAAAGATGACTTAGAAAAGCAAATCGAAAATGTAAAATCTTATATGTATGCTAAAGGGTATAAATTTGAGATAATTACAGATATTGGTTCAGGTATCAACTACAAGAAGAAAGGATTATTGAAACTCATCGATAAGATAAATAATCATGAAATTTGTACAGTAGTTATATTGTACAAAGATAGGTTAGTACGTTTTGGTTTTGAACTTTTAGAATATCTTTGTGAAATTAATGGTACTAACATAGAAATTGTTGATAATACTGAATATAGCAAAGAGCAGGAATTGACTGATGACCTTATTCAGATTATTACAGTTTTTGCAAATAGATTATATGGACAAAGATCGAAAAAGACAAAAAAGCTAATTGATGAGGTAAGGCAAAATGCTAAGAGCGATAAAAATTAGACTGCTTCCAACAGAAGAGCAAGAAGTTCTATTTTGGAAAAGTGCTGGAACAGCAAGATGGGCATATAATTTTTATCTTTCTGAAAAAGAACGTGTTTATAAAGAATACGTAAAAAATGGTAATACTGGCAAAAAGGACATTACTGGAAATGAAGTTAGGAAATATATTAATAATGAATTGAAGAAAACAACGCATAAGTGGTTGTCCGAAATAGGCAGTAATGTCATGAAACAGGGCGTAAAGGACGCAGAAGAAGCATATCAGCGATATATTAAGAAAGTATCTGGAAAACCTAAATTTAAGTCAAGACGCAGAAGTAAAATTAGCTTTTACGTTAATTATGAGAGCTTAAAGCGAAAGCAGGGAGGCTTTCACGGTGAAAAAATAGGTTTTGTGAAAACTTCTAAATCATTACCTAAAATAGGTAAGAATGAAAAATATTCTAATCCTCGAATTTCATATGACGGTAAATTTTGGTATTTATCAGTTGGATATGAAGTTAAGGAGATACAAAAATCTAAATTAAACGGTAAAAGTATCGGTATTGATTTAGGAGTAAAAGATTTAGCGATTTTATCAACGGGTAAGGTTTATAAAAATATCAATAAAACTAAAGAAGTTCGCAGATTAGAAAAGAAGTTGAAACGAGAACAGAGAAAGGCATCTCGTAAACTTCAAAATAATATCAAGAGTTATGATAAAAACTGCCGTCTGATATGGAAACGTCCGTTAAAGGAATGTAAAAATATAAGCTGTCAAAACCAGAAGATAAGGCTTGTTTATAAAAGGATAGACGATATTCGTACCAATTATTTACATCAAACAACAACAGCGATAGTGAAAACCAAGCCATCGCAAATTGTAATGGAGACATTAAATATAAAAGGTATGATGAAGAACAGGCATTTATCTAAAGCAATAGCAGCACAAAAACTCTATGAGTTCAAGAGACAAATTCAATATAAAAGTGAATTATACGGAATTGAACTTATAGAAGCTGATAGATTTTATCCAAGTTCAAAGACTTGTTCATGTTGTGGATATATAAAACGTGATTTGAAATTATCAGACCGAACATATATATGTCCTGAATGCGGATTGGTAATTGACAGGGATTTGAATGCAGCAATAAATTTAGCAAATTATAAAGTTTAAGATCGTTCACTAAAAAGAACACTTAAATATGTACCTAACGCTACTGGGGAATTTAAGCCTGTGGAGAATTACATCAAACGAAAGTAGCATAAGCAAAATCGGATTCGATGAAGCAGGAAGGCATATCAAGAGAATGCCACAGTATAAATAGTATAATTCTGTATAAAGTTGTACATATTTATCGTAGCGGATATTGTTGTTGAACATGCTCCGCTTAAAATAGGCGAAGAAAAACCGTTTAGTTTTTACAAGGGAGAATATTATCGGGAAGTTTACAGCGACCGAGAAACTTACGCAAAAAAGCAGGCTCAATTTTATACCTATGCCGTCATAACTCCAAACGGATTATGGTACGAACAAAGTAAAGATGAAGATTTAGAATGGGCAAATAATTTTGTCAAAGATTTTATTGAATGTGAAGACCCTGAAACAGTTTTGACGATTGTTGACTGTCATATGTGTCATATTTAGGAGAGCTGAGACTTTTTCCATTTCTCAGCTTCATTTAATGCTTCCATTAATATCGTTTTATTAGTTTTTCTTTTATTACGTTTCCGTTCAATTTCTTTTATTACTTCAGGTTTATTTTTTGTATTTGTACTATTCTCGTCATTTGATATTTTCTTATTTGCCAACACCGCTTGTTTTATATCTTCAAAAGGAACGTTGTAGATTTCAGCCATTTTTTCGCCGATCCTGAAAGTCATATCGTTTAATCCAGTTTCGTATCTGCCCAGCCTATTCACTCCAATATCTAATAAAATAGCTGCTTCAGCTTGCGTATATCCTGCTTTTATTCTTATTTTTGCAAGCTGTGATGTGTTCGTTTGTCTTTTCGACATTTTTATATCCTCCGTTGTTCTTCGTATTATTATACACTGTTTTAGAAAGATGAGCAACGGTGAATTATATTATGTGATTATTCATTTTTCTTACTACCTTGCTTAAACAAAGTCATAATTCCAGCGATACCTTCGGTGAATGCAGCAAAAAGAGATTTAACTCCAGCAACAATTTGAGGCATTGCGAAAACTACGAGAATGATTGAGAGTAACCAATAATCCCAGTGATATAAACCAACTACATCATGTTTTAATCCTTCAACATCTCTTTGAAGGACTCCGATTTCTGCATGAACTTTGTCGAACTCTGAATGAACTTCTTTTTTGAAATCGTTAATATCATTTCTAACTTCAGTCTTAAAGTTATTCATTTCATTTTGCATTTTTACCATGAACTCGGCATTTTGTTGCTGCATTACAGCAAGATTTTTTTCGAGGACTGCTTCGAGCCTGTCCATGCGAGCGTTAAAAACTTCTACTGTTACAAAATTATCGTTGCTTGTCATTTTATTTCCCTATATTCAGTAAAGCCTTTGAAATTGCGTTATCTACAATGTTTTGAACCTGCTCAACTGTCGTGTATTTCGCCTCTTTTCTCTTGGAATTTTCACGTAAAGACGGAGCAAGAGTAACAAAAAATCCAACAATAGCAATGACTACAGCAATGGTTAATGTCGGAATAGCAAATCCCCAGTAAATTGAAGTTTGTAAATGTTCATGTGCCTGATTATTTAATCTTATTTCAGTTTCGATTAAATTTTCAAGTTTATCGAATCTTTTTTCCAAAGAGTTCATTTTTAGATTAAAAGTTTCTTCTTTAATGTAAATCGTTTCGTCTTTACTCGTCATTGCTTCACCTCATTTTTCTTTTTTGTTTGTCTTGCTGCGAGTCTTATTTCATCAAAGGGTACAGCATAAAGCGAAGCCATTTTTTCAGCAACACTTAGTGGAAGTTCACTTATCCCTTTTTCGTAGCGATATAAAGTCATCATAATAGTTCCTAAAAGTGGAGCAGCTTTTTCAGCGGAAAAACCTGCATTAGCTCTTAATCGAGCTAATGGTGTCCTGTCTGCATTATTCCATCTGGCCATTTTTTTCTCCTTTCATTATTTTTATATATTTGTCATTATATAACATTTTTGTAAAAACTCAAAAATAAAAGATAGGTGTTTTTACTCATGTGTTAAAACAAATTTGTTTTATAATATTAGCGTTTTGAAAAACAAACGGCGATTAAAACTAAAGAGTTAAAAATCGAGTTAATTGAAAATTGAATACAAGGCAACATTGAAGTTAAAAAAACTTTTGAAAAAGCTGGTCCCTTTGTTGAGAAAAGAATCAAGAGCAGAAAAGAATTGCGATGACGGGTTTGACTCATTTTGACGGGCTTAAAAAAGTTAAAAATAAATAAAAAAGTTTTCTTAAATATGAGATGAAAGACTTTTTGTTAGAACGAAGCAAAAGGCTGTTAATTACATAAAAGAATTTTGTTGAAGATTTAAGAAAACAAGCAAATTTTTTGGAGGAAAAAATTATGACGTTAGAGGAAAAAATAACGGAATTACAAGTGTTAATGAACGAACAGGAAGAATTGGCAGATCAGATGGAAGCATTGAAAGATGAAATCAAAGCAGAACTGACAAATCAGGGTGTTTCAGAGCTTGAAATAGGCGATTTTAACGTGAAATACACAAAATATATTTCACATCAATTCGACAGAAAAGCATTCAAAGCAGAACATGAAAATTTGTACGAAGAATTTTCAAAAGAAGTGCCAGCTGTAAGACTGACATTAAATTAATGAAGGAGAAAAAAGGAAATGACAAAGAACGAATTATTAAGCAAAATCAAAGAGTTACATAAACTTCAAACGAAGTACGAAGAATTGCAGGAAAAAGTCAACGGTCTGAAAGATGAAATCAAGGCTGAAATGACAACGCAAGAAATCAAAAAAATGAAAGTGGGAGATATAAACGTAAGTTGTACGAAGTATGTTACTCACAGATTTAACACTGAGAAATTCAAAGCGAATTTCGGCTATTTGTATGAGAGTTATTTGAAAGAAGTACAAATGACAAGATTCACGTTGACGAAAGTTGAAAAAGTGAAAGCAACGCAAGAAAAGAAAAAGTTAATCAGAAAAATTGACGGAAAAAACGGTTTTGAAATTGCAAAAGAGAATTTGAAAATGCTTGAAACCTGTGCAACAAGGGAAGAAGTGATTGAACTTTTGAACACAACAACAAAAAATGTTTTAAGTTATATGGCAATCAAATTCACAGGTGAATATTTGAAGAATTATTCACGTGAGAAAAAGCAGTATTTAGTTGAACTTGTTGCAGATAGATTTATTGCGACAAAACAAAATGAAAAAGTTGAAGTTGAAGTTACAAAGGGAATGAAGGCAACGGAAAATGCTTCAAAGGAATTTTCAAGAATGCTTGCAAAAAGTTTTCAATCTTACAGAAAAATGTTCTGTAAACGGAAATTTACAGGGATTTATTTCAACAGAGTTAAAAGGAGAAGCATTCAATGAGTCATGATTTAAGAATTGCAGATACAATTCTGCAACAACTTGGAGGCAAGCGTTTTATCGCAATAACTGGAGTGCATGACATTCACACTAACGGTGATGATTTAGTTATGAGTTTGATAAAAAATCAGAGCAAAGCAAACAGACTCCAAATTAAATATGATTTTGGCATGGATTTATACATAATGCGTTTTTACAGAGAAACGGGCGGAAAATTCAATAAAAATTATGAATGGATTAAACATGAAATAAAAGAAATAAAGACATTCGACGAAATTTATTTCGATCAGTTGACAACGATTTTTAGAGAGTTTACAGGAATTGAGACAAGAATGCCCCGTGTGATTGGCATCAATGCGTAAAGGAGAATTTACTCAATGATTGTTGAAGAAAAAATCGATAAACTTTTTGCACTTGATTTAGACGGTCTTTATAGAATTTTTGCAAGTCAAGAAAGTAAAAAGAAGCGACAAAGTTTTTTCAATGTTTTACTGAATGTTTTTCAGGATTAAAAAGGAGAAAATAGTGAATCAATTATTCGATACTTGCAGACAGCCAAACTGGCATGTTTATATGCAAATGACAAAGGCAAATGTGAATGCAGTTTTGACTGCTCCGAAGCACAAACTTCATCAACTCTTAAACGGTGCAAAGAAAGATGTTTTATTTGACCTTTTGATTGAGTTGAATCCTGAGTTTAAGCGTCAGAGCATCGAATATCCGAGAAAAACAAAAGAAGATATTATCAACGATTTGACGAGTGAGATTTTAAGGAGGAAAAAAGCATGAAAAATTTTTTGAAAAAATATGCGTGTGAGTTTTCAGTTTTTTGTTGCATTTACTTATGGGCTATAACATTTTTCATTGAATTGAGCAAAATTTAATTTAATGGAATGGAAAAAATGAAAAGAAAAATCATGAATTTACATCTCGATTTTGTGAGACATGGGCAGTTTGAAGAAGCTCGTAAAGTATTTCGATTACTGAGAAATCACAAAGTTTGGTTAAATGGGTTTGATGATATTACATTTAATGTTGAATCAGCTTTGAGCGATATACATTGCAATTTTGTTTTTGGCAGAAATTTTCAACAGTATGCTTTTTTTAAGGAGGATTAACCAATGTTGAAATTAATTAAACGAAGAAAATTATCACGGCGGTTACATCAAATTTTTTCGCAAGACAGGATTGAAGGCAGTTTTGGATTTTTGAGTTTATATCTCAAATACGGAGAGTTTTTCTGGCAGATTTGCAGGGTAAAAGGTGAATAAAAATGACAGAATGGGTTAATGTCAGTCATCTCAAAAACGGGTTTGTTGCACTTTTGACAAGCATTAAGGAATTTCAATCAGGAGTCAATATTCCTTTTGTTGATGATAACGATCCTTTGTTTGAGGAATGGTTAAAAACTCCAAGTGTGAATGATTTTATCAGTGTTTCGGTGAAGTTACAGGAAGTTGAAAAATTGGTCAGAGAATCAATTTGCAGATTAAAAAACGGTGTTGTTTCATATTAGCGTAAACGAGCAGAGGAGATACGCAATTTTTTCTCTGCTCACGAAATTTAGTTTTAATTATATCATTTTGGAGGAAAAACAAAATGTCAAAAAAATCTGAGTACATAAATGAAGATTGGAATCACTTGGAAAATTACATGAATAATTGTTGTTATGCGGGTATTGTTGCTCAAAGCAATAACTTAAAACGTGTTGAACATTGCAAAACACGTGAGGAATTAAAGGCACTTTTAGAAACTGGAACGCATATCACGATTCGCTGGTTTTGCCTTCATGAAAATTTGATTACGATTAGTGATACAAAATACAACTTGCAGTATACAAATGAATTAAAAGAAATGTTTTTAGATTATAAATTTGGAGGAAAATAACATGGATAATTACATTCTTGAAAATGCACTTGAAGATGTTTGTTATAACAACTGTTCAAATTACTGTTATGGTGATTGTGAAGGTTGGAATGCTTATGAAATCCATGATGGCTGTCCATTTCAGGAAGAAATGCAAGAAATGGAAACAAGATGTAAACAGCTTTTAGGGTTGATTGATGAAATTTCAAAATCGGCAAAAAACAGCAGTGTAAAAATTATGAATCCTGATAATGATTCAAGATATTACCCTGAGAACGAACCCTTTAATCCGTTCTTCGTTCCTTACTGGCAACGAAAAGCGTTATAATTTTCTTAATTATTCAGAAAGGAGGAAACATCATGCTGGAAAAATTAAAAGATGAGAATGGTTTATTACCATGTCCGTTCTGCTATGACCCTTTCGCCCCTGACGAATGCAATATCGGAACAGCAGAACTAAGAGAAGATAACGGCGTGTACTATGTTGACTGCAAATACTGTGGTGCAACAACGAAGCCTGAATTTTTGAACGAAGGGGAATAAATTCCCCTTTATTCAAAAAAAGGAGGTAAAAATAATGCATTTAATTGATATTTTTGGCGGCTCCATCAGAATCGGACAGGGGATTATGAAACGTAATATTGATGCAGTTTTACAATGTAAAACACTCGAAGAATTGGAGCAACTTCTTGCTTCAACGAAACAAAAGAGAACAATTTTTTGTATTTTACTTCATTTTATGCCTGATTTAAGGAGGTGTGCAGGGGCAGAATATCAAAAAATTACCAAGAAAAAAATTGCAACAAAAATTATTAATTGCTGGCAGGAATTTCAGAAAGGGAGAAAAAATGGTAAATATTAACGAATTAAGAAAAAATCGCAGAAATTTCATTGACGGTTGGACGGAAAAAGAATTGCAAGTTATTAATTCAGAAATGAATTTAGCTCAAAAATTCGGTTACACGGAGCAGGAATTTGGAGAAATTAAGGCATTAGCTGATAAACAGCTTAAAAATGCGTTAGAAGGTATTTATGAGTATCCTGATATTGTCTTTCTTGACAATGATGAAGTGGGAGAGACAGTTATCTCTCTTTGGTTCACAACAGGTGAAAAAGGCAGACCATATTTTTTGACAGATGAGGGAGCTTTGAATTTTTACGGCGAAGATTTTATGAAAACATGGTGCAAGCTGGCTCATGATTTTTTAAGGAGGTAATAAGAATGATTTTTACTTACGATGGCAGACCTGAAGAAGTCGCAAAAGTTTTTACTCTCAACAAAAATGAAGATATTGTTTTGCAAGTGCAGTTTTATGATAAAGGAATATGGCATTTTATGCCTAATGATCCTGACGATGAAGTGAGATTCGCAGCAGTCCTCTTAGAGGATAATTCAGTTGTGTTACTTGATGAGTTTGAAGCTGGAGAAAAAATTGACGAAATCGAAACAGAGCAAAACGTCAATTTTTTCACAAAATTTCAGTTGAACGAAGATAAAAATGTTATCTCCAGTCAGGCAAGCACACAAGGGAGCTTAAGAGATGCGTATATAATTCAAACAATGACTGGAGAGACGGTAAATGAAAAACCGTACAACAAAATAGCTTTTTCAATTTTGTGCTTTGACGGGGATAAATTTTTTCAAGACAAAAATGTTAAGTATGTTTTCTTTCAGCTCAGCGGCAAGGCAAAAAGCGATGGCAAAATTAGATATTTTAATTTTGGACAATTTGACATTTTTGAAGGCAAAGATGGTGAAGAAATCAGAGAATTTTTTGACGGCATAAAGAAAGGAGTTTGAATTATGGATAAAGTTTTTGCGAAAAACGTATACAAATTTGATGAACTCAGTGGTGTTGTGATGAATTTCGGTAATAATGGCATAACTATTAATGGGAAACCGATTGATGAGTATGCCAAAGAGAAAGGAAAGGACAATAAAAATGTTCAGGAAAGCTGAAAAGAAAAAGGCAAAATTGCGACTCGCTATCACAGGAGTCGCAGGTTCAGGCAAAACATACGGAGCGTTAAAAATCGCACAGGGATTAGGCGGTAGAATAGCAATGATCGATACGGAGAATGGTTCAGGCGATTTGTATTCAGACAAATTTGATTATGACATTTGCAGTATAACAGCTCCATATACCGTTCAAAAGTATTTGCGGGCAATTCAGGAAGCTGAAGAAGCAGGATATAATGTTCTAATAATTGATTCTCTTTCACACGCATGGGCTGGAGAAGGCGGACTACTGGACTTGCAAGGCAAAATCACGGACAGTAGTCGAAGTGGAAACTCATGGGCAGCATGGCGACAGATAACACCTCAGCAAAAACGTTTAATTGAGATGATTTTGAGTTCAAAATGCCATGTTATAGCAACGATGAGAAGCAAGACGGAGTACATTCAAGTTGAAAACGATCAAGGCAAAAAAGAAGTAAGGAAGATTGGACTTGCTCCCATTCAGCGAGAGGGAGTCGATTACGAGTTCACAACTGTATTTGATTTAGCTATAAATCATTTCGCAAGCGTATCGAAAGACAGAACAGGAATTTTTGACGGTCAGATTTTTCAGTTGTCAGAGGAAACAGGAGAGAAATTGAAAGAATGGCTTGACAATGGTGTTGAAGTGTTTGATGTTCAAAATCAACTTTCTGAAATTTGGAATCGTTATCTTAAAATCTGCAATAACGATAAAAAATTAGCGACTATTTTAGTAAAAAAAGTTACAGGGAATAAGTCATCTTCTGAGTTATCGCAAGCTGATATTCAGGCGTTGAATGACGATTTGGCTGGCAGAGAGAATTTAACTGCTTCTGCATGAAAGTATTTTTTGTGAATCGTTTAATGTAAGGTAAAAAATTTTAACCTTATTAATTTTCAAATTTATAAATGTTTTAAGTTCAAGCCTTCAAAAGGTAAAAACTTAAAACATTTTTTTATACATTTCAATGATTTTTTGATTTTCTTCGTTCATGATTGAGTTTTGTACAAGTTCAAGAAATGTATCATTCATGTTTTTATCTTTTATTTTTGCTAAAATTTTCACTTGCTCATACAAATTTTTTTTTGGATAAATCGTGAACTGCATACGTTTTTCTGTATTTTCAGCGACAGGGTTTTGTCTTTTTGTGATAAATTGCATGACATCTGAATCAGAAGCAAATTCTCGCTTTTTAGCCATTTATAAATTCCTCCATAAAATTTTGATAATCTATTGCAGCATTACTTTTTGGGTAATCAAAAATACTTTGACGATCAGATTGGCTCACGCTGATTGTGTTACATCTTCGGATTACAGTTTTATAAACTTTTGTCTTCATTGCTTCAGCAATTTTTTTTGCCTGTTCCCATTGATGTTGTCCTATAACGGTTCGAGGATTAAACATTGTTATTAAAATTCCATCTATTATGAGATTAGGATTCATAAATTTTTGAACGTCGTCAATAACTGCTGAAAGTTCCATGAGACCATCTAAAGCGAATGCTTCTGCACTTGAACATATGATAATTTTGTTACTAACGACTAAAGCATTTGCAACTGCTACGTTTAGAGCCGGTGGAGTATCGATAATACAAAAATCGTAATCTTGTTTAAGCTCACTTATTGCCTTTTTAAGTTGAAATTCTCTGCTGGGTTTGTTAAGTGCAATGTCAATACTGCTGAGGCGTTTATCAGCTCCGATTAAGTCATAGTTTTTCAAATTTTGAATTGTATCATTGATGTTTTCTTTTCCAGTCAGAACATCGTAAATTCCTACGACATCATTTTCGCCGCCGCTTGCTTTTGAAAAATTGCTTTGAGAATCACAATCGATTGTCAGAATTTTTTTGTTTAGCTTCGATAACCCGTTTGCGAGTGCTAATGCTGTTGTGGTCTTAGCAACACCGCCTTTTTTGTTTATTAAAGTTATAACATTCATAAATTAAAACCTTCTAACATTTTTAATTTTGTACATTATAACATTAAATTTAATTTTTTTCTTCATAATATGTGAAAGTGAATAAAGCAGGTCAGACACGTGATTGGAAATCACTTGAATGTCAAGAGTTAGCACTTCGTGAAGAAGGAGCAGAAAAAATATTTTCGGAAAAATTTTCAGGGATAAAAGACAATCGTTTTGAGGTGAATAAACTTTTGAAAAAAATTAAAAGCGGAGACACATTAATAATAATAAAGTAAAAATTATATTAATATTTAGGTAAAGGTTCAGAAAAGTATTTTTATAATTTACGATTATATCAACACGAAAATTCTATCAAATAGTATTTTTCCTTTTCCCCCTCCCCCATTTTTTGAAAATGAAAATTATGTATAATATCTGTAAAATTTGAAACGTAAGGAGAAATTTTTATGTTATCGAAAAAATCAGTTTATTTGAGTTATGCTCCAGAGGCTCGAGACAGGGCTGAAATAGTAAAAAAATTTCTGAGCAGCAAAAATATTTTCGTGTATGTAAATAAAAGCAGTAAAGTCGATAAACAAGCTCGTGAGAATATATACAAGTGTAATGCCGTAGTAATTTTATTCTCTAAACAAGCAGATTCAAATCAGAAAATATTAATAGAAGCCGCCGCCGCATCATCTCTTAAGCCTATTTTTTGCCTTAAAATTGAAAGAGATTCAGAACCCGATAATATAAAAGCATTTCTTTTAGAAGCAAATATTTTTGAATGGTATGAAGCTAACGATGAATCCGTCTTAAATAAACTTGTTGAGTTGTTAAACACAAATATGAAAAAAATCGAAAACAATGAACAGGCAACTGCTGATGCAGGAGTGTTTATCAGTTATGCTTCGAGTACTAAGGATTGGGCTGACATTTTACAGGATTTTCTTGAAAATAAGGGACTAAAGGTATGGCGTGATAAGACAAATATACAATATGGCGATTCGTACTATATTGAGATTAAGAATGCTATAAAAAATTGTAATGTACTTGTTGTTTTGTTTTCAAGAGATGCTGACGAAAGTCAAAATGTAGGTGCCGAAATCAGTTTAGCAAATTCCCGGAATAAACCTATATTTCCTATTCGTATTGAGAACGAAACTCCTGACAACTTGGAATATTTTTTGACAAACAGACAGTATGAAGATTGGTTTGATCAAGGTGATGAGCAGCCGCTTAATAATCTTGTCGTAAAAATTATAAATCAATCACATTCAAAAACAAAAGAAGCAAAAAAATGGCAAGCGAATATAAAAAGAAAATTATTGAATAATATAAATCTTATCATAACTACATTAACATTTGTTTTTTGCGGATTATTGTATTATTCGTTAAGTTCTCAACCAATTTTGCAAAATTCAAACATTGAACGGCCTGTTAAAAAAGTTTGGAATGTTTGGGAGCTTATTCTCAACGGTACTTATGAGGATATTCAAGAAGCTGTTAATAATGGCGTAAATTTTGATGTAGTTGATGAAGAAGGATATACTGTTTTACACAGAGTTGTCGAAAAAAGTTCTGATCCGAGAGTCATTCATTTATTAATAAATAATGGACTTAATGTTAATGCTCGTGCAAAACAATCTCACGGAGATACTGTTTTAATGTATGCCGTAAAGAATAATTCTAATCCTGCTATAATTCAGGCATTATTGGAAGAAGGTGCTGACATTACAGAAAAAATACAATGGATAGACGGTTTCGATACGTCTCTCTCCATTGCTGTAAAGAGTAATCCTAACCCTGATATTGTGAAAGCTCTTCTTAATGCTGAAGAATACGGAGAACGTAGAAAAATTTTAAGAGGCGAGATAAGTTTTGGACATGCCGGAATATTAATGGGAAGAAACAGTTATAGAACAACTCTTTTGGGAGCAGCTGCAGCATGGGGAAATCCTCAGGTTGTCCAATATATTCTTGATGAAAGGAATTGTCTTGTAAACGCTAAAAGTATAGATGGCCGAACAGCTTTAATGGAAGCAGCTGCATTTTCGGATAGTCCTGAAATTATCAGAATGCTTTTAGCTGCAAATGCCGATATTAATGCACAGGATAAAGATGGAAAAACTGCCCTAATAGAAGCAACATGGAATCCTAATTTAGATATAATGGAAACTCTAATTAATGCTAAGGCTGATACTAATATTAAAAGTCGTTTTGGAACTGCATTAACAATGGCTATTGACGGTATTATAAGAAATGAAAATCAGGCAGATTTTGTCGAAATGCTCTTAAATGCCAGTGCTGATATTAATCTTCAAGATAATGAAGGTTATACAGCTTTGATGCACGCTTCCCAACATCTAATGACTACCTTAAATTATGATTTATACAAAATTTTTTCAATATTACTTGATAATGGAGCAAAACTTGATATTCAAAATAAAGAAGGCGAAACAGTTTTCGATTTATTAAAAAATAATGTTGATGATACTATGATAGAAGAACAAGAATTATTAGTTAATATTTACAATCAATTCTCTCAAACTGCTGTTTATCAGGGATTTATTAAGGAAGCAAAAGAATTAGCTGAACGTTCTTTGAATATACAAAAAGAATTAATTGATGAAGATGAGAGTACATTATCTCAACGTGATTTGTCCGCACTTGATCCTCTCTTAGTTTTAAGTCAGTGCTATAGCATTTTGGGAGTTGTAACTGAAATTGAAGGTAATGTTTCGGAAGCTAAAAGTTATTTTGAAAAATCACTCAAGATAATGCAAAAAATTTCTGAAGGCATTAGCTTTTTAGATGATTCCAGTTATTTAATTTCAGGAACTTCTTGGGCTGAGGAAACTATATTAAAAATGAATGCTGAGCTTGCCATTATTTATTATAATTTAGGTTCTATTGCAAAAATAGAAAATAGATTAAATGATGCAAGAGAGTTTTACATAAAAGCATATGGTTATGATAAAGCAATAAAGAATATTGATAAATAAAAAATCCCCCCCCCCCCTTAAACACGCAAAAATAAAATCATGTACAATATTTCTTGTTAGATATTTAAGGAGGTTGTTATTGGAGAATATTTTTGAAAGTAAAGTTAAGATTTCATCAATATTTTTGACTTATGTAGCAAATGATGAAGACAGAGCAAAAATTCTTACGAAATATCTCGATAAAAATAGTTTTGAGGTATTACGTGAAGGGGAAAATATTAAAATTGAAGGAGATTATTATACTTCAGTTCTCAATACCCTAAAGAATTGTGATGCCTGCATATTATTATTTTCAAGAGCAGCATATAAAAGTGTAATAGTTAGAGCTGAATTAGGTTTTGCAAGTTCAAATAATAAACCTATATTTGGATTAAGAATTGATGAAGCCTTATCGGATAATTTAGGGCATTTTTTTCTTCAGATTCATTTTATGGATTGGTTTAATTATAATAGTTCAAAACCTCTGGAGAAACTTGTAAATATTTTGAAAAATAGAGAACTTCATAATATAATCTAAAAAATAAAAAGCAAAGGGGGTAATATTAATGACTAAAAAAATTTATTTGAGTTATGCTTCTGATGTTCAAGATAAAGCCGAATTTTTGAAAGAATTTTTGACTAAAAATAACTTCGATGTACATTCAGCAGGAAACGAAACTCCTGAAAGTATGATTTCGGAAATAAAAAATTGTGATGTGTTTTTGTTGCTTTTTTCACGAGAATATGACGAAAATGGCATGGAACTGGGGTTCGCCCTTGCACATGAAAAATTTGTCTTTGTATTATGGACTCTTAATGAAGAAATATCTCCAAAAACATTAGAGAATTTTAATTTGGGGAAATTTTTTGACCTTGAAAATATTATAAAATGGAACAACTATAAATCACAGGAATCATTAAGAAATCTTGTAAAGAAATTAAAAAGTTTCTCATACTCATCTGAAAAATCAGAGAAAGTTGAGAAAAAACAAAAAAATAATCTAAAAACAATTTTTATCAGTTACTCCTCAAACAAAAAAGAATATTCACGAGCATTAAATGATTTTCTTGAAAATAATAATTTTAATACATGGCTTGATATAAAAGATATACACTCGGGACAAAAATTTTATATCGAAATTCCAAAGGGTATAAAAAATAGCGATGCCGTAATATGTTTGTTTTGTAAGGAAGCCGACGAAAGCCCTAATGTAGCAGTAGAATTAAGCCTTGCATTTGCAAATCGTAAAGAGATATTTCCGATACTGATTGATGATGCCGAGCCTGATAAATTGCAATATTTTTTCATGATTCATCAGTATAAAAAAGAAAAATGGAATGATAAAGATAATTTTGAACAAATACGTAAAACCATTGAAGATATTAACGAAATTCTAAATGACAACTCAAATGTTATAATTCCTCCTAAAGCAGAAAAAGTTGATATTCCCGAAAATATCGAACCCAAAATTGAAGATTATTCAAGGAAAGAAGATCAAAAATCTAAACAATTACTTTCAAAATTTTTCACGTTCTTAGCTTGTATTGCCGTAATTTTAGGATTTTATTTATATGCAACATATCAACCTGATAATCAGGATAAATTTATCGAAACTGTCTTAACATCATCAGCAGAACAAGTCAAAATCTCAATCAGCAAACTTAATCCTGATACAAAACAGGAACAGTTAGACGCTGCAATTTTAGAAGCTGCTTTTGAGGTTGATGATCTTGACGTAATAAAAACTCTTATCGAAGCAGGTGCAAATATTCATCAAGCAGAATTTAGCGCAGGAATTACATTATTTAATGAG
Source organism: Synergistaceae bacterium (assembly GCA_017449135.1). GTDB lineage: Bacteria > Synergistota > Synergistia > Synergistales > Aminobacteriaceae > JAFUXM01. The sequence goes on from JAFSKE010000016.1 coordinate 27,700, forward strand.
GTTTTAATGCATAATCCTAACCATGATATAATAAAATTTTTATTTGAATCTGAAAGTAAACTTATTCAAGAAACAATTTTGAATGGTGTGTTAGGAATACGTTTAATAACGTTAGCTGCATCATATAACGATAAAAAACATCAAATTATTAAATGTCTTATTGAATTGGGAATAAATCCAAACATCAAAGACAACGATGGAAAAACTGCATTTGATTATGCAAAATATGACGATAAATTTTATACTGATACGGCTATATTTGTTCTGCTTGAAATGTTAAATCCTGATAATACAATAAAGTCAATAAATCCTCCATTGGTTGAAGTAAATTATAAAGAAATATTCCGCTTGGCTTCTGAATGTACAGCAGAGCAAATTCAAATTGCTATAAATGCAGTAAAAGATTTTGTTAATATCAGTGATGATTATGGAGCTACACCGATACATTATGCTGCGAGAAAAAATAAAAATCCCGGTGTTATAGAGGTGCTTATAAAAAATGGAGCAAATATACATGATGTTGATAAAAAATATAATACTCCTTTAATATATGCCATAAGAGGGGGAAATAATGAAATATTAAAAAATCTTCTTGATCTTGGAGCCGATAAAGATTATCCTAATATCGCTCATGCTGTTTTTGAGGCAACAGGACGTGGCGGTAACTTTGAAGCATTAAAAATACTTTTTAATTCTGAAGATGATATAAAACGTGAATTATTACTCAAAGGGTATTTACGTGATAATAACGGAGTAAGTTTATTACAGCGTTCACTTTATGGCGGAACTGATTGTCTGAAATTTATTTTAGACGCTGGTGCTGATGTAAACCAGAGAGATGATGAAGGCAATACCGTTTTGATGTTACCATACTATTTTCAAAACGTATTTGCTAAAAAATTATTATTAGATTCTGGAGCCGACGTGAATGCACAAAATATTTACGGTCAAACTGCCCTTATAAAAGCTGCCAGTCTCCTACATGACGGAGAAATTGAGATATTTTTGAATCATAAAGCAGAGATTGATATTCAAGATAATAACGGAAAAACAGCACTAATGTATGCAGTAGAATCTTATGGCGAAGGTATTAACGAAGCAGAAATTGAATATATAAAAGAAACAAATCCTTCTTATTTCAAAGCAAGAGCGGTAATACTTCTTCTGAATGCCGGAGCTGACATAAATATTAAAGATAATTTCGGAAGGCGTGCTATTGATTTTATTGATAGAGACGTACTTTTGAAAACTAATCCTTTGCTTATTTTCAAATTAAATCCTGATCCTTTAACGTCAAAAGATATTTTTGATTTTGTCGAAGTTTGTACAAATTCTGAACTTGATGATGCAATTAACATGGGAATTTCTTTCAAGCCTGACAACGAAAACGATGCAATTCTTCTACTGAAAGCCGCTGAAAAGAATCCCGATTCAGATATTCTTAAAACTCTTGAAAAATTTTTCCCCTCCCCCTAAAAAGTCTGAATAATTTATGTTATACTTAAAAATCAAATTGTGAAGGAGGCTATTTTTAATGTCAGAAATGCAATATACTAAACGTCTTGGAGAGGTCTTTCAAGAATTTAGCAGGGAATTTCGTTCGGTATGCAGCAGAAAATCTTTTAACTGGAAAATCCAGCAATTAAGAAACTCTGAAGGTAAATCAAATAAGCCCGAGTTATTAAAAGATTTATACAATATGTTTGATAGCTGCGGCATAACTTACGAAAAAAATCGCGATAATGATTATTACGAAAAATTAATCAGTACTTCAAAATTTCCAGACTTTGACGAATTAGAAGCTAAAATCTTGCAAATACTGTTTTCAAAATTTCGTTATTATCCTTCGCCCGAAGAATACATGTTAAGGATAGTTGAGAGAATGACGAAAAATTCCTTTGATAATTGGAATAATGACACCTTACGTTTGAGAATCCTAAAGCAGTTTATAAAATATGGCGATTATCTCAGATCAGCAGGTTTTGGAAGCAGAGCCGTAATCAAAAATTCTGTCAATGTCAGTGAGAATGAAATATGCGATTATCTCAATGATAATATTTTTGATGTATTAAAAGATTCTAAAAAAGAAGACAGACAACCTGACGGAAAATTTGGCTTGCTTAAAATTGCTGATGATTTAGCTTCCGGAAAATTTAGAACTGAAGGTGCATCAAAAAGAACATTATATCTTTTCGCTATGGTTTTCGGAATGACATACGGGAAAAATGATGACACTGATATTGAAAAAAACTTATTTCAGGATTATTACACAAATAATTTAATGAGATACATATCTGAATGCTACATACATAATCCCTTCGAGTTTGAAGCAGACCCATCAGGACAAGGAATTAATTATAAAAATTTTGCCGAAATGGTTTATCTGTATTTCATAGCACAGAATAATTATGATGCTAAGACAAAAATAAAATTATCTTCCGAAATGATAAACCGCCTAAGAAACAGCAAACCTTCACATGAAACATCTTTATCAAAATTTACGGGCTTCTATAAATCACGTATAAACGAAGCATTAAATAAAAATCCTGATGAATTTGAGAATTTCATACGTGATAATTACAACTGTCATACCGGAAATTTAGGAGTATTACAGCTTGAAACAGATCAAAATACTGCATTAAACGTATATCTTAAAATTTTAAGTAGAACTCAAGAAATCAGAACTGAACAGGATATTCCCAGCAGAACAGGCGAGGGATTATGGTTTACTGATACTGAAACATTAAAAATAAGACAGTTGGAAAATCTTAAAAAAATAAATTCTGATGAAAAAAGTATATCTGATTTTATAGAACTTCTCGGAGCCGTGAATAAATTTCTATCAAAACCTCTTCCGGAAAATCCTGAACCTGAAGATATAACAAGAACTATGGTCGTTACGGCATACTATTACTATTTTACGACTAAATATGAAAATAATTTATCTTGGCAATGGGATAATTTTGAAACTCTTTTCAATGGCATGAAAACCGAACTTGATATGTATTTGAATAAAGCAGGTTATCAGCCATTTAGCAACAAAATAATTTTTGATGTACTTACGGCGTTTTCTGCGTGGGTATATACGGCATATTAATCATGATTATAAATTCATTAAATAAACCGGGAATTTATCACAAATCCAAGAATATTAAAAATCAGGATTTTGTATTGTCGGACGAAAACGAAAAATTTTGTGTCATTGCCCTTGCAGACGGTGTATCTTCGTGCAAAATGAGTGGTGAAGGTGCTGAAATCTCATGTAAAACTCTTGTAAAATTATTTTTAGAGAGGGGAAATTTCTTTTTCAATTCAGATATACACAGATATAAAAGGGAAATGTCGGAATTAATTTTATCCTATATTCTATCAGAACTTGCGAAAAAATCTGATAACATAAAAGAATATTCAAGCACAATATCTTCAGTCATTTACAACAAAGAAAACAACAAGATATTATGTTTTAATCTTGGAGACGGGATAATTATTTCAAATAAATGTGATAAAGCAGAAATTATTATAAAACCATATCAAAATGATGATGGCTGTTGTGTAACTACGACAGTGAATGCCGAATTTGCGTCTGATATAGAAATTTTCGATTTTGCGTCTATGGATACGATAATGATTTTGTCGGACGGAGCATGGAAACCGATTTTTGAAAACAAAAATTTTAGTTTCATTCAAAACGGCATATCATTTAGCGAACTTAATAATTATCTTGACAGCATAAAATGTTTAGATGATTACAGCTATATTTCAATTACAAAGGGAGGTTTTTAATTTATGCCTGTAATGCCTTTAACCGGAAAAATTACTTTAAGGAGTGAAAACGGCGGCGAACGTGTTTTTACAATATTAGAGTTTTTAGGCAGGGGAGGTTCTACTTTCTCATATAAAGCATATCCCGATGAATATGCACCAGGAGTACTAAAAGAGTTTTGCCCTAATCACTTTACACAGCTTGAACGAAATTCAGAAGGACAAATAATATTGCCGTCGGAATTTCAACAAGAATTTCTGAGATCTCGTGATGAATATGTATGGCCTTATATTGAACTCATGAATTTAATGCACAATCCTGAACATGAAAAGCTCGGAGGTTTTATCCCGTCGTTTGAGATTTATTACGGAGATGATACTGCATATATTTGGACATCAAGAAGAAATGATTATTCTTTCGACAGATTTTGCAATATTCTCCGTAAACACCCGTCTATTGATACAAAATACAGATTACTTCAGGTGTTTATCGGTATTAAATCCTTTACAGAATGTGTCGCAGAACTACATAAACTATCGCTTCTAAATCTTGATATAAATCCTGCGAATTTTGGTTTTGGATTTATAAACATTGACAATCCGATTATGCAAAATCCTTCAATGTTTGACGTTAATACAATAAAATCCATTGCAGAAGCTCAACTTGAAGGAGAAACATTCGGTACAGAAGGATATATTGAGCCTGATAATTTTCTCCCGTCAGTTCAAAGCGATATATATTCGATAGGTGCTGTGCTTTTTCACGCCATAATAACATCTGAAAATATATATGATTATGAAGAACATTTTGAAAAACTCTATGAACTTGTAAACTCTTCAAAAATTATACAATCAGCAGGTTTGAGCGATGATTTGAAGAATAAAATTTCGGAACTCTTAAAAGGTTGTTTAAGTCTGAGACCGGAACGTTATAAAGGATGCGAAGAAGTCATTTCGGCAATAGATGAAATCATAACATTCAAAGATTTTGAACAGGTTTATAATAGCCGATATGCTGAAGATGAATACACTGCAAAATTAATGAGAATGCAGTATCATCTCTACAAACATACTCTTTATGAACATTTACATGAAGAAAATATAATTAAAGTTTTTGTCTATGGATTTAATATTTATGGGCAAAGATTTCTCGATGCCTGCCTCCAAATGGGACAAATTCCGGGTAAATCTCTTGAAATTAAAGTTTTCTGTTCAGATTACGAAAAAGAAGAATATCTGAATAACAGACCTGAGTTTCAAAATTTCTTCAACATTGATAATCAGAGAGATAATGATAATGAAGTTTACGGTAAAATTAATTTCATTCATAATCTCAATGAATTAAACATGAATCCTTGCTATATCTTCGTTTCGATTGGAGAAAACAACGCAGATATTCTAAGCAATGCCGAAATTTTACAACAGACTTACACAGATTGTAGCATAAATTTTCTTCAAACAGGTGATATGCCTAACGATAAGCAAGATTTTCACGGCTTAAATCCTGTTTATGCTGATGAAGATTTTGAAGACCCCGAAATTGATAGAATGGCTTTCAATGCTCATTTAATTTGGGAAAAAGGCTGGGGAACATCACATCAAAAAGTACTTGAAAGATTCCGCACGGCCTATAATCATAATTCAAGTGTTTCTAACGTTCTTTCCCTGAAATCTAAATTATTCAGCTTAGGGATTGATTTAGATAAAATGAATTATGTTGAGGCAGCAGCTCAATGTCGCAACAATATTAATCAAAATCGAAATCAATTAATTTGTTGCGAGCATAAACGCTGGGTAATTGAAAAAATCTGTGAGGGCTGGCGTAAGAAAGAAGTTAATAGCTGTAATTCAAACGCTGGAAGACAAGATAAGAATGCAAAACTTCATGTCTGTATTGTTAGAAGCAGAGCAAATCAAAATCTGCTCAATAGTAATATATGGCAGGATAAAGTAGCAAGTTGGAACAATTCTGACATCGTTCCTGAGAATAATAATCTTGATGAGCTTGACAGCATGTCAGTAAATCTTCACAGACATTTTTTAGAACTTGCAAAATCATTTGATAAAGTGAGCTTTTATAATGCTGCATCTCAAATAAAAGCAAAATTGATAGATTTTCCCGAAATCGCTGCATCATTTGAAGAACTTTATTCATGTATGAATGATATTGCTGACGGCGAACATGCAGAGAAAGCACAGACTGTCAGAGAAAAAGTTTATATGTATGAAGAGAAATTGAAGAAAATTTTTGAGGATAAACTCAATGATATTCAAGAATCATCGAAGAAAAAAGAGTTATTGACGTTAAACAATAATTTGACAACTCTATTTTCGAGTACCCTTGAAAGCATGAGATTTACTGACTTCAAACATGAGGACACGGTATTAATTGATAATATACCCTTTATTTTGACGTATAGAACCGATATTAATCTTGTTGTGCCTTTATTCAGTGATTTTCATGATAACACAAGATTTTTCAACAATATAGCTTCAGCATTGCTTATAAATCCTCAAAAAATAACATATGTTTCAGCAAGCGGGATACATGTTAAAGAAGCATTCAGCAAATTGCAAAAATTTGCAAGTAATAAAAAACTCCGTGCCGAAGTTGAATTATTAATCGTAAATAATGAAGCAGAAATCAATAAAATTACAGCAGACATGAACACTGACAATACAGTTATAGATAAAAACGGATCGAATATGTTTAGTGATTACGTAAATCGATTCAACTTCAACTCTGCAACAATGAATTTTGAAGATACCGAAGGTTTCAGCCGGATTTTCAGATATATCAAGAAAAGACCTTCAATGACTATCGCAAACGTCATATCTGATTTCAGCAATGTAGCAAGCTACAAGGATAATCCATGTGAATTTTTTGAGGATTATAAAACTTTATGGCAGTTATATTCTAATCAAACATATAATTATACTTGGAAGAAATTAACTCAGGCCTTGAAAAATTATACTGAAACAAACGATGTCGTTGCAACATTACGTATATCAAATGCACAATCACATTCTTATGTTTATGTTCTGCCTTTTGAATGTCGTTACACAGCAGATAAAATCATCAGAGAACTCTGTGAAGCCGGAATCATTGAAAATTCAAGTCATGTTGAAGGATTTAATGTGTCTTCCTGTCGTGTCAAAATACAAGATATAGGAAATCATAAAGAACTTTTCGACAAGATTTTTTCAGATCAGGAAAAATTAAAATGCACTGATTATTACAAGATTTATCCGATATATAATAATCATAATGTTCTTGTAGCTGTCGGAATTAAATACAATGATTTGAAAGTTCAAAACTGCTTTGTCCTTGATGAACTTGATGAAAATTACAGCATCGATACATTTCTTCATAAAGTCAGGTTTATTCTTGCAACTCTTAATGATATGGGCTATATTTTTGCTCCTTCAGTTGATGATGACGGATATATAAGCCTTACATTTGCGACACCTCAAATTAAAGATTTATTGACAAGTGCTGGAAGAATGCTTGAAGTTTTTATTTATCATGAAGTTAAAAAATCTTCAAGAATTGATGATGTCAAAAGCAGCCTCGATTGTTGGTGGAGTGAAAATCCTAATGATAAAAACGAATTGGATTGTGTTATTACAAAAGGTTTCAAGACAATCATAGTTGAATGTAAAGCCCGTTATAGATTAGATACACAGGCATATGATGATTTTGATGTTTCGAGTAAAAAATTTGGCGGAGTAAACACGAAAAGAGTCCTCGTTTCAGATTATGGAGGACACATGAATGATTTAGAAAATGTTTTCAGCAGAAATTATGGATTGAATAATGGAATTGCTACAATATTTGAACCTGCTGAAATTCAAAATATCGTTAAAACGTTATCGAAATAAATAAGGAGGTGAATTTATGTACAATCCTAAACCCATAGATACTACAGATGTAATTCTCCCGAAAAAACTTTTAGAGCTTACCGAAATTTTAGCTGCGAATGTTCATGATAACTGGGCATTGGGAAGAATTAAAGAAGGCTGGAAATATTCTGAAGTTGAGGATTTAACATTAAAACGTACTCCTTTGCTTGTGAAATATGAAAACCTCCCCGAAAGCGAGAAAGAATACGACAGAAATACAGCTCTTGAAACTGTCAAAATTTTGTTTAAGTTGGGATTCATAAAGGGAATACAGATATGATTATTACTGCATATGACTCAGATTTTTATGAGCTTTGTGCATATGGAACAGCTCAAGAAGTACGAGAAGCAATAAAGGCCGGAGCAAATGTCAATGCAGGAGAGAATTTTACTCCTCTGATGAATGCGATAAAGTATAGAAATATCAGGGTTATAAAGACATTAATCGACGCTGGGGTTGATGTAAACGCAAAGGATATAATCGGTTGTTCAGCTTTGAATATGGCTTTACAGCACGACGATATAAAAATCATGAATATCTTGATAAAAGCCGGTGCTGATGTTAATAACAAAGATAAAGAAGGATACACTGTTTTAATCAGGGCAGTACATTATAATAATATAGATGCCGTTAATATATTATTGGGAGCAGGAGCTGATGTAAACGTAAAAAACAATATCGGCGAAACTGCTTTAACTTCTGCAATGCAATATGGAACAAATTTACAAATTATAAGAACACTGTTAAAAGCCGGAGCTGATGTTAATGTTCAAAACGAATACGGCAAAACAGCACTTATGAAAATTATTTCAAAAATAGATGAAGACGACGATCACCTTGATGTTATAAAAACTCTTATAGAGGCAGGGGCGGACATTAATGTTAAAGATAATAACGGAATGACTGCTCTTATGTCGGCCGTATATGAAGGAAAGGAAGAAGTTGTCAATTTTTTACTAAAAGCCGGAGCTAATATAAACATTAAGGATAATTGTGATAGAACAGCTCTTATTATTGCATTTACAGCGTATATTTTTAGAAATAATATTGTCGATATGCTTTTGAAAGCTGGTGCTGATGTTAATGACAAAGCACTAATAGGAAATGATAAATGCTATTGGTCTTTGTTAATGTGGGCTGCATGGAACGGAAATAAAAAATTCGTTAAGAGATTAATAGAGGCAGGAAGCGACGTAAATATAAGAGATGAATACGGTAGAACACCTCTAATGGCTGCATCATGGTCTTATAGAATTGAAATCATGAATATGTTGCTTGAAAATGGTGCTGACATTAATATGAAAGATAATACCGGAAGAAAAGCACTTGATAGGAAAATTATAAGCGATGAAGAATTTAATAAGTTCTGCGAAAATCGTCCTGTTCAAGATATAGTCGAAGCGATAAATTCAGGGTGTAACGTCAACTTAAAAGATAAGAATAGCGAAACATTATTGATGAAAGCAGTATGGCGAAATGATATTGATATTGTAGCCGTGTTAATAAAAGCTGGAGCCGATGTTAATAGCAGAGATAACAGAGGTAATACAGCTTTAATGTACACATATAGCAATAATAACAAACCTAATAACATTGAAATCATTGCTCTTTTACTTAAAGCTGGTGCGGATATAAATGCTAAAAATGATTTTGGTGAAACTGCATTAACAAATGCTGCAAAATTTTGTCTAAATTCCGATGTTATTATAGCATTGTTGAAAGCCGGTGCTGATGTAAATGTAAAAGATAAGTATGCCAGAACACCTCTAATGGGAGCATCATGGTTCGGCACTCCTGAAATAATTACAGCATTATTGAAAGCCGGTGCAGATATTAATGCTAAAGATGATTTCGGGAGAATAGCAAATTATATTGCACATAGAAAGCGTAGAATATCAGATAGATTTCATATAAGTGATGAAGCCATAAAAATTTTAGATAATGCCGTTTGTAACGTTGAATTAAATAATGAAAAAATTAAATTATCTTCTGATTTGGTAAGAATCGAGGAGCATGAACACAGATGGGCAAGAGTATCACATCATTATGAAGCATTAGATAAATTTTATTCAACCAAAGATGACATAAAGAAAGAACAAAGTAAGTTATTTGATGCCATAAAATGTAATGACTTAAAAACTGTAAAATCATTATTGGAAAAAGGTTTCAATGTAAATGCCTGCAACAGTAAGGGAGAATCAGCTTTAACGTGTGCTATTAATATGTCTTCTTTGGAAATTATAAAAATTTTATTGGAATATAAAGCAGAAGTCGAATATTATCATATACTGCTTTTAGTTAGAGACGAAATTAAAAATAATTCTGAAAAAGCCGAAATTATGAAGCTATTACTTCCTGTGTGTGATGTTACTTATGGTGCGAAAGCTCTGATTGCAGCTTATCAAAATTATGATAGTGAAAATGTAAAGTTACTTATAGATTATGTTACAAATGCGGGACTTCTTGATAAATGGTGTCAAGTAGCTTTTATGTTTGCAGTAACTTACCCGACATTTGACATTATAAATTTTGTTTTGTCAATTTATCAGCCTGACTCAAAAATACTTGATAAGGCTTTTGGAGAGGTTATTAAAAGCGATAATATTAGAATGGCTGAAAGACTTTTGTATATGGGAGCCAATGTCAATGCTTACAGCTATTATGGTGAAGAAAGATTTTTTATATCAGGTCCTGCTATCAGTGTTGCAGCTGGCAAAGGTTATATTGAAATGATTAAAATGCTATTAAAATATGGTGCAGATTCAAATTCTAAAAATATAAATGGAACTACTGCACTTATGTTTGCAGCACAATTAAGCTGTCAAAGAGCTACGGAAATTCTTTTGAAACATGGAGCAGATGTTAATACAACTAATGAATTTGGGGATACAGCATTATCATTTGCTTTAGATGATTTTGTATGTGATGTCAGGGCAATAAAACAGAATACACGTGAAACCGTCAGACTGCTATTAAGAGCCGGAGCGAATACAAATGTCAATGTTGTAATTGATAATAATTCTGCTTTTGATATTATCGAACGATTATTTTATGATGATTTTGAAATTATGAATCTTGCCGTCAAAAACTTTTCAACATCTGTTGAAAATGTCATAAAAATTTGAGAATAAGAGCCGTATACATGTGATATAACTCTTATTTTATTTTATTTATTAAAAATTTCATCAAAATATTTCAGAAAACTTTTAGGACTTCTATTGTTTCCCTCAGAAACTAAACGCCTAAATCTGCTGATTTCTTCACTTGTAATTTTCAAGGCTGCTTTGTGATAATATTCTTGTGCTTTTTTCATATCTCCCTGAAGTTCATAAGTGTAACCTAAATTTATGATTATAGTAATATTGTTAGGGTTACCTGATATGGCTTTTTTGAACCATTCTTCGGCTTTATCGTAATCAATTTTCACTCCTTCGCCTTTAAGATACATAACGCCTACCATGTTTTGAGAACTATTATCGTTTTTTTCAGCGGCTTTAAGATACCATTCAAATGCTGACTTAAAATTTTTTTCAATACCTACGCCATTATAATACATCTCAGCGGCTTCTATTGAAGATTTAACATCGCCCATTTTAGCTGCTTCAATAAAAAATTTCATAGCCTCTTGATAATTACTTTCGATTTTGTAAATTCGGGCGAGATTATATTTTGATGCTGGAAAACCGTATGTTTTAACAGCTATTTTATATAATTCTTTTGCTTTGTTAAAATCTTTTTCAACACCGTACCCGTATTCGTACATTATGCCGAGCTGATTAGCCGAAGCAAGACATCCAAGTGAGTAGGATTTTTCAAAATATTCAAATGCTTTTTTGTAATCTTTTTTCACTCCCCAGCCTTTAACATACATAAATCCGAGATTATTCATTGCGCCGGCATTATTTTCTTCGACCGCCTCAGAAAAATACTCCAGAGCTTTTTTATAATCTTTCTCAACTCCGACGCCATTTAAGTACATCATACCAAGATTATTAATTGCGTCCTGATTTCCTATTTCAGCGGCTTTAACGTACCATTCAATAGCCTTTTTATAATCTTGTTCTACTCCTTGTCCGCTCATGTACATTGATGCGAGATTATACATACCGGCAGAATCATTTTGTTCAGCAGCCTTCATGTAAAACTCAAATGCCTTTTTATTATCCTTCTTCACTCCTAATCCATGATAATACATGAAAGCAAGTTGATTTTGTGATGGTGCCCAGCCTTGTTCCGCTGCTTTGCTGTACCAGTAAAATGCTTTTTCATAATCTTGTTTTATACCCCCTCTGCCTCTTATGTAAACATCTCCAAGCATACCTTGAAAACCGGGATAATGCGACTCTTCTTCAGCTTTAAGGAACCATTCAAGCCCTTTTTGAGAATCCTGACTGACATACTCTCCTTCAAAGTACATAGCTCCGAGATTCATGTAAGCGTTCGTGTTTTTAAGTTCAGCAGCCCTTGACCACCATTCAAATGCTTTTTTGTAGTCCTGTTTAACTCCGAAAGCATTATAATACATAAGACCAAGTACAACCATTTGACCGTGATCTCCGACTTCGGCATTTTTAATTTTATAGTCAGTCATTCTATTTAGAATATTATGTCTTCGAGAAGTAAAATTTTTCATTGCAATAAGTGTTTCAGCTTCTGATTTTGTTATCGGTGCAGCTTTATCTCCTCTTAATATTGTAATGTCAGGGTCTTTACCTCCTTCAACAATTTTTGCAACGCTGAATTTTTCCATAACTTCTACAACTTGAACTACTGCAATATCTTCCGTGTGCAATGTCTCTTCATTTGTAATAATGTCATCTGAATCAGACTTTTTTAATTCATGCCATTCATTATAAATTTTGTAGAAACTTTCCGGCTGAACAAGAGCTGTATTGCCTCTGTTAATTATGATTTCTCCATTTTGATTGGAAGTTACAACATAAGCATATTCATCTGTTAATTGTTCTCTGATTCTGTTTCCGAGTCTTGAACTTGAATCAAGAAGTGCGGAAAGTTTGGGAGACTCTGCCTGTTCAGAAAGTATAAACATTATTTCACCGCTTTTAACATCAATAACTTTTACACTTAAGATTATGGAACGTCGTTTTGAAATATTGCCTTCTAAAATGTACTGACAGCCTGATAATTTTCCTGTTTCGACAGCAGTTTCAGAACTGACTAAACCCGACATACTCAGATTTTGTTCACGAATCAAAGCATTAATTTCTTGTCTTTCAAGAACTCTTAAAGTTTCCGTTTCTGTCAGCATATGAATAAATGCACCGGTAATTGAATCAAGTTGAGATTCGGAAATTGACTGCACCTTACTCGAAAATCCTGTAACAGCGATTCTTATGGGTTCATCAGCAAAAGCCAATACCGAAAAACTTAAAAACGCAAAAAATAATAACTTAAAAATTCCCGATAATCTCATAAATATGATCATTCCTTTTACGTTTTAATTTTATTCTGACGAAATCGAAGTCGAAAAATAATAAGAATTATCTTCTGACAAAAATTTGTAAGTGTCATAATAATTTTTTTGTTCATGTCGTGCAACTCCGAGAATTTTCAAAGCCTCTGCCGCCGGAGCAAAACCTTTATCAGCAGCCTTACCGTACCATTCAAGAGCCTTGTTAAAATCTTTTTTCACTCCGAGTCCCTTGTGATACATCATGCCGAGATTATATTCTGCCTTAGTGTAACCTTGATTAGCCGCCTTTTTATACCATTTTACAGCCTGATAATAATTTACTTTTATTCCGCCGTTCTTTTCTTTATCAGCTTTATCATATTCAACAAAATGATATTGATCTGAATCAGCTAAATCACCGCCTCCGTAATGATATAAATCGCCGAGTGCATTTTGAGCTTCTGCCAAATCTTGTTCTGCCGCTTTCATGTACCATTCAATAGCAAGTTTTGAATTTTTTTCAACGTACTGGCCGTTACGATACATTTCAGCAATATTAAATTGAGCAGCCGGAAGATTCTGTTTTGCTGCCTTCATATACCATTCAAACTCTTGTTTATTATCTTTCGGAACTCCTAATCCGTTTGAATACATGTAACCTAAATTATTTTGAGCTTTTACATTTCCCTGTTCTGCCGACTTAGTGTACCATTTAACAGCCTGCGAATAACTTTGTTTGACTCGCATTCCCTGTTCATACAGTGAACCGAGTTTCCATTGAGATTCTGAATCTCCGTTTTCGGCTTCAGCAATTATCTTTTCGACTTCTTCGAGTTTTATAAAATTTTTATCAGGGCGTTTTTCAGCAAAATCTTTTTCGACGATTAAAGAATCAGCTTCTTTCAGTGAAAGAGGTTCGACTTTATCACCATGCCATATTGAATCATAATTTCCGGCTTCATCAAAAATTTTTGCAACGCTGTAATTCTCACGCACTGAAATAATTTTTATAACTGCGATGTTCACAATTTTCCTTCCAAGATTAGAATTGAATTTATCAGCATTATTTCCCTCAGCATAAACACGGTAAAGATCATTGACACAAACACCATAATTATTGCCTCTGTCGATCGTGATAAATCCGTCCTTTATGTTTGTAACTTTCGGATAATCTTCCGTAAATTCTTCTAATATTCTATAAGCAAGCCTTGATGAAGCCGTAAAAATAGAGTCTTCATCAAGGGATAAAAGAGGTTCGAACTGCGAAAAAATTACTTCACCGTTTACAGTATTTACTACACGGGCATGAATTGTTAAATTTTCCTGATGTTCAAGAAAACCCATGATAATATATTGACAACCTGCTAATTTCCCAATATCAACTGCTTTTGAAGGATCAACAAGTCCTGAAATATTCATTTTCTGTTCACGGCCAACAACATCTAAATTTTCACGTTCGACAAGAGTAAAAAATTTTGAATTTGCTAAAACTCCCGTTAAAGTATTCATGATTTCATCAATCTGTTCATCATTAGCAGTTTTTGAAGTGAAACGAATAATACATGCTCTGATAGTTTCGTTTGCTAAAGAATTTACAGCGAAAATAAAAATAAAAATGAAGGCAACAAAAATTTTTTTCTTCACGATTTTTCACTCCTTCAAGTCTTTGAATAATTCTGAAGTCGCAGAATTTATAGCGTTATCAAGGGCTTTTAACTGGGCACTATCACCGGAATAACTAAGTCCGTTACTTTCCATAGTTTTAGCAGAAAAAATTTCCCCGTCAGGTGTAACTATGCTAAGCGTAACTGAAGCTGTTGCACTGAAAAATTGAAACTCATTTTCTCTTGGTTCACTTATATTGAAAGATATTATAATTTCCGAAATACCATGATTTTTAACGTCAAAATTCAAAAAACTGCTCAAAAAATTTCCAAGAATTTTACGAAAGATTTTTTTCCTGTCGTAGTTATTATTTATTTTTTTTGCGTTTATTTTGTCGATTATGTTATAGCCTTTTTGAGTCATTAATTCCGTGATAATGTTTTCGGCATGATCCGAGTAAACAGTATCAGGAGTCTTTGCAATTACAGTAACCTTTTCTTTTAAGTTCAACGGGAAAAAACTTTTTTCTTCAATAACAACATCATTTGTTAATAAACGAAAAATCATTAACGCTGTAAGTAAAATAATTGTTGAAACGACAAAGATTTTTTTTGAAATTTTTAATTTGCGTTTAGGTTCATAATGAGCTGACTTTGTAAGAATTTTAATAATACCTTGAGTAAGCGTTTCAAGAATAGAATCATCTTTCTTGTTAAACCAATCATGCCATTGCTTGGTGTTGAGAAAAATTTTCAAGTTATCAGGTTCGACATTTTCCAGTCTAAGACAAAAAATAGGTTTTTTATTTTCAACCGCTATTGACACTTCATTTTGAATATAAGTACTATCATCTGCTTTTTTATTGAAAAAGATAACAAAGGCATCACAATTTTTTATCGATTCAACTATTTCTTTCGGCCAAAATTCTAAGCCTGGAAGATTTTGAGCAGCAAACCAAGTATCAAGCCCATAATTATTCATGTAATCTGACACATGTTGAACTAATTTAATTTCAGAGGCAGGATAACTTAGAAATAATTTAGGATTATTCACAAAAAACTCTCCTTTAAGTATGCTTACATTCTCTTCTCTCTCTTTAATGAATATTTATAATATTATTATACATATTTATTAATTCTGCAACTATTTTCTCATCGCTAATTTCTTTATCAAAACCGTAAGCCTCACAAACCGCCGCATCATTTGATCTGTGAGCTTTCAATAATTCTTCCGGCATCGTCAAAGGATCGTATAAATCAGCAAGCGAACTGTCGGGGAATTGTGCTCGAATATCAAGAATTTTTTTAGCTGTCGATTCAATTTTTGATTTCTGTTTTTCATTCGGAGACGGCCAAATAAAATTATTATAAACCGATGGTGAATAACGAATATCGCTTTTCAATCTTCCAGCAACTATATTCACCCAAGCCATGTGAATCCTCGATGACAAAATTGCAAATTCATAAATTGAAACATTAGGAATAATAATGCAAGCATCGCTCGCTATTACGTCAGGCGAAATAAAACCTAAGGGGATATATTTTCTCGTTTCCGATGAAACTCTCGGAATTACTAAGTACGTTGACTCCGGCTGTCTGATTTGACAGAATAGATAGGGATAGTCAACCATTTTTTGAATCCTGTTAGCATTGCTCCGTCCTCGAATGGTTCTGACTTTTTGAAGTCGGGCTTTAATTTCAGGAATGTTTGTATAATCTGAAGGGTTGCCGTCCTTAAACCAAAAACAATAGCGTGAAAATGCTCCGATCTTGTCGTGTAAAAATTCACGTGCACCTATAAACGGTTTGATGTATTTCGTTAAAATCGGATATTTTGCCTCTAATTGTAATTTTTCGTCTGTTGTCATTAGCAATCCGCCATCATCTGTAGGAGGACTTCCTGTTGTCATTTTCGGTAGACCATTTTGAGGTTTGTTAATTCTATTCGTAATCCATATGTCCGGTGCGTCATAAAGATAAGGATTAATGTGCGAGGCTTCCGTTTTGTTACCTCCGTCAAATATAAATTTTGTTTCGTTGCTTTCAAAATTTGAAAATCCTATTATGACACAATGAACAGCCGCTTTTTCGATAGCTTCACTGCTCCAAACGAAGGGCTTATAAGCAAAATTAATTACAGCTCCGTCATCAATCATTTTTTTCCAGAATGTCGGAACAGACTCGCCCTGACAAATTGAATTAGTTGAAACAAATGCAACTTTTACCGTCGTACCTTTTATGTAATCGATTGCCTTCTTATACCAGCATATAACGTAATCGAGCTTAGTTTCAATTTCACCTTTTCCCCAGATAAATGCCATATCGTCAGACTGTTCTTTTGTCCTCACAGACTGCCCAATAAAAGGCGGATTACCTATTATGAAATTTACTTCACTGGATTTTACAACTTCATTCCAGTCAATATGTAAGGCATTACCTTCGATAATATTGTTATAAGATTTCAGGGGTAATAAATCGCCGTAAAACAGAATTATATTTTTCGTCTCGTTCCACATTTGAGCTTCTGCAATCCATAAGGCAGTTCGAGCTACTGACACAGCGAAATCGTTTATTTCAATGCCGTAGAATTGCGAAATTGAAACTTGAATAGCTGTTTCATCTTGAGAATCTGCAAATGAAATCTGTTTTGAAATCAAGGACAAAATTTTATTTTCAAGCCTTCTCAATGACAAATAAGACTCCGTTAAAAAATTTCCAGAACCGCAGGCAGGATCAAAGAATTTCAGAGTTCCTAATTTTTTCTGGAATGCTCGTAATTTTTGAGTTCGACTTCGTGAAACTGGGATTTTAATTATTGCGTCAAACTCTTTATTTAATTCGTCAAGAAACAGAGGATTGATTACCTTGTGAATATTCTCAACTGAAGTATAGTGCATTCCACCAGAGTGCCGAGTTTTTGGGTTAAGGGTTGACTCAAAGACTGCTCCAAAAATTGTAGGAGAGATTCCAGACCAATCGAAGCTCTCGCTCATCTCTTCAAGGATTATCCGTAAAGGTTCGCCGTCAAGTTGAGGAAGTTCAATGTCATTCCCTGAAAATAAACCGCCATTCACATACGGAAATTCTTTCAAGTCAGCTTCAAGATAAGGATCACGTTCCTCAGGTCTTTGGTTGAGAACGATGAATAAATCACGCAAGGCATTACGTGCGACAAGTTCACGAGCTTTCAAATAATTATGAAATTGATTTTTCTTAAATAATCCTGCGTCTTCAGCGTATAAAAGAAAAACTACGCGAACACAAAAAACATTGAGACTGCGCTGCGATTCCTTATCGTCAGGATTTATGTAACGTTTAAGCAACGAGTCGTAAAGTTTTCCGACTAATTTTCCAGCTTTTACAGATAATTCAACTTCACGAATGTTTGTAGTGTTTACGTCAACAAGGAACGATAATTTATGCCATTGAGTTTTCAAAGACTGGAGCGAAATAATTTCAGGCTTTGATTTCGGTTTTTCCATGTCATAGATTCTGAACTCCTGAAAATTGCAAATTACAATCCAGCGGGCACGTTGTGAATCCGGCAGCCAATCAGAATAACGTTTAGCCTGCTGAAAAGGGGTTATTGAAGTTCCGTCAGACTGCATTATTGATTTATCGAGATTCACATCAAAACTTTTTTGTTCAATAATAGTTCGAGTTGATGGAATATAAGCGTCAATATAACTCATGTGTTCAAGGGCTACACGTTTTTCAAACTTAATAAAACGTTCAGGATATTCAAGACTTAAAACATTACGTAATAAATCAATCCAGAATTTTTGAGTATCGCTTTTCTCGTCTCCATGATTTTCCCAAAAAGTAACGAAGCCTAAAATTTCATTTGTCATTGCCATGTTGACACCATCTTTTTATAATATATTTTAAGATTATAACATTAGTTTTAATGAAAAAGATGTAATAAAATCTTAATTATTGACATATTTTGCGACATAATGTATATTATAAAAAAATATAATTTTTAAGTTTTTTGATTGGAGTGCATATATGGAAGAAGTTAATAAAAGTGAATTAATAAAAAAATTAATTTATGAATTACCCGTTTTAAGAGCAAAAAGAGGAATGACTCAAAATGAATTAAGTGAAATTATAGGTGTTTCACGTCAGACGTATTCGTTATTAGAAAATGGTAAAAGAAAGATGACATGGAGTAATTTTTTATCAATATTATTTGTATTTTATTTTAATTCAGTTACTCGTAAAATGTTAGAAACGTCTGGAATTTTAACGGATATTCTTAAAAATATTTTGAATATAGATCATAGATTAGAATGTAATTAAGCATTATTATTGATTAGTAAAGGTTAAAAATGTTTAGAGAGTATAGTGTTTCATATTTTATATTTTTACTGCGAGGCTGGGGATAAATGAAAAATAGTGTGTCATTTGTCGTTTTTGTTTTTATAGTTTTGTTAGGAATTTTTTTTCTTTTGCCTGAACCTGTTTTTGCAAAGATGAAACTCGAAAACGGTGTTTATGTTATTGATAATATTGCAGGCTCAGCTACAATTAATAAACGAAAAAAATCTGTAGTTCGAGAAGAGGCAAAGAAAGCGGCATATAATACTCTCTCCGAAAAATTATTAGATGAAATAATGCCCGGAATTAAAGAAAAAGAAAATTATGACGCTGTTCTTGAAAAAGTTTCATCGAAAATCTCAGGTCTTGTAAAAAATTTTAAGATTGATAGCGAACAAGTTTCTGAGAATGATACTCTTAATATAGTTGGTACTTGTAAGATTAATGAAAGAGCCTTAGATGATTTGATAGGTTCTGACATTATCACGCTTCTTGGTAATCCAAGAGTTATGATTTTGGTTGATGAGAAAGTTGGGGGGGGGGTCTCCGTTCATATCAACGACCGAAAGCGAACTCTTACGAATATTCGAACAGGCCGGTTACCTTATTGTTGACCCAGACCAGGCACGAACCCTTCTTAATCTTGCACCCGCAACCGCTTTTGATGACCCTGTAAAACTTTCACAAGCTGCACGAACTCTGAGAGCTGATATAATCGTTATCGGCAAAGCTACGGCTGGAGCTTATGCAAAACAAAAAGTTCATGGAGTTACTCTTTACGGTGTCAGCGGAACAGTTCAATTAAAAGCAATTCTTACCCAAACAGCTTACCAAATAAGTTCTAAAACAGTTTCCTCGTCAACGGGCAGAAAACCTGTAGGTTCTGTAGGAAGTGGAGCTGACAGATGTTTCAGAAGTGCTGCGGCTCAGGCTGCAGAGCAGATAGTTTACAAAATTGCTTATAATATGGCTTCTGCAGGTTCTGTTATTGAGGGAATCAATGTCAATATCAAAATTGCGAATGTCATATTCAGCGATGTTGAAAAAATTGAAAAACAACTTGGAGAGCTCAAAGGTAAATTATTTGAACGTTCATACAGTAATAATTTTCTCGAAATTGATTTTGTATCAAAATATTCTGCCAGAGATTTAGCATCATTTTTATCAGAACATGGTGTTAATATTAATTCTCTTACAACACAAACTATAAATGCGAATGTCGTAAAAGAAACTCAAAAAGAAGTTATATATAAAAATTCCGCCATTAGCGTAAAAATTTCTGATATTTCTTCTTATAGCGAAGCCGGCGAAATAGAAAACAAATTACGAGATTACTTGAAGGAATCCAGCAAAGAACTTTCTGGAAAATACAATGATAATACACTTGAAATAGTTGTATATCTGCCAGACGGTGCTGAAATAACAAAAATAGAAAAGAATGTTGCTGAATTTCTTGAAAAGAATGGAGTAAAAATCGAGAGTTTTTCATCAGGTGCCATTTATGGAAAGCTAAATGTAGATAATGAAAAAAGCGGCGGTCTCCTAAATTGGGGCTGGTGAAAATATATTTTTAAGGAGGATAAAATTTTGAATTTTAGATTCAAGATAATTTTATGCGTTGTTTTATGTTTTTTAACTTGTTGTAGTTCTGAAGCCTTTTCTGAAGATTCAGTTTTGCCTACAAAGGGAGATATTGCGGTTATTGTTGTCGGCGATGAGGCTCATAAATCAAGGGTTGAAGCAAATATAATAAATATGCTTGTCAATCGAGGTTATAGAGTTGTTGACGAAGGTAAAATGAAGAAGATTCGTGCTTCTGCCGCAAGAGCTCAAGCTGCCCGATATGCTTTATATGGGGAATTTGAAAAAATCTTGAAAATTAATGCAAGCTATAGTGTTGCTGCAACAATTATAGCGAATGTAATCCCCGAACAAGCTAAAGAGAATAGATTAAAACTTTTCACTGCAACAGCTTCAGCCGCAGTACTTGCAGTGAAATCAAACGGGGTTAAGCTCGGCGGTAAAACTTCTGATAGTAAACAAGTAGGATATACTGAAGCCGAAGCTATCAGAAAAGCTGTTGACGAGGCTGTGAAAAATGGAATGTTGCAATTATTTTAATTCACAGGAGAGTATATCATGAAATTTTCTGCAAAATTATCAATAGTTTTTTTGTGCGTTATATTTTTCTCTCAGGTTTCTTATGCAAGACCGAGACTTTCGGTAAGAGCATTTGAGGACAGAACCGAAGAACAAAATGCTCCAGCAGGTGCTGTAATGGATATGATGGTTACAGAGTTAGATAAAGCTGGAGTTTTTGACCTTGTTGAGCGAGAAAAATTTGATTATATAGCTGAAGAAATTGAATTAAGTCAATCTGGTTTAGTTGATCCGACTATGGTTTTAGAAGTTGGGAAAATTCACAGTGCTCAATATTCAATGACAGGGGCTATAACAGTTTATTTTTACAATGAGAAGAAGAGCGGATTTTCAGTAATTATAGGAAGTATTGCCGAAGCTAAAACCGCATATGTCGCTCTTGATATTCGTATTATTGACAATACTACGAGCAGAGTTATTTACAGTGCTGTTGAACAAGGTCAGGCTAAACAGCTCGGTAAAAGCAGCGGTTTAGAGTTCTCACAATTTTTTATAGGCAGCAAAAACAAAACTTACGGCGGAATACTTGGAAAGGCAACCCGAGACGCAGTTTTGAAACATGTTAAAGCGATTAAGGCTCGTGGTTGGGAATAAAATTTAAGGAGGTTCATGTAATGAAAAAATTTACTTTATTGTTGATGGTATTTTTAGTTTTGCTGTTTATGCTTTTTTCAGTTTCAGAAGCTGCACCGATTCGTGTGGGAGTAGCTGAACTTGTTGATAAAACAGGTACTATGCCAAGTGTCCTTTTGATACCTTTTACGGAAACTTTTATGAAATATCTTGCGGAATCTTCAAATAATATTGAAGTTGTCAGTAGCAAGAGTTTTCAGCTTTATCATACAAAAGCAGATGAAAATTATGTTTCAGCAGGTAAATCCAAAGATTGCGAATATTTGGTGTTGGGTACATTGTTAAATTCATCAAACACGATTGATGTAAAATTGATTAAAATTAAAACCGGAGATATTATTTTTTCAACGTCTGGTATAGGAAAAGCATCTGACTCATATTCAATAAAAAAAGCTATCTCTCTAAAAGAACGAATGGAAGATTTTGAAAATAGTAGAAATGCAGCTTTATCTTCTGCAGCATCAATGGCTGCTGAAAAAATATGTGCTTATTTAACAGGAGAATATCCGAGAATATCATCTTTGCAATCAGTTACACAAAATAAAAAGAAATCTAAGAGCAAAAAATCGAAAGATTCAGTACTTGGAACAATTAATATAGATAAGGGGACTTTATCAGGTATACATGAAAATGTATTTTTCAAAATATTTTTCGAGGGTGAAGAAGTCTTTGATTTCAATGGTTCTTCGTTGGGACATGAAAAATTTAATGTTGCTGTAGCTAAAGTAAAAAAAGTAAGAACAGATTACTGTACTGCTGAAGTCATTGGAGGAATATTTACAAATATTAGAAACGATGATAAAGCTGAACAGATAACTGAGGAAGAGGCTATGAGAATTATTGCTGACAATGATTTTTCAAGAAACAGGTTAGCGGAATTCTTAAAATAAATTTTATTAGAAAGCAGGTTATATTATGAAGTTGTTTAAGTTTTTAATGTTGTCAATGTTTTTGTTTGTCGCATGTGCTTTTTGTTCGAGTGCATGGTCTGCAACGAGAGTTGCTGTTTCGTTCTTCAGTTTCATTGATGAAGATAATGTTGTAGATTATACTTCTCAAGCAGAACTTAGGAGACGTGATAAACTCAGTGAACAGTGTAAAAAACTGTTCATGGCTGAGTTGTCAAACACAGGAATGTTCGAAGTTGTTGAGATCACGAGTGAAGAGTATATGAAAGAAATAATGGAAGAAACTCAAGCAATGGCACCTCAAAGAGACAAAAATGGTGAATATAAACCATATTATCGGAAAAAAATGAGTACAAAAGCTGATGATATGAATTTTACTGAATTTGCTATAAACAATCAAATTGCGGGAAACGTGAAAATGGCAAAAGATAGGAATTGTCGTTATCTTATTAATGGTGTTGTCATGTACGGTAAAACAAGTGTTTATGCTGGTATTATGGTTTATGATGCCGAAAATCCTCCAAAAAACCTTAAAGACAATCACTTTCAAGGCTATGCTCAAATCAAAACATTGACAGAAAAGAAATCTGCAAGTAAAGCTAAAACTTCGTCGTCAAAATCAAAATCGAGAAAATCTAAAAAAGAGAAAAATTCTGTTGATGAACAAATCAGAGAGCAAGAAATTAGCAAGGCTTTTGCAAAGGCGATCGCTAACTTTCAGGATAGCGTAACAGGTGATGTTGCAAAAATCACAAAAATTGTAAATAATGATGTTTTCATTAATAGAGGGACAAAATCAAAGGTTGAAATAGGAGATACCTATATTGTAAAAACCCAATTCGATGACGGATTAGATGATGTTTTCGGAACGACTGATGAATCTTCAAAGACAGTTTCCTTAGCTATAATACAGGTTAAAGATGTCTATGAAGATTCAAGTGTAGCGGAGATTATCCCTGATGGAGGATATATTACAACGTTACGAGTTGATGATGTTATCGACCCTATGAGGAGTGCTGGAGGACACGGCGGAGTTGATGAATATTTAGATAAAGTTAAATCTGGAAAACTTGCGGCTTTTCCTTCTCAACGTCCGGAAGTGAAAAAAGTTGAAATTCAACCGACAGTTGCAAAGTCAACTTCAAAAAAGACATCCGATAAATCATTGAAAAAAGAAAAAACTTCTTCGGCTCTTAAACCTCTTCCTGCACTTCCTCCAGGAGTTATGAGGATAGCTGTTATGCAATTCGACAGTAAAACAGAAGGAGTTTCAGCGAAAGGTGCAGCGTCAATAACTGATATACTTTCAAGGACATTATCAAATTCTGATAAAATAGTCATTGTTGAACGAAACAGGCTTGAAGCTATTAAAAAGGAACATAAATTAAATCTTGCAGGTCTTATTGATGCAGAAACAGCAGCTCAAATAGGAAAATTGATTGGTTGTCAGTACGTTTTAGTAGGTTCTGTAACGGAAATGAATGAAAGAGATACAGTGTCAGGACGTTATATCAGACCTACACCGAGAGCAGATTATAGTAAACTCTACACATCTAACATGAGTAGTACTGCAGCGGGAATTTTCTTGGGACTTCAAATTATCAGTGATATAGCTGAGGCGAACAACGCAAAAAAAGAAAATATTGTAACAGAGACTCATGAATTACTCGCAAAGGTTGATGTAAGGCTTGTGGAGGCAGCAACGAGTCAAGTAAAGATGGCATTTACTGAACAAGGCAGTGCTGCACAGTCAGATGTAGTTACTCAGGATGGCAA
Source organism: Synergistaceae bacterium (assembly GCA_017449135.1). GTDB lineage: Bacteria > Synergistota > Synergistia > Synergistales > Aminobacteriaceae > JAFUXM01. Next base: position 52,180 of record JAFSKE010000016.1, read on the forward strand.
CGGCGTTTTGAAAAATGTAGAGGTCGATTTTGATAATCTTGAAAACAGAGCTATTGCTTCAGTTGCTACAAATATAGGTCATAGAATAAGGGAAGTTTTAGTCAATGAACCTGTTCAGATTTCTTCGGTTAATGACAAAGAAATAATTATCAACAGAGGTAGTTCTTCGGGAGTTCAGGTTGATGATTTATTCTGCGTTTATGCTGAAGGACAAAATGATGGCGATACAGAAGCTGTAATTTCTGTTAAAGAGGTTCAAGATGCATTTAGCATAGCTGAGGTTAAACTTGCACTTTCTAATTCTTATTCTCCGAGTGTCGGAAGCAGACTTGAGCCAGTTTTGTATTCTGATTATCAAAGAGGCATTTGGCATATAAAGAATCAGAAAAATTCACAGGCTTCAGATAAAAATAAACAGGATATTTCACTTGAAGGCTTGTTGAATAATTCAACAAAAAGAAAGAGATTTGAAAACTCTTCAACTGATGCTAAAAAAGTAATTAGAAGTTACGGATATAACGCAAAGAAAGAAAATTCTTTAATTAATGCACATTTGAAAGCTGCTAAGGGAAGTTCGGCTAAAAATAAATATGAAGCATACAAAAAGCTCTCTGATGCAGATATGAGTGATTATCTTGCTGCATACAATACAGGCAGGTATGCTTTTGAGTTATCAATGTATATTGAGGCGAGAGAATGGGCTTCAAAAGCATTATTTGTAAATCCGAATTATCAACCGGCAAAAACGTTGATTGAAAAAATTGATAACGGTGATTAATTATGATAAAGAAAATTTTATTTTTCAGCTTTTGTTTGTGTTTTCTTGTCTCGGTATCTGCAAATGCTGCGGAAAAAATAAGACTTGGTGTTATGCCTTTCTTGATTCGTACCAGTACACTGACAGGTGATTACTCGATGACAGTTTCAGATATGGTAGTAAAAATGCTTCAAGTTTCACCCTCTATTTCTGTTATTGAACGTGAACGTTTAAGGGTAATAGCTATGGAGCAAGGCTTGAAAGTGAATGCAGATAATAATGATTCAATCATAAAATTAGGTCAGGTTGCCGGGTGTCAATATATGTTATTAGGTTCTATCGTAGAAGTAGCACATAAACATTCAAGTACTAAGTTTTTCTCTAATACTTACTATGATTATCCTACTAACAATGCTGAAGATGATAATCATGAATATAGGGCAACCTTAGAAGCGAGAGTTGTAGAGGTATTAACAGGCAGAATCGTTTTGTCGTTCTCTAAAAGCGGCAGTGCAATAAAATTAGCTAAACAAAATAACTATGGAGAACCAACATATTTGCGTGCGCTTGAAGCTGCTTCCTCAAGACTTGTTGATGATGTACGAAAGGTTTTAGCAAATGAGTATGCGATGATTATTTCTGTAAATAAAAATAATATTCGCATCAACAGAGGCAGAGCGTCAGGTGTAAATGTCGGCTCGCTTTACAAAGTTTATCAGGAAGGTGAAGAAATTTTTGACTTGAACGGTAAATATCTTGGAAAAAGAGAAATTAATCTTGCTTTGTTACGTGTTGTCAGTGTACAAAATGAATTTGCTGTTACTGAAATTGTCAATAACGATGTCGATAAACAGCAAAATATAAAGAAAACTGACAAAAAATCAGCAAAAACAAAGCGTAAATCCAAGAAAAGAGACACGGAGGAAAAAGAACTTCAAACGGAAAAGCCTATTTTGATTCGTGAGGGCGACAAAATCGAAGCTATATCCTTTGCAGAAGCTGAAAAACTTAAATTGTCTGATAAAAGAATTGGAGAAGAGAAATAATGAAGAAAAAATTTTTAGTAATTTGTTTTATGATGTTTTTTGTTCTCTCAATTTCACCTGCTCATTCTGAGGAAAAGAAACCTATAAGACTCGGAGTAATGAAATTTTTAAGCAGGGCTGAAGGTGTTACTGAGAAACAAGCAGAGGCAATCGGAGATATTTTTTCGAGAATGCTCACAAACTCGAAATCAATAATTATTGTTGAACGAGACAGAATTGACGAAATCGCTAATGAACATCAACTGACTAAATCAGGACGTTTTGAAGATGATACCGTAATTCAACTCGGAAAATTAATCGGTTGCCAATACATGTTGTTAGGAGCTGTTACAAATCTCGAACGGAAAACTAAAACAACTGATTTATGGCTTGTAAATGAAACCAAGCAAGATGTTACTGCTACTATCGATGTTCGTGTTGTTGAAGTTGAAACGAGTAAAATTATTCATTCATTCTCTGAAAGCGGAAGTTCCTCACAAAAAGGGTCAGGATTTAATTTTTACGGTTTTCAAACTAACGACAATGATTTTTCGGGAATTGAAATTCCGGCAATAGCAGAGGCTGTATCTCGTGCAGGTTTTCATATTCGTGAAACTTTAGCCGATGAATATGCTCAAGTTGTTGATGTCAATACTAAAGAAATAACCATAAATGCAGGCGAAAACTGGGGCATTGCTCCGGGTAATTTGTTTCGTGTTTATTCTGAAGGAAAGGAGTTGTTCGACCTTGAGGGAAATTCAGTAGGTAAAAAATTAAATCTCGTTGCAATCGTGAAAATTACGGAAGTACAAAGGGATTTATGCACTGCTCAGGTAATCAAAAACGGCGGCAGGGCTTCACACATTCGTAAGGGAGACAGGATTCAGCCAATCACTCAAAGAGAAGCTGATGATCTTGTGAAAAAGAAAGTTTTTTCTTCGTCATCAAAAGAGCGTACATCGAAATCTAAGAATGACAAAAAGAAGAAAAAATAATTTTGTGTTTTATTTTAGGAAAGGAAAGTGTAAAAATTGTTAAATTTGTTTAACAGGAAAAAGATTTTCGCGTTGATTTTTATTGCGTTGATGTCGGTTGTTTTTGCGACTTCGGGGGCGTTTGCTGCGTATTATGATAATAATACAGGCAACAGTTGGGATGATGCGTATATTATTGGTTCTGTTGAAGATTTTAAGTTAATGCGAGATAGAGTTAATTCTTACTCTGAAACAGGAAAATACTATAAACTCAATTCAGATATTGATTTGACAAATGAAATCAATTGGATTGGTATAGGAAAAATCAGTTTTGAAGGAGCTAATAATAGTTTTAAGGGACATTTTGACGGACAAAATCATGTAATAAAAATTAATTCAGAAACTGGAATTAATGCTCTTTTTCATGATGTAACAACAAGCACTGATGTTGCCATAAAAAATTTGAATGTGCAGGGAACTGTTCAAGAGAGCAAAGAATTTACTTCTACAAGTTCACTTTTGTACATTGGTGGAATTGTTAAGAGGTTACAAATGGGAACTATCGAAAATTGTAATTTTACTGGTACAGTAAGAGCTATTGCTACTAATGCTGATAAACAAAAGTTAGACGATGTTGAAGCTGGAGGAATTGTAGGACGTTGTGAAAATGGCACGATAAGAAATTGTAAATTTAGCGGAACAGTTTCAGCAACAGCAAATAATTGGGCAAGGGCAGGAGGCATTGTTGCATTTATGAGCGAAAGTAGTGTCATTAGTTGTGAAACTTTATCTCAATCAACAATTTCAGTAAGTACTGCCTACGATGTTTCGAGTGCTACTCCATGTGTTGGAGGTATTGTAGCTGGTTTTTCAGGAGCAAATGTTACTCAGTGTATTTCAAACGCAACGTTATCAGGCGGAAAGTATCAAGGAGCCATTATTGGCTACTCTTTTGCTAATGGTATAGAAAAAAATATATCAGGTAATCGGTGGTCAAATACAGAATATATAGAAATAGGAAATGACACTAATACTACGACCGAACAAGTAGGAACAGAAACTACAACTCAAACAGAAACTCCTACTGAGCTTAACGTTGCAATAATCGCTCCAGTTGAATTAAGTGATGACATCATTCAAAAACTTGCAGATAATATCAGCGTTGACAGAAGTGAAATCAAACTTTTAACGAGCAGAGATTTCACAACCGCAAATCCTCCGGAACCTACTCAAGCAATGAGAGAGCAGGTTAAAAATGATAATTACGAGTTTATGGCTAAACTCAACACGATAACAGTATCTGAGGACGGCTATTATGTTTTCGCAGTTACAGTGTCTGATGATTTAGTCGGAACAAAGGTAAGCGATTTAAGATTATTTTATGCCGAGTCGTCAGATTTTACGGGAAGTTCGTTAAAAGCGTCTTTCGGCTTAATGGGAGTATTAAATGGTGTTACGGGAGGTTTTGAAGTCAGCAATTTTCTGGGCGTAAAACTTGATACTGTGCCGAAACAGTTTCTTGCGACAATGTTTTTATCAGCGAGCAAGAGTATTACGGTTTACATTTTGAAGATTTTGTTATTCCTTGCTGGCTGTAATGCAGGATTTGGAATACTCGGCTTGTCAGTCGGCGGATTTTTAATCTGGAAATTTTTTAGGCGGCATTCTTAATAAAAGTAATTTGCGGTGCTTGATATGAATTATTTACTTATTTTTTACACGGGAAACGAAATCAAAAAAGCAACTCTAAGAACCGGTGAATACATCACAGCAGGAGCTGGAGAAAATGACACGGTCAAACTTTCGGATTCTAATATAATGTCGGGTCATTTGATTTTTAGATTTGCGGATAACGGAATAAATTTATTTTCCCGCACACCATTTAGCATAATGGGATATAAGGCTGTCAACAGGATACTTTCGGCAGGCGATACCGTAAACATAACTGATCGTGTTATGCTTGCGGTTTTTGAAAATTGTTGCGACGCTGAAATTTTATCTGTCAACAAATTAAACGAAATCAGTATCGGACGTTCTGTAAAAAATGATATTTGCTTAAAAGGTTCGCTTGTGTCTTCACGTCATGCTGTTATTCGGAAAAATAAAGATAACAAATGGATAATCAAAGACAGACAGAGCCGTAACGGAGTTTTTGTTGACGGAAAATTAATCACTTCAGGCATCGCAGAATTACATGAAAACGCTGAAATTTTTATCGGGGGTTTCATTTTTGAGTTTGCAAATTGTACTTTGAAATTCAAGAATACTCCCGGAGATGTTATTTTTTCCGAAAATCTTGTTTTTGCTAATTCTACAGGATTTACACTGAAAAAGCCTTATCCTTCGTTTTATCGTTCTCCAAGAATACGAAGGACTGCCGTTACTTCGGAAGTTGAAATTTTATCTCCTCCAAGTACCGGTTCTAAACCTTCAGTGTCATGGCTTTCAATATTATTACCGCCTTGTCTGATGATAACGGTTATGTTGCTTGTAAGTTCATTTACAAGAAACGTTAATACACTTTTCTACACTCTTCCGATGTCAAGTGTAAGCATAATTATGGCAGTGATTAATTATAAGAGTCAAAATAAAAAATGGCTTCAAATTCAAGAACTTGCGGCGAAAAAATATCATGATCACCTTCATGAAAAAGAAACCGAAATAGCTGAAGCTGAAACTGAGTATATGTCGCTTTTATCTTCGGTTAATCCCGGCATTCTTGAATGTGTTTCAATCGCTAAAAATATGAATCGCAGACTTTGGGAAAGGGTTGTAACAGACTCGGATTTTCTTAATATTCGTCTTGGGATCGGAGAAGTTTTATCGAACGTTAATATAAAAATTCCTAAGGAACAGTTAGTTATTGAAGAGAATCCGTTTTTGAAAGAAGCTGCAAAAGTAAAAGCAAGGCACGAAATATTAAGTGGTATTCCGGTGTGTCATTCATTTTTAGATTCTCCGATTACTGGACTTGAGGGAAATCGTGAAAGTGTAATAAAAATTACTTGGTCAATCTTAATAAACATAGCGACACATCATTCTTATGAAGATGTAAAAATTGTCTGTGTTTATCCTGAAAATGAAAAGGAACAGTGGGAATGGCTGCGTTGGTTGCCTCACGTTTGGAATGATGAAAGAACAAAGCGTTTTATGTCGTGTACTCTTGAAGATAATCGTCAAAATAAAAAGGGACAGGATAAATCAGCCAGAGCAATGCTGAGAGAACTTTCCGAGACATTAAAAATTCGTCAGCGTGAATCTTCTGGAGACAGACGAAATAATATTCCTGAAACACCGTTTTATTTTCTGGTTTTCGCCGACAAAAAGTTAGTTGAAAGTAGTGGAGAACAATTTTTGCCCGAATCTTCAACGTTAGGTTTTGCGGTTTTGTATGCTTACGGAGATATTAGAACGCTTCCAAAAGAATGTAATGCCATAATTGATTGCGGTGATTTTGAAAAGGGAGTAAAGGCTTCCGTTCAAATGACATTTGAAAATGAAACTGGAAAAATTTTTATTCCCGATGGAATGAATATATCGCTTAATATTGCCGATAAATTTGCTCGTTCGCTTGCTCCTGTCAGGGTACATTCTTCGGGGCGGTCTGGTTTACTTCCTTCAAAAGCATTACTGTTTGAGGGTCTCGGCGTTAGAACTGTTGAGGAACTTAATATTTTACGGCGTTGGAAAGACAGCAGGTCTTACACAAGTTTGGCAGTTCCCATAGGCTTAAAAGGCAATGGAGATATGTTTTATTTTGATGTTCATGAAAGTGCAATGGGGCCTCACGGTGTTGTTGCAGGAACTTCTGGAAGCGGAAAAAGTGAAATGCTCACGGCTTGGCTTTTGTCTCTGACATTGCATTTTTCTCCGAAAGATTTGAATATATTATTGATCGAATTTAAGGGTAATGACCTCTCGAATATTTTGTCTGTGCTTCCTCATGTTGCCGGAGTTGTCAACAATCTTCAAGGAGCTAACGTTATCGAGCGAAGTTTAATTTCACTTGCTGCAGAAAATGAACGACGACAAAAAATTTTCGCCTCATTAACTGACTTAGCTACCAAATCTCTTCCGGCATATCAGGAATATCAAAAGAAACACCCCGAACAGGATATTGAAGCATTGCCGTTTTTGATTGTAGTTCTTGATGAGTTTGCAGAGTTCAAAAAACAGTTTCCGGAACAGGTTGATAAATTCGTTCAAATTGCGAGAGTTGGACGCAGTACGGGATTATACATGGTTCTTTCTACTCAGTCTCCCAGCGGGATCGTTCCTCCGCAAATAGAATCTAACGTGAAATTTTCAATTTGTCTAAGGACTGCAAATACCGGCGAAAGTAAAGAATTAATCGGGACAACTGACGCATTTTTCATTTCACGTCCAGGCCGTGCATATGTTAAAGTCGGAGATTCAGTTTATGAGCAAATACAGACATTTTTTAGCAAAGTTTCATATAATCCTAACAGAAATGAAAAAGAATTGACATCTGATATTAACTTAGTTGAAATCGACGGAGAACGCATTAATCCTCAAGTTTATGATAGGACTGTAAAAGCATCTGATGATGTTAAAACTGAAGGTCAGGTTCTTGTTTCTCAAATTATCGAAGTTACAGAGAAAAACGGTTTTTCGAGAGCTAAGCCGGTTTGGACGGAATTACTGCCTGAATTTTTGACTTTAACAGAACTTGATGAGAAATATGAAATTACAAGGGCATTTTCAGATAATACATGGAAAGAATGTAACAGCGGAATGAAATTTGCAATCGGACTTTCTGATATTCCGCAACAGCAAAGGCAAGAACCTTTTATTCTTGATTTTATGGCTACAGGACATCAAATTTTATTTGGGGCACCTTCATCTGGAAAAACTACATTTTTGCAAACTTCCGTAATTTCAGCAGCATTATCATATACTCCTGAACAGTTGCAATTTTTGATTTTCGATTTAGGAAGCGGAAGCATGAGAACTTTTGAAGATTTGCCGCATACATTAATAGTAGGACATGCGAAGAAAACGGAGAAATTAGAAGAAGCTAAAGATTATTTGTTAAACGAACTTGATAGACGCAACAGTCTTTTAGAGGCTCAGAGAGTTAGTACCTTCACGGCATATAATAACAAAATTTCGGGTAAAAAACTTCCGATAATCATTGTCGTTATTGATAATGTAACAATATTAAACAGTCAGTTCTCTGAAATTATGGACGTAATAATAAAAACTGCAAATGAAGGCGGAGGACTTGGAATATATCTTTTGATTTCATGCGTAGGAAGTTCAATGTTCAAACTTGATAATTACATAAAATCAAAACATGCTCTTGAACTTACTGACATTACAGAGTACAGATCACTTGTAGGAGCTGCTTCAAAACAGGCACCGGGACATTTTAAGGGGCGAGGATTTACTCAGGGGCCTATAGAGTTTCAAACTGCAATGTGCGATGAAAATTATTTGAATGAAATTTGCATTGCGATGAGAAATGCCTGGAGCGGTGAAAATGCGTCTCTTGAAGAAGCTGAAAACAGAGATATTATTGCAGATGAATTAAATTTTGATGATGAAGGATTCCAAATTGGAGTAAATAAAACATCGAAACAGACTGTAAACTTCACTTTCTCTGATTTTAGTACCTGCATTATATCAGGGACGACTGAAGAATTTAGAAATAACGTATTAAACCTGATAATTAATGCCTTTGTTCGTGAAACAGATACAAAAATTTACGTTTATGAGAAAGAGGAAAAAATCGATTCTTTATCTCTTAGCTGTGTTACTGTTCACGAAATTTCGGAGGCTGATTCTCTTATATCAGAACTTGCAGATGAATTTGACAGGCGCAGCAATGACATTGAAGAAACAAATTATCAGAGAATTATTTTTTGCATAAAGGATTTTGTCGATTTTTACAGAGGAATTTCGCAGGAAAGTGCAGATATTCTCGAAGTTATAACAAGAAGCGGTGCAGATTTTAACATGTGTATTTACATTATAAGCAGTATTGAAGATTTAGCTTTCTTAGTAACATTCAGAGACAGTATAAAATCTTTCGATCACTGTTTGAGAAAAGGTAACGCAATCGCAGTAGGCGGAAACATTAGAGATTATTCGGGCTTTGATGAGATTCAAAGTGAGAAGGATATTGCTTTTGCAGATTATGAAGGCTGTTTAATTCATAATAATAAAGTTACGGTTTTGAAATTTGCAAAGGCAGGTGTAAATTAAAATGGCTAATGAACCTGAAACAATAATTGCAACGATTGAATACACAGATGAAAAAATTTCTGTAGACATGGAACTTCCTTCAAATATAGATGTTGGAAAGCTGACAGAGAAAATTTTGGAAGTTCTAAAAAATGTGTATGCCGGATTATTTACGAATTGGGAAAAATGCTGCCTGATTTACAGAAACAGAATCTTGAAAGACAGTGAAACAATGATAAGTGCCGGAATTTATGAGGGGAGTTGTCTTTATGTTGCAAAGTCATGAATTTGTGATGTTTATTGCTCTCTTAGAAGTTTTAGGAGAGATTTCAAATATAAACATAATTTACTTGAAAGGAGGTGAATTTTAATGCCTGAGATTTTATTAACGCCCGAATTATTACGCAGTGAAGCTGGAAAGCTCGGTACTGAGAGGACAAATCTTGACGAAGCTGTAAATAAGATAAAGTCCCTTGTTGATAGTCTCGAATCAGGTTGGCACGGCAAAGCACAGCAGGCTTTCGTTAATAGTTTCAGAGAGAAAGAGACTGTTTATCGAAAATTCTCTGAAGACATGGGAGCATTTCAAGCATTTATGCAAGGTTATGCGTCCTCAATGGAAGCGTCAGATTCTAATGCTCCGTCTGGACTAAACTTTTAGTTCAGCTTTTTGAATGATAGAAGGAGGTGATAAACAATGGCAGCAGATATTCTTTTAACACCTGAAAATCTTTTGTCTGAAGCGTCAAACCTTTTGGGTAATAAATCGAATTTAGATAGCATTTTTAGTCAGATTGCTAATCTAATCGCCAGTCTTGTCGAACATTGGCATGGTGAAGCACAAAAGGCTTTTTCTGACAGTTTCCAACAGAAACGTACAGTGTTTGATAAGTTTTCGCAGGATATGGAGAGTTTTGCAAAATTCATGCAGAAATATGCTAATGAAATGCAACAACTTGAAACGAATCAGAAGAACTTAGCTGGAAAATTAGGCGGTTAAGTATTAAGTTTACAAGGGCGGGGAGCAATCTCTGCCCATTGATTAAAAAATTTAGTAGGAGGTTTCATTTATGGAACAAAATTTTTTGTACGTAACAAAAAAAGAGTTGTTTTATACTGCGGTTATGTTGCAATTAAAACAACTCGTGAACATAGTTTATGATTTTCCTGCTGATGAAACAAAATTTGAGCAGGAATTGAATGAGGCAAGGAGCAGTTTGAGAAAAAAGAAATTGCTTGTTGAGAGCGCACGAAACGGAATAACTTTAGATACGGCTTTATGTACCTGTGCTGCTTTTTGTGCTGAACCCGAAAAGTGTGAAGTAGTCGATGAAAATAATTATTACGCTACCATTTACATGGCTGAAAAAGTCCATATGCTTTTGGAACGCAGATCGGAAGATGAATTTGCAGCAACATGGTATTTGGACAAGGAAAACCTTGATAAATACATTGACAGTAAAATAAAACAGGAGGTAAAAGACGATGGCGAAGCTTAGGGATTCAAACGGTCGAATTTCCATTGACGAAGCTGAAGCAGAAGCTGAAATCAAAAAGCTCATGCAGGCAAAAGCAAAACTTGAAGAAGCAAGCAAATTTTTAGAGCCTTCTAAACTGGATTCTGAACACATGAACGGGGAAACGCTTAATGCTCTAAAAATAGTTTTTTCGACGCTTCAAAAGGATTTTA
>JAFSKE010000017.1 GCA_017449135.1 Synergistaceae bacterium
AAAATGCACATAGAAAATTTATCGCTTTACATAGTAACGCTAAACGAAGAACGAAGGCTTGCAAGCGTCATTGAATCCGCAAAAGATTTAGTTGATGAAATTATTATAGTTGATTCAGGCAGCACTGACAGAACCGAAGAAATCGCAAAATCTTTCGGAGCAAAATTTATTTATCATAAATTTGAATCAATCGGACATCAGGTTAAATTTGCTGAAGAACAATGTAAATATGATTGGGTTTTGAGGCTTGACGCAGACGAAGTGATTCAGGATAAGCTCGCGGACGAAATCAAAAAAATTAAAATCAACGGAACTAAAGACGCTTATATTTTACCGAGGGGCGAGGTATTTCCTGAAATGAAGCACGCTAACCCTTTTGTCGTGCATTATAAGGAAATAAGGCTTTATAATCGTAACGCTTGGGCAATGACCGGAAGATATGAACATGATGACGTTGAGAAAATTCGGTCTGACGCAACATACGGAAAATGCAAAAATTTTATTGATCATTATTCATTTATATCAATTCATGACACGATAGCAAAATATGATAAATATTCGGATCAGCTTGCGAAACGTGCAATCATTCAAAATAAAAATTATTCAGCATGGCGGTTAGTCGGCTGTTCGACATTGGAATTTTTGAAATATTATGTTAAGGGAAGATTTTTCTTGTTAGGCTGGTGGGGATTTATTCATTGCGTTAATTTAGCATATTTAAGGTTTTTGAAGTTTGCAAAATATTACGAGTTGAATCATACCCCGAATTTGGAGACGAAATGACTGTTTCTAAACCATTAGTTAGTGTAATTATTCCGACTTACAACGGGGAAAAAAGAATTTCGCGGACTCTTAACTCAATTATTGCTCAGGATTACGAAAATATCGAGATAATTCTTGTCGATGATGTTTCAACTGACAACACCGTAAAAATTGCCCGTGATGTTCTCGAAAAAAGCGGACGGGAATTTTCAATCATTCAGAGAACGGAAAATGGCAGACAGTCAGCTTCACGTAATACCGGCTTAAAGGCTGCAAATGGAAAATATGTTATATTTTTCGATCATGATGATATGGCCGAAAAAAATTTTGTCTCGTCATTATTAAATGAAATCGAAAACAAAAATGCTGACTTGGTTTTTTGCGGCTTCAAAAGATTCTCAGAAGAGAAAAATAAATTTATTAAACTAAGACCCGTTAAGCTCAAAACAAAATTTTTATTTCCGGAAGAATATATCAGGGCATGGACAGAGAAAAAAGTTTCATTTACTTATATTTGGATTTGCATTTTCAGAAAAAGTTTTCTTGATAAAAATAACATTAAGTTTTATGAACGTTGTTATTTCGGAGAAGACGCAGAGTTTATGCTGAAAGTTGTATCCGCAAGTCAAAAAATCTCATTTATACGTGAAGAAAATTACATTCATACTGTTAATAATGAACAACAAGGAAACGTAAACAATTTTGTACGACATGGCCAAAATATTTATAAACAGTTTTATCTTTCTCGCTTGAGAATTGAACGTTATATGAGAAACAAAATAAAAGATGAGAAACTTAAAACTTACATGAAAAATTTTTATCGTGTCAAAACTGTTGTGCTGTACCTTTCATGGTGTGCTAAGTTAGGCGATCGGAAAAATTATGACAGATTCTTTAGTACTGTGAAACGCAGCAAAATTTTCCGTGAATTTTTATTGTCATCTTACAAAACTCTCAAATACGATATGCTTTTGTTTCCGAAATCTTTAATGCTGGTTTATTGCCCAAAAATTTTTTATTGGATTTATAAATGAAATGTGGGGGAGTGGAAGAACCTTTATCCCCCTAAATATGCCTTTCTGACTGCTTCGGACGCTAATAATTCCGTTCCTGTTCCTGTAGTAACAATTTTGCCTGTCTCCATTACGTAACCACGACTTGCAATACTCAATGCCATTTGTGCGTTCTGTTCAACAAGTAAAATCGTCGCCCCTCGTTTATGAAGGTCTGCAATGATGTCAAAAATCTGTTCAACTAAAATCGGTGCAAGTCCCATTGAAGGTTCATCAAGCATTAACAATTTCGGCCGGCTCATTAAAGCCCTTCCCATTGCCAACATCTGCTGCTCTCCGCCTGATAATGTTCCTGCGGTCTGTTTCATTCGTTCCTTTAATCTCGGGAATAATTCATAAACTCTCGCTATATCTTCGTCAATTTCAGATTGTTTGTTCTGAATAAATGCTCCCATTTCCAAATTTTCCTGAACCGTCATTTGTGCGAAAACTCTTCGGCCTTCAGGAACTTGTGCTAAACCTTTTTCTACGATTTTGTGAGGCGGAACTTTTGCCAGGACTTCATCGAAAAATTCAATGCTTCCCGTTGCAGGGTGCAATAATCCCGAAATTGTGTTTAACGTCGTTGATTTTCCTGCTCCGTTTGCACCAATTAAAGTTACTATTTCGCCTTGATTGACTTCAAATGAAATTCCCTTAATTGCGTGAATGCTTCCATAATACACGTTAATATTTTCAACTTTCAACACTGACATTTTTCACGCCTCTTTCTTTCTGCCTAAATATGCCTCGATTACAGCAGGGTTGTTTTGAATTTCGTCTGGGGTTCCTTTTGCTATTACATGGCCGAAGTTTAACACGCAGATTCCCTCACAGATATTCATTACAAGGCTCATGTCATGCTCAATTAAAATTATTGCGATCTGGAACATTTCATGAACTTTTCTGATACTGTCCATTAATTCCGCTGTTTCAGAAGGGTTCATTCCTGCTGCGGGCTCGTCAAGCAATAACAACGAAGGACTTGTTGCAAGTGCCCTCACGATTTCAAGCCTTCTTTGTGCTCCGTAAGGCAGTGAACCAGCTCGAACGTCGGCCATGTCCTGCATATCAAAAATCGATAACAGTTTCAAAGCTCTTCTGTGTGCGGCGATTTCTTCACGTTTATAATTCGGAAGTCTCAAAATTGCACTAAGCATTCCGTATTTCATTTCGTTATTCATTGCTGCTTTAACGTTATCGGCAACACTCAAATTCTTGAATAATCTTATATTCTGAAACGTTCGTGCGATCCCGGCTTTGTTAATTTGTGTCGTTGTCATTCCGTGAGTGTCTTTGTCATTTAACAAAATTGTTCCCGTTGTAGGCTGATAAACTTTCGTCAAAAGATTAAACACCGTAGTTTTTCCTGCACCGTTAGGGCCGATTAATCCGACAATTTCCGTACGTCCCACAGTCAGATTAAAATCTTCAACAGCTTTAATTCCTCCGAGCGTGATTCCAAGATTTACGCATTCAAGAACGGGTTTTCGTGAAGCGTCTCGTTCGGGCAAAATTGTTTTTGACGGAATCGTTATGTATTTCGTTTTCTGTTTTGACATTTTATTCCGCCTCCTCTTTCTTTCTGAACGGGTTTAATTTATTCAGGAACTCTTTTATTTCTGCATTATTCGTTGCCAACATCATAACTATTAAAATTATTGCGTACAGCAGCATTCTATAATCCGAAAACTGCCTTAACTTTTCCGGTAAAATCGTTAAGACCGCCGCAGCTATAATTCCTCCAAGCATATTGCCCTGACCGCCTAAAACTACGAAAACCAAAATTAAAATCGAAGTGTTAAAGTCAAATTTATTCGCAACAATCGTTGAGTAATTCATGGCAAATAATGCTCCCGCCGCACCTGCCAAAGCCGCCGACATTACAAAAGCCGTCATTTTGTATCTTGTGATGTCAAGGCCGATACTTTCAGCCGCTATCCTGTCATCTCTTATCGCCATAAACGCACGTCCTGAACGTGAACTTACAAGATTAAAAACTATCATTAACGAAATCATCAGCAAAATAAATCCTGCCGGGAAAGTTGAAATTTTTTGTATTCCGCTGATTCCCATAGGCCCTCGAATTATTAATCTTCCGCCCTGTAATAATCTCGTTGTGTCGGAAAGCATACTGAATTGTAATCCGCCCGAATCTACTCCGAGATAAAAATTATTGAGAATGCTTTTGATAATTTCACCGAATGCCAATGTTACTATAGCAAGATAATCGCCTTTGAGTCTTAAAACCGGAATGCCGATTAAAAATCCCGCAATAGCTGCAAAAACCGCTGCAATTATCATGGCTATGGCAAGTCTTACGGGGGCAAACGGAATAAAATTCTGCATCAAAATCGCCGTTGCAACTCCCGAAAACGCTCCAACAGACATAAAACCAGCATGGCCGAGCGATAATTCGCCTGAAATTCCAACGACTAAATTTAACGACACTGACATTACCATGTATGCACAAATCGGAACTAACATTCCACGCATTGACGAACTTAAAATTTTTGTGCTGCTCATGGTCTGACAGATTACATAAGCAAGAATTACAACGAAATATGTTAAATATATTCTTCGTGCTTCAACACGTTTCAAATTTATGAGCCTGCGTACCGTCATTTTTTACACCTTCTCCTGAGTCAGTTTTCCAAGCAATCCGGCAGGCTTCACCAGCAAAACTATAATTAACACTGCAAAAACTACAGCGTCAGAAAGTTGACTTGAGATATAAGCCTTCGCGAAAATTTCTATTACTCCTAACATTAAACCGCCTAAAAATGCTCCCGGAATTGATCCGATCCCTCCGAATACAGCAGCCGTGAATGCCTTAATTCCCGGTAAAGCTCCCGTTGTCGGCATTAAAGTAGGATAAGCCGAACACAATAAAGCTCCTGCGATTGCAGCAAGTCCCGAACCGATTGCAAATGTTAATGAAATTGTAGCGTTTACGTTAATTCCCATTAATTGAGCCGCTCCCTTATCCTCCGAACATGCACGCATTGCCTTTCCCATTTTCGTTTTGCTTATGAAAAGTGAAAGAATTATCATGATTACGATACACGCAATTATTGTCAACGCCGTAATATGTGAAACTGACAATCTGCCGTCAAATAATTTGAAAGCTCCACGCCCGATTATTGACGGAAAAACTTTCGGATTCGATGACCATAACAATAACGCAGTATTCTGAAGAAAATAACTCATTCCGATTGCCGTTATCAAAACTGCCAATGAAGGTGCCTGACGTAAAGGCTTATAGGCTAAACGTTCAACGATCATTCCTAAAAACGTACACACAATCATAGCAATTAAAACGCCTAAAAAGGGATTAAGATTGTAACGTGCTACGGCGTAAAAACAAACGTATGCTCCGACCATGATTACATCACCGTGAGCAAAATTTAACATTTTAGCGATTCCGTAAACCATTGTGTAACCGAGAGCGATAATTGCATAAATACTCCCTAAACTTATTCCGCTGATAAAGAAATTCAAAAATACCATTAAAAATTTTTGCTCCTTATTTAGTTTTACCCCTCCGTCTCTTCGAGACACCTCCCCGCAAGCGGAGAGGCAGAGTCTCCCATTGTAAGGGGAGATGTCAAACTTGTTTGACAGAGAGGTTGAAACAAAAAAACAGCCTGAGAAGATTCTATTAGGCCGTAAACTCTCAGACTGTTAAATTATGATTCATACACAATTAAATTATTTTATGCTCAAAATTAGTCAAGTCCGACATATGCACCGTTTTTGATGACCATGCCTTTAGGATCTTTCGTAACTTCTCCGTTTGCTGACCATTTTACGTTTTCTCCGGTAACTCCGTTGAATGTCATTGTTGTGAACTGTTCAATCATTTTTCCGCAAAGTGTTTCAGCGTCCATGTCAGGTGTGGCCTTTGCAAGTTCGAGAGCTTCTTTGTAAGCATAAACGCAGTCGTAACCGTCAGCAGCAAACTGATTCGGAATTTCGTTGTGTTTTGCCTGATATTTTGCTACGAAATTCTTTGTTCTTTCGTCAGTTGCGTCAGCGTTGAACGGTGTTAAAAGCATTACGCCCTCTGCAAGTGATTTGTCGAAACCTTCCATTGTTAAAATTCCGTCCATTCCGTCAACTCCAAACCATTTAGGAGCATATCCCATTGCCGTTGCCTGAGCGAGAATTAAACTTGCGGGCTGATAATACATCGGAAGGAATACAAGTTCAGCACCTTTTGTCTGAGCGTCTGTTAATTGGACTGAAAAATCGTTGTCGTTTCCGTCAGCAAAAGTTGTTTCGCTAACAATTTCGAGGCCGAGTGAAGGAGCTTTTTCAACGAATGTGTCGCGGATACCTTTTGAATAGACATCGTCATTTTTCCAAATTATTGCAACTTTTTTCGCTAAACCTTTTTCTGCAATATACTGAGCACTTGCAGAACCCTGATTGGGATCAACAAAACACATCTGGAAAACGTTGTCTTTGCCTTCCGTAACTGCTGCAGAAGATGCTGAAGGTGTTAAGGCGAAAATTCTGTCTGCAAAATTCTCGGCTGCTGTTGCTTCACAAGGTTTTGAAGTTACTGAACCAAGCGAAATCTGCATTCCCCAATCTTTCAGAGCATTGTAAGCGTTTACGGCTTTTTCTGCGTCATGGGTATCATCTTCGTAACGGATTTCAAATTTAATGTCGCCGTTCATTGCGTTAATTTCTTCAACTGCAATCTCTGCACCGTTTTTAGCTGCGTTTCCATAAATTGCTGCACCGCCGGTGAGAGGGCCTGTACCTCCGATTTTGAAAGCTGCACCGAATGCGCAGGAAGAACTGAAAGCCATTGCAAGAACAAGAACCAAACAAATTGAAACCTTTTTCATGATTAAAAATGTCTCTCCTTTTCAAATTAAATTTAATTTCATGCTCAAGTTGAAAATTTTATTTATTCTTACGGCCTGAAGAATTTTAATTTTCAAATTTCAAACATTATACACTTCATAATAACGTCGTAATCAATTTTTCATTTACGAATTTTATTATTTCGCCCGCAAATAATCCCGTTAAAACTGCTCCGGCACTTAATAATAACAACGGAATTTTCATGTTCCAAGATAATTTTATTGAGGGAACGCTTGAATAATCAAAATCATTTCCCGGAAAAAATGCGTCAGTTACAATCGGCAATAAATATCCCGCAGTTAATAACGCACTTATCATCAAAATAATTATTCCTGCAATCCCTAAATTAAAATTCAAGATTTTCAATGCTCCCAAACACATATACCATTTTGCCGAAAATCCGCCGGTAATTGGAAGCCCTATTAACGACAAAGACGCTAAACCGAAACATGTCATCGTAATCGGAAGTTCTTTTCCCACGCCTCTTAATTGATCTGCATAATGATAATTTGCTCCTTCAAGAGTGAAATAAATTACAACGCCTGCTCCTAAAAATAAACAGCTCTTTGACATTGCGTGAGATGCGATTTGCAAAACTGCTCCCGAAATTCCGTCAGAATTTAATAACATCATTGCAAAAACGACATAAGAAACCTGACTGACTGATGACCAGGCGATTCGTTTTTTCAAATGTTTCTCGATAAATGCCATCATCGACCCCGTAAAAATCGTTAATAAGGCCATGATTATAATTGCATATTGAACCCATGTTCCACGCAAAAAATCTGCTCCGACAACATAATAAATTACTCTAAACATCGCAATAACTCCGGCTTTTGTAATTAATCCCGATAGTACAGCACTTGCAGGAGTCGGGGCTACGGGGTGGGCAGTAGGAAGCCAAGCATGTAATGGGACTAAACCTGCCTTTGCTCCGAATCCGATTAAAGTTAAAAATGTTACGATTAAAATCATGTTTTCGTTTTTCCCGGCCGTAATTTTTGCGATGTCGAGAACTCCTCCGGGAGTAAATTCCATTGAAACTCCGTAAACCTGAAAGAAGAAAAATCCCCCCAATGCAAGAGTCGCACCTAATAACGAATATAACAAATATGAAACTGTCGCACGGATTGCCTCACGCTGCTGTGAGTGCATTACTAATGGAAGCGTCATGAATGTCATTAACTCGTAAAACAAATAAAGCGTCAACAAATTTGCTGCACATGAAACACCGATTAAAATTCCGAAAACTGAAAGGAAAAACGCATAAAATCTGTCAACGGGCGGCCTTCGTCGTAAATATTCAAATGCGTACAACGTAACCAGAGGCCAAATAAACGCAACAAGACACGAGAAAGCTCTTGCGGGGTAATCCATTCTGAAAGCTATTGAAAGTGTGCCCGTGATTTTCCATAAAACTATTAAATCGTTGTTAGTCATAAAAGCCGAGAAAAACGTTATTATGGCTGTTAAAAACGTCATAACTCCGACATAAACATGCCGATCTTCAAATATTGGCCGTGAAAACAATGCAAAGCCCGTTATAATCGGAAATAACACGGGAGCTAAAATCATTAAATCATTGCTTGTCATAAAACATTCACTCCTCTTGTAATCAATCTCAATAACGGAACACAGAATAAACCAAGATAAAAATTCAAAATCAAAAATACAAACATCGAAAATTTATATAGTTTTGACGGCTGATACTCGCCCATTGACGAAGAGACTGTTTTTTTATTATGTGTCAAAACAACTATCACGGCAGGAACATAATATAAAGCATTCAACACCGAACTTGTAGCGAGTGCTGCCAATGCCCAAAACATGAAACGGCTTTCAAACGATGAAAGAGTCAAACTTAATTTTGAAGCAAACCCTGCAAATGCCGGAATGCCCATCATCGAACACGCTCCCGTGATTAATCCCATTCCTGCCCAGCGGTTAATATAAAATGTTCCCATTAATTCGTGCAAACCTTTTTTGTGTCCTGCAACACTGCTCAAGCCTCCTGCTGCCGTAAACAACATCGGTTTAACGCAGGCATGAATTATTATGTGTAAACACGCTGCGGCAACTCCTGCAACGGTGTTTAATCCGACTCCGAGAAAAATATATCCGACCTGTGCAACTGATGACCATGCAATCATTTTTTTGATGTTATTCTGCTTCATTGCGTGAACGGATCCCATGACCATTGCCGAAACTCCCAAAATAAAAATCACCGTGTCCATTTTCAACAAGTGAATTACATCAAGCCCGAAAACCCTGTAAAAAACTTTTATCAGAATAAAAATATGTCCCTTCAAAACAAGTCCCGATAAAATTGCACTCGATGAATTTGTAGAACTTCCGTGAGCGTCAGGAAGCCAAAACGCAAAAGGGTACAACGCACTTTTAATCGCAAGCCCGACAGTTATTAAAGCAAGTGAAACCGTCAAAGGAAGCAGATAATTTTTCGTCGTAACTAAAACTTGGATAGCTCCGTGCATGTTCTGCATTAATAAATGCCCCGTCAGTCCGTACAATAAACATATTGAAATCATTACAAGCCCTGAACCTACTAAACTCATGATTAAATATCGTAATGCTGCTCTTGCGGTTTCTGGAGATTCTTTAACGGCAACTATTGCACACGCAGCGATTGTGTTAATTTCAATGAAAACGTAAGCTGTGAATAAATCATTTGTATATGTCAATGCCAATAACGAAGCCATTAATAAATTTACGAGAACACAAAATATCTGTCTTCGATTTGTCGGAATGTCCTCAGCAGTCGAATCAAAATTTCCCGTTAAGCTCAACAGCATTGCAACACAAAAAACTAATGACAAAACAGCTTCGAGAGGGCCGGCTCTTAATTCGTTACCCCAAGGGGCGGGAAAATGTCCCATTGCGAAATTAAAACTTAAACTTTGTCCAGAATTTGAAAGCGAATAAAGTAAATAAGCTGATAAAATTGCAACAGTCCCAATCGCATAACACGAAAATTTTTCGGGGAAACGGTTTTTTTTCGGAAGTATCGGGGTCAGAATTGCTGAAATCATCATTATAAAAATGCTTGCGAAGGGAATATTAAATGCGAAAGTATCTATCATTTTTTACACCAACACTTTCTCTTCGGCATTCTCAATTTCGGATTCGATTTCTTCCTGCTCCTGCGTCATTTTTAATAAAGCCTCGTCAATATTCAAAGTTCCGTAAGCCTCATAGACTTTCAACGTTAAAGCAAGAGCAAACGCCGTAACACTCACGCTCACAACAATTCCCGTTAAAACCAAACCTGCGGGAACGGGATTAACGTATAGTGCCGAAGATCTTAGCCAGCCCCCTGCACCGTTTTCAAGCAAAATCGGAGCTGCACGGCCTTCGACATAACCTTTTGCTGCCAAAAACAAATAAACCGCAGTATCCATGATGTTAAGACCGATAATTTTTTTGATTAAATTCCGCTGTAATAATAAATTCGTTAAACCTATTCCAGATAAAATTACGGCAGCGGCTTCGTAGTGATTCAAAAATAATTTTTCAAGCATTTTTTATATTTCTCCTTCGCTGAAAAGGGCATAAAATCCGTATAATGTACATGCGACAATTAATCCGACACAGATATTCAAAGGCAGAATTAATCCGCCGCTTAAAATATTTCCGATTGTACCCTTAGGAATGATTGAATGAATTTGATTTGCTCCGGTGTAAAACGAATAACCTTTTGACATTGCATAAATCATTAAAGCCGTTGAACTTGAAAATATAAAAGTCCTTTCGTTCAAAAATGAATGTACATGATCAAATCCGTAAGCATTGGCACATAAAATCAACGCAGCACTTAAAATCGCACCTCCCGAAAATCCTCCGCCGGGCGATAAATGACCGTTAATAACAACAGTACAGCCAAGCATTAAAATAATCGGAATTGAAAGCGATGCAACATTTCTTAAAATTGCGTCATCATGACTGAATGAATGAAAACGTTTTCCCCCTCCACCTGAGAGATTATTTTTACTTCGTGAGGCACTCAACAGCATTAAAACACTTACGGCAGCGGTGAATAAAACTGCGGATTCCCCGAAAGTGTCAAAAGCTCTGTAATCTAAAATCAAACCTGCAACAATATTTTGAGCACCTGTTTCAAAACCTCCGTGTTCAACATAACGCCTTATGACTTCATTATTAGCGGGATTTCTTTCATGGCCGAAGGGTGGAAGTTCAGCGACAGTTACGAGTAAAAGCGAAACAATTACGACACAAACTAAAATGCTCATTGCTGAATATAAAATCGCAAAAATATGAAGTCCGTGAAGTTCGAGCCAGTTATTATAGCGTTCTCTCAAAGTCGGCTCATGAAAACGTGAATATTTATCTTTCGGTTTTCGTGTAAACGGCAAATCGGGCGGTGCTTCGGGCGGGATAACTTCATTTTCCGGACGGGGGCCGTTACCCATCACCCAATCGAAAAATCTTCGCCATATGATTTTTAATTCTTCGTTCAAAATTCAAAAACTCCTTTCGTGTTAAAAATTTTATTCGTAGTGCGTCCACATTCTGATTACTTTTATAATTCCTTCGTAAACTGTACCGTCAGGTGATAAAAGTTTTTCAGAATTTTCGTAGATTTCATAAACAAGCCTGTGTTGAAGATTAATACGTCTTGAAAATCCTCCTCGTAAATCCCACAATAATTTTTCGTAAGGAGGGGGATTTTGAAACGGATTAAACCTGATTATATTCAAAAGGGTTTTAGCTTTATTTTCAAGATTTGCTCTCTTCAACAATTTCATATCTTTTTCCGCTTGTTTTGTGAGCTTTACAAGATACATTTACCATTCCTCGTTGGGGTCGTATTCTTTGCATTCAGATAATGGCTCTTTCCTTGCTTCGATTATACTTTCAACCATGCCGGGAATTGAATACAAATACAAAGTTTCCTGCAATGAGTTCCAGTCATCTTCAGAAATCAACACAGCATTTTTTCCGTTATCATTTACGATGATGACGGGAGTACTGCTGTCGTTTACGTCAGACATGAGTTGACCGAGATTTTTTTGTGCTACTGTTAAAGTTGTTGCTGTCATTTGCGAAAAACTCCTTTCACCATGTTTCGCCGAGTCGATTTAATGCCTCTTGAGCCTGAGCAAGCCCTTGTCGTGCAGCTTTACGATACCCCTTGACATATTCAGAATAATCTTTTTCGACTATATCATCTATTGCATTCAAACTTTCAACGAATTTTTGAAATTTTTTACCCGGCATTTTTATTTTCCTCCTCGTTTTTTTTGTGTGAAATTTGCCCGATCTTCCTTAACGCAAGAAAAAACAAAATGCTCGTAACTCCTGCACCTACAGCAGCCTCCGTAATCGCTAAATCCGGTGAACGTAACAAAATCCAAATTACTGACATTACAAGACTGTAACTCATGAAAATTATTACGGAATTTAACAGATTCTTGGAAATCGAAACCGCTATCGCACAGACTATCAGAAATATTAACAACAGCCATTCAATTATTATCATCTTTTCACCTTCCTTTATTTTGCCGTGTCGCTTGCGACGGAGGGGTTAGTCTTGTCGACAAAATCACAGATTAAATCGAGATTCGGATTTGTACGAACTTCCGAACGTGCTATTAAATGACTTGCAGCAGGGTTGCAGAGCCATAAAAACACAATCACCAAAAATAATTTCAGCGAAAAAACATTAATTCCCGACATTATTATTAATCCCGAAAGAACTAACAACGCCCCCAAAGTATCGCATTTTGATGCAACGTGAATCCTGTTTAACATCGTCGAAAATCTGAATATCCCGATTGTCGCTATTCCAAGTGCTAAAAGTCCAGACACAATTAAAATTCCCGAAATTATAATTCGTACCATGTTTTTTCGTCTTCTTCCTTCTTTTCAATTACTGAACGTGCAAGAACTACCATTGATAAAAAACTTATGATTGCGTAAATTAAACATATGTCGGCTAAATAACTTTCTCCGACTATGAACGACAGAACGGCAATTAAAACTATAATTTTCGTTCCGATTATGTTTGCGGCGATTATTCTGTCTGAAAATCGAGGGCCTAATGTTGCTCTCAAAAGACAGAAAAATATTGACACCGACAAAAATATTGCACTGCCGATTAACAGGTAATTTTGAATTTCGTTTGCTTCAGGCATTTAATTTTCTCTCCATTCCCGACAAAATCCTCTCAAAAATGTTTTTCCCGTCATCAAGTCCGCTCGCAAGTTCACGATTTAATGTGTGAATCAAAAATTCGTTCCCTTCAAGCGAGACTGTTATTGTTCCGGGTGTCAGCGTGATTGAATTTGCAAATGCTACCCTTGCTGCTTCAGTTTTTAGTGATGTCCTGAATTTTATTAAACAGGGTTCAACATCGATATTCGGTGCTAATGCTAATTTTGAAATCGAAAAGTTTGCACGGATAATTTCAATCACTAAAACGACGAAATAAACAAAAACTTCGGGCAAAATCTTCAAAAATTTCAACAGCCCCGAAAACGTCAAATTAATTTTCATTACTTTCCTGATAAAATTATCTAAAAGGAATGAAATCAAAATCCCGATTACAAGAATTTCAAATGTAATTCTCCCATTAAAAATCAGCCATAAAGAAAAATATATGAGACTCAAAAAAATATTCACTCCTTGATATGATATAAATAAGTTAATACAATTTAACATAATTTGTTTTGAAGTTAAAGGAGAAATTTTTATGAGTGAAATTAAATTTAATGATAAATGTGTTCATGTAGTTTTTTTAGGTGTTCCAAACGTTCCCGGAATTGCAGCGGAAATTTTTACAACACTCTCTCAGCATTCTGTAAGCGTAAACATGGTTACTCAAAACACTATGAGGGGCGGACGTTCGGATTTATCATTCCTGATTGACAAGGAAAAACTCGACGAAATTATCCCGGTGTGCCGTGAAATCTCCGAAAAAATCGAAGGTCAGGGAGTTTCATTTGCTACCGAAGTCGCCGCAATAACCGTAAATTTGAAATCACCCGAAAACTCAGCTAAAACACTCGCAAAAATTTTCAAGGCTCTTGCGTCTGTTAATGTCAATATCGAAATTATTAACTCAACATCGGAAAGTGCAATTTTTATTGTAAGTCTCACAAAAGCTCACGAAGGATTAAAAGAATTAAGAGAAACATTAGGAGAAAATTAAAATGGCATGGATTGAAGCTCATCAGGAATTATCAAGACACCCGAAAACAAAACGATTTGCAAGAATGCTGCGTGTAACTATCCCCGAAGCCGTAGGACATTTGTTAATGCTTTGGTGGTGGGCTTTGGATTATGCGGAAAACGGAGACATTTCACGTTATGATGCCTTCGATCTTGCGGACGCTGCACAATGGGACGGAGAACCCGAAGAATTTTTACAGGCTATGATTGAATGCGGTCCCGGAGGTTCAAGCGGTTTTATCGAGAGAACTGAAGAGGGAATGTTTATTCATGATTGGGAAATTTACAGCGGAAGACCTGTTGACAGACGACAAAAAATGCTGCCGATAATCTACGCTTACATTTTGCCCGATGTAAAATCACACGAAGGTTTTATTAAAATCGGCTACACTGAAAGAGACGCCGAAACCCGGATAAAAGAACAGACTCACACCGCAGCTCTTCGATATAAAATTTTGCTGACAGAGCCTGCAATCAGATCTGACGGAAGTACCTTCACTGATAAAGATATTCATGCTTTGTTATCAAGAAAAGGTTACGCACAATTAAATCCTGACCGTGAAAAGAATGAATGGTTCAGATGTTCATTAAGTGATGTAAGACGTGCAATAACTGCCGTGAGAAACAGAGCTTTTTATGGCGATTTAGATATTTAAGCAGGAGTGAAAATTTTGACCGCCGAAGAGAAACAACAGGTACAAAATATAATCAGTGCAAGGACAAAATTATTATCGGAGAAAATCTCTAAACAGGAAGCCGAACTTGACAGCCTATACGAAGAGATTTCAACTTTGAATGAGGAAATTGAAAATCAAAACAAAGAAATTGACAGTCTCAAAACAAAATTGTCCGATGCTCAAAAACAAAATAAAAAATTAACTGAACTGATTGAAGATTTACAGCCTAAACCTAAAGAGGAAAAACAGGAAATTCAAGAGAAGCCGAGTTATCTTGTATCATTGCTGCGTCAACACTTCGGATTTGATTCCTTCAAAAATGGTCAGGAGGAAATTATTAATGCTGTTCTTTCGGGGCGAGATGTTTTTTGCTCAATGCCAGAAGATTACGGAAAAAGTATTGCCTACAGGTTATCAGCTCTCTTAATGCCTGGAATTACGATTGTCATAACTCAGTCAAAACCAGACGAAAATATTTTAGATTCTCATTCTGAATTTATCGAAGAAAATATTTCGTCAGGCAGGAAACGTGAATTATTACGACGGTTAAAAAATAATTCGTGCAGGATTTTATATTCCGACATTGACAGCTTAAATGACAACGACATTAAAACGAGTCTAAAGTCTATCGAAATTTCAATGCTTGTAATCTTGGCCGAATGGGGAAATTTTAATCCTGAAAAGTTAAACGGTTTGAGGGATTTTGCTGCTTCACTGACTCCGAGAAAAATTACGACGGGAGTCTTTGCTGATTCAACAAGTCCGACAATGCGGAAAACTTTAATTCAACTTGCAGATTTAAGATCTCCGCTGATGGTGATAAAAGGTTTTTGCAGTTCCGACATAACATTCAAAATCATTAACACTGACGAAAAAACTAAAACCTTGAACGAAATTTTGAGCGGCAGGAAGCATTCTGAAGGCGTAATTTTCTGCGACACTCCCGAAACTGTAAACAAAATTCGCAGCGAATTTAACGACAAAAAATTAATGATTTTGCCTGAAAATTCATATCGTGAAATCAAAGGTAAAAATTTGAGTTTCATAATTCATTATGATGTTCCGGAAAGTTTGGGAAGTTACTCACAGATTATTAACGCTGTCGATAAAAATTCAAAACTTGAGTGCATTGTTTTTTCATCACGAAAATATTTGAGATTGTCGGAACGTGCTGTAATTCAGTTTTGTAAGGATAAAGAACCGAAAAATATTTTGCTCTCATATCTTGGACAGGAAATTTCGGAAAATGAAGTTAATGACGAGGAAAAAATTTTGCCCGAAGATTTCAATTTCGGAACTTCAAACGAGGCTCAAAAGGAAGCTGTAACACGAACTGAAAATCCGATTTTAATTCTCGGAGGTGCAGGCACGGGAAAAACTTACACATTGATTCAGAGAACAGTATTTTTAATTCAAAAGGGAAAGGCTGATCCGAAAAATATTTTTATTGCTTCGTTTAACAAAAAGTCTGCCGAAGATTTTAAGGTTAAATTGAGAGACGAATTTATTTCGAGGAAAATTAATGCCGACATCAACGAAATTAAAATCGGTATGTTTCATTCGCTTTGTGCTGAAATTTTGAGGGAGTTTGCGAAATTGGATTTTGATGTTGCAGATGAGTTTGAGAATGCTTTTATGATTTTCAAAAATCTCGACAAATTCGGAAACATTCCTGAAATTAAAACACGTGATAAATGGAACTTTTCATGTGAACTTGCGGATTACATTAACAAACTCACGGAGGAATTAATCGACACCGAAGAATTAATTAAAGACGAAAATATTTCCGTAAAATCTTTGGGAAGGGCTATAAAAATTCATGATAAATTAATGCTTGAAAACGGAATTTTGACACCCTTTGCAATACTTTCAAAAACTTATAAATTACTGCGGAATAACCCCGAAATTCTTGACTCTGTCCACGACAAAATAAGATACATAATGATTGATGATTATCATAAAATTAATTATGTTCAGGAACAGATTGCTTTCATGCTGACGGAGCAAAATAAAAATATCTGTGTCGCAGGCAATGAAAATTTCAGCAGGAGAATTGCGGAATTTCCCGACAAGTTCAGCAAAAACGAATGCAAGACCATAAAATTAATTTTGAATTACAGATCTGAACAGGGAATTATAAAATTTTTCGGCGAATGGGTAAAAACTAAGCAGAAAGTTGAAGCCTTTAGAATCTCGCAGAATAATTATCCTTCAGTTATGAGGCTTGCGGGAATGGACGACAAAGACGAATGGCACGAAAAAATTGCTGATTTTGTCAAAGAATTAAAATTATCGGGTAAAATCTCGGATTATAATCAAATTGTATTTTTATTCAGCTCACTGAAAAACAAAAATGTGAAGGAGCTTTCAAAATTCCTTGAAAACAATAATATTAACGTCTGGACTTCTGAAACATTCCCCGAAAGAAACGAAATTTATTTTGCGATGGGCTGCTTAATTTCAATTTTTCCGAGATACATAAAATCATTAAAAGCCGGAGAATTTAACGTCAACGGAAAAGACCCGGATTATATAGTTTTATACAAAAACTGCCTAAGATATTTATCGGGATTTCTTGAAGGCCAGAACTGCGAAAAATTAAAAAAATGGCTCATCGAACGGCGCAACTATAGCGAAAATTATACTTTCTCTGACTTAATTTATAATCTGTTTGAATTTTATCCCCTTAATTCAGCTATTGAAGATTATAAGAAAGCCGAAAGTTTTTCAAAGTTAATAAAAATCCTCAAAAATTACGAAAATTCATTCGGCATAAAATCAGTAGATGAAGATAACTTCAAAATCTTAATGAATATATATTTCAGATATATATTTAACAAGGAAGAAGAATATTCAAAAATTCCTGCGGGACATGTCGGTTTTATGACTTTTGATAACGTCGAAGGAATGGAATTTCCGATTGTGTTTGTTGATTCTCTTGACTCGGTTTATGAGAACGAACCCGAAAATATTTTAGACAGGATCGCAAAAAATTATTCGAGAAACTCCGAAAACATCAAAAAAACTGATTTAAGGGAATTATTTTATGTCGGATTTTCAAGAGCAAAGGATATTTTGATTTTGACATGCAACGAAGACAGAAGAACACCGGGAAAATTTATTGAGGATTCATATAATAAACTCAATGACGCTGAAGAATTTACAATCCCGCCTGAGCAAAATACAACACATGAATTAAAACGTATTCTTACATTTGAAGGGGATATTTTGACATACGAAATCTGTCCGACACAATATAAATTTTATCGTGAACTTGAATTTAATTCTGAAATCTCACAGGAATCAAATTTTTGTTCAACAGGCACGGAAATAAATCTTGTCAGAGATGATTATGTAATTAAGGGGAAAATTGATTCAATATCTGTACAGGACGGAAAGGCCGAAATCACAAGCATTAAAGAAGGAACTAAACCTAATATCAACATAAATTCCGACAGAAATAGACTTGAAAATTACATCAGGGAATTAAATTTGTATGCTTATTCAGTTGAACAGACTTTCGGATTAAAAGTTGAAAATATAAAAATTCATTATTCCGGAGAAAACGAAAATAATTCTGAAGTCGTTTATAAATATGATGAGAATAAAGCCGGAGAAGTCATAAAAAATATTGATGACATTGCAGAGAAAATTATAAAACGTGATTTTGACTTGAAAACTTCGGACAGTGAAAATTGTAAAGATTGTAACTTCAAATTTTTTTGCGGACGAAAAACTTAAATAGGGAGAACGATTTTATAAAAGTCTCCCTTATTCTGTTCTTAATGCGTCAATGGGATCTAAATTCGATGCTTTCCACGCAGGCCAAAATCCAAAAAACACTCCAACAAATGCTGAAAAACCTACCGCAACTATGATTGACTTGATCGAAATTATAGTCGGCCAGTTTGCAAACGCTGTTATAGCTTTTGAGATTCCTACGCCTGACGAAATCCCTATCGCTCCTCCTAAAACTGATAAAACAACGGCTTCTGTCAAAAATTGAACTCTGACATTTGAAGGTCTTGCACCTACAGCCATTCTGATTCCGATTTCGCGGGTTCTTTCACTCACCGACACTAACATAATATTCATGATTCCAATTCCTCCGACTAAAAGAGAAATTGAAGCAACTGCACCGAGCAATAAACTCATAACATTTGTAGTGCTTGCTGCGTTTTCAAGTGCCTGTGTCAAATCACGAATTTGAAAATCATCTTCGACACCGTCGGTTAATTTATGCCTCTGCCTTAGAATTAATCTGACTTCCTGTTTTGCTGTTTCAACGGAATCTCTGTCTTTAGCCTGAACATTTATACGCCTGACTCCGTCAACTTTTGTACCGAATCTGACGAGCCTTCTTTGAGCAGTCGTAACGGGAACTAAAATAAAATCGTCCTGATCCTGTCCCCATGAATTAGCACCTTTTGACTTAGTTACTCCGACAACTCTAAACGGAATACTTTTGATTCTTATAGTTGAATCGATAGGGTCTGAATATCCGAATAATTCTATTGCGACAGTCTTACCGATTACACAAACTTTTGCACCGCTTCTAACGTCCTGCTCCGTAAAACATGCTCCGGATTCGATTTCCCAATTTCTGACCGGCATAATATCAGGAGTGCTTCCCGTAACGCTTGTGTTCCAGTTTGAATTTCCGAAAATAACCTGTGCATTGGAATTAACTTCGGGGGCTGTACGTTCAACCGAAAATGTATCGCTTGCAAGTGCGTTTGAATCGTCGAGTGTCAAAGAATCTCCCGAACCTGCCGCACCTCTTGCACCTGTTGAATTTGGAGGGGCAGGCATTACAATAATTAAATTTGAACCGAAACTCGACATCATGCTTTCAACCTGCTGAGATGCACCGCCGCCGATTGCTACCATTGTGATAACAGCTCCGACACCGATTATTATTCCCAGCATGGTTAATAATGATCTCGTTCGATTTCCCATTAATGACCTTAAGGCCGTTTTTATGATTTCCATGAAATTTTCTACTTCTCCTGCAAAATATTTATCTTAGAGAGTAAATATTCGTTATTCTCTTCAATTAATCTTCTCACATCTTCAAGGGTTAATTGTGGAGAGAAAATTTTTTGCCATAATCTCCGCAAAGGTTCTCCGAAAATCGGCAAAAATGTCGCAGAAGCTACAATAATTGCCATAAATGCAAGTGCCCAGCTTAAATAAGTTTCAAGAGATGAGATTCTTTTGTCGAAATTATTTTCCATGCTGTGTACATGTTCCGTAAGAACGTCAACTTTTGTTTCGACTCTGTGAATTTCGTTTTGCAAATCTGTTTTCACACTTTGAATTTCATTGTGTAATTCAGATTTCACACTTTGAATTTCATTGTGTAATTCTTCTCTCATGTTCTGAAAAGTTAATTTTATTTCGGCCATGAAAGCGTCCATTTTTGCGTCAAAGACATCTTTTCTCAAATAAACTTCCTGATCGCCTGATACTGCCGCAAATGAAACGGAAACTGACATAAAAATTAAAGCGATTGCAAAAAATATTTTTTTCATGTTCATCACTTCCTAATTCATAAATTTTATAATTATTTTAATGTCCGTGAGGCTTTATATCAAACATTGCTTTTTCATAGATTAAGTCAGACCTAAGCAAAAATATAAAACACACGCTCAACGGAATAATTGCAAACCAAATAGATTTTTCAAGGCAGTAATCGCTTATGAATGTCATAAAGACTCCGCCGATAAAAAACGCTAAAATTAATTTTCCATGTTTCAGGGCTTTTTGTCGGGCTTCATGTTCCTGTTCATGATGTTTGATTACTCTTGCAATACTGATTCCGATTTGCCTGACATGATTAGTTACAAATGTCGTAGCCATTGGGACTCCTTCTGCCTGCCGAAATGTATTAAACTGCATCGAACATAAAAAATTTATTAAGACCTGAGCAATTTGATCCGGCCATGATAAAGGCATAAATCCGATTGCAAACAAAACAACAATTTCAATTCCGACTAACATCGTATCCCAGCGTATAAAATGGGAATGTCGAACTTTTACGGGCAGAATTTCCGATAAAATCGTTCCTAAAATATACGCCGTAAACGGAATGAAATAATAAAATCCTCCCGAAAAATTACCCTCTCCGAATGCTACTGACATCTTCACAATATTTCCTGTCTGGGCATTGCTGAAAACTCCGCCACGCAAATTGTAAGTGTAAAGTCCCATCATTCCCGCCGAAAGTGTCAACAACTCGAAAATATAATATTTTTCACATGTTAAATAAAATTCACGATGTAATTCATTATGTTTTTCAATGTTAATTATTTTTTCCAAATTTCACACAGCCTCTCTTAAATGGACATGAATTGCAATTCTCAAATTTTGCCTCGCAAAATCCCGTTGCACAAGTTTCGCAGGCCTTCAAGATTCTTGTTTTGATTTCGTCGAAATTATTGCAGACACGTTTTGTTATTTTGTTATCACGCAAATAAACAGTAACTATATTTACACTCTCACAGCCCGTTAATTCATGTGCCGAAAAAGCATAAAAATCCATTTGCGAGTCATAAATCGTTGAAGGTGCTTTGTCAATCGGAGTTATTTTGTAGTCGATTATGTTATTTTCGTAAAATCCGTCCATAGCTCCAGCAAGTGAAATCTCGTTTAACTTGACTCTAAAATGATATTCACGTTTTATATTTTTTCCGAGTTTTATTAATTTTTGTCCAAGCTCGCCATTCGCAAAGTTCAAAAGCCATTCCCTTAACGTGATTTTTGAGTTTTTGTTACGCCAGATTTTTCGCAGTTTTCCCGGCAGTTTTGAAATTATTTCACGGTCATTCAGATAATATTCAAGTTCCGATTCATAATTTTCATTAATTGGCCATTTCGACAAAATCCAGTGTGCAAGATTTCCAAGTTCTGCACCACCGACAAAATTTTCGTTTTCATTTTCACCGTTGTTAAAATCAATATTCATTTCGGAATTGTCCCAAGATAATTCAACGCCCTGTTTATATTTTCTTCTCCATGCAAACGGGCAAAACTCAAACAATGAAAACGAACTTGCGGAGAACTGACGCAGATAATTTTTATGAACGGTTAAATTCAAAGGCTGTAAAACTTTTTCGGTGTCTTTCTCATCATCGTATTTCAAAGAATTTATTTCTGAGTTTTCAATTTCAACGGCATAATCAATTTTATTTTCGTCCAAGTTAATATTATTCAACAAAAATCCTGTCCATGTACTCGGATACGGTTTATCATCTTTATTCGTGAGTCCGCAGAAGATTAAACTGTCTTGGGCTCTTGTCGCTGCAACGTAAAATAATCTCTCTTCTTCTTCAATTTCGCCCTGTTCGGATAATAATTTTTCCCAATCTGACAAAATAATTTTTGAATCTGTTTTGATTTCGTCAGGAAGCGTGTTAAAAACGAGTCCTAAATCTTTTGAGGGTTTTATGCTTCGATTTTCGGATTTCTTTGAAGTTCTTGTCTCAAAAATTACTGTAACGGGATATTCAAGACCTTTAGCAGAATGAACTACACCTAATTTCACGGCATTTTCGTTTTCGTCATGCCATTCAGGTTCTTCAATTTGAATTTTATTTCTGATTGAACGTGTCAAATATTCAGCACATGAATTGAGGCTTGAAACTCCCGACTGTTGAAACGCTCCCGCAATAGATACAGCCTGCCTCAAATTTCGCAAAATTCTTAAACGGTCATTAATCTTGTAACCCGATAACCATTTTCTATCTTTATCAAGAATTTCTAAAATCCCCGAAGCTCCTTTAACTTCTCCGACAACTGAAAAATATTCAAGCCTCGAATAAGCATCAGCAAAATTTTCACGAATAATATCAATCGGCCTGTTTTTGTCATTAATCAAAGTCAAAAATTTATTAACGGCTTCGTCCTCGTCAACTCCCGAAAATGGAGACATCAGCCAGCCTGTTACCGAAAAATCATCGTCAAAATTTGCGGCGGCTCTCAATAAGCAAACGACATCGTTAATTTCTCCCCTCGTGAAATAATCCGTGCTTTTGTCTACTATGGTTTTGATGTTGAATTTGTCAAAGGCTTCCTCTAAGACAGGATATATTCCCCGTGAACGTGAAAGAATCGAGAAATCCGAAAATTTCACCGGTCGTATGATTTTCAAATTTTTATCCCAGATTGTACGGCCTTCATTCACGAATTTCGCAATGTTGAAAGCGATGTTGTCAGCTAAAATTTTTCTTGCTGCTGCTGTTGAGCCTCCGGGATTTTTTGCTATTATGATTTTGAAGTCAGGCATTGTCCCCGAATCCCTTTCGGAATCTTTAATCGGAGTGTCTAAATTTTTATAATGCTGCTCCTTCATTTTTTCCGACATTCCCAAACCATCACGCCATAAAGCCCCGAAGATTTTGTTAATCTTATCTAAAAGTGAATATCTTGTCCTAAAACTCACATCGAGATCTATGTTCATTTTTGCTTTGTCGATTGTTTCGGCAAATAATAAAGGATTTGCATGACGAAAACCGTAAATTGATTGTTTTATATCTCCGACAACAAATAATTTTGCATCATTTTTATCATTAATTAGAGCTTTAATCATGTCGAACTGCAATTTATCAGTGTCTTGAAACTCATCAACTAAAATATGATTAAAAGTTCTTGTTACGGAATCATTTTCGATAGCTTTTTTTGCATGTAAAATCATATCCGAAAACGATAAAAGCCCCCGCCTCTGTTTCATCATATCCCACATTCCCCATGACAAAGCACAGAATTTCATTAATGATCTTCGCATTCTCTTTTCTTCGGGAGAAATTTTTTGCCGGAAATTAGAATCTAAATCTTGTGTGATATTTTTTATCGTCTCGGAACGTGATTTTCGCCAATCCCCAAAAGACATTCCCTCAATATCCTTAAAAGTTGCAAAAGGTTCACCGCGATTCGCCTTTATATTTTTGTCGAGAACTACAGCGTCATAAAATCTTTTTAACGAATATTTATTGTCAGGTGAATTTTGTGTCTGCCAATCTAAAATCGAATTTAATTGAAGGCCTGCTGAATTAGTTTTCGAGGCGTTAGGAAGATTCATTTTCGCAAATAAATTCCAGACATCTTGCCATTCCTTAGTTAAAATATTTTCGACACCCGGCCATGCTGCATTAATTAAAGTTTCGTCATCGTCAGACCATTTGAGCATATCAATCCATGAATGACCCAGCGACGAATGAAGTTCTGAAACGTTCCTTGCAAGAGTTGTCAAAATTCCTGATTTCCATTTGTTGACGGCAGAACTTAAATAATCATCTTCATCTAAAATTTTTGCGTTGTCCCTTAAAATTTTATCGCCATAAGTTCTTGCGAGTTCCCTCAAATTTGCAAATTCCAAAGCATTTTTGATACCTTCCCAAAAATCTTCGGTCTGTTGTGTCGTAATTACTGAAGCACGGGGATCGACATCAAGTGATAAACCGGATTCACGAATTATTCTGCCTGCAAATGAATGAATTGTAGAAATCCAAGAATCGCTGAGGCCTTCAATAATATTTTGCTTTCGATTTTGACGCGTAAAATTTTTAATTTCCTCACTGATTCGCTTTTCAATTCGTTGCTTCATTTCACCTGCTGCAGCTTCAGTGAATGTTAAAGTTAATATATTTGACGGCGAAATATTTTCATTCTCAAGCAACAATCTTAAATATCTGTTCGTCAAAACCCAAGTCTTCCCAGTCCCCGCACCTGCACCGACAGTTATAGTTTTTTCGTCAGCATTAACGGCGTTCCTTTGACCTTCGGGAGTTTGAGCCGGCAATGAAAAATTCAAATTTGATTCATCTCCTTAATATAAAAAAACCGACAGGGTTATGATTGTCCCTGCCGATAAAATTCAAGTATTATGATATGAAGTGAAGTTCTTAACAAAAAATAATTTACTGCGAAATTGCACTCACCGGACAAGTTGATACACAACTGCCGCATTCAACGCAGGTACCTGCGTCAACACTTGCTTTGCCGTCATTAACAGAGATTGCTGAAACAGGGCAAGCACCTACGCATGACTCGCAACCTACACATACTGACTGATCTACTACTGCTTTTGCCATTTTATATTTCCTCCTTAAAATCGTTCAAATCGTTTTTAGTTTTTAATCTTAAAAGCCCCTCATGCCTTCAAGACGTAAAAATAATAGCACATAAATATAGATATTACAACTGTTTTACTTATCAAATTATTAATTTTGATTTTCAAGTTTCAAGTTTAATTCTTCCCATTGAGAGTATAAATTTTGAATTTCAAGTTCAAGATTTTTGCGTTCATTCACTAAGTTTTTAATTTTCTGCGAATCTTTAAGGACTTCGGGATCACATAAAGATTTATCGATGTCATTAAGTTTTGATTCTGAATCCGAAATTTTATTTTCAAGCTGTGAGATTAATTTTTTCGTTGATTTTATTTCTGACAGTCTGACCCCTTCGCCATAAATGACCCTCTTCCCCTTAGCAGGGGACGCAGAAGAAGGAGAGGCATTGACAGAGAGGTTTATTGTTTCTTCCCGTTTCTCCAAGAACCATGAATAATTGCCGGGATAATCGTATAAAATTCCGTCTCGAATCTCTAAAACTCTTTCGGCTAATGCGTCTAAAAAATGCCTGTCGTGTGAAACGATTAACAATGTCCCCTGATATTTTAATAATGCCCTCTCAACTATTTCACGGGTATTAAAATCTAAATGGTTTGTGGGTTCGTCAAGAATTAAAAAATTCGTCTCTTCAAGCATTAATTTATAAAGTGCAAGACGTGCCTTTTCTCCTCCCGACAAAACCGAAGCCGATTTATAAATGTCATCGCCGGAAAATAAAAACGCCCCTAATAAATTTCTTCGCTCAACGTCATTTAATTTTGATGAGACCGAGCGAGCCTCTTCCCAAACTGTATTGGAATAATTTATATTCATTGCACTTTCTTGGGAGTAATACGAAAATTTAACGTTGTGTCCGAGTTTTATATTTCCTGATGTAGGTTCTTCGTTGAAACTTAAAAGCCTTAATAACGTAGATTTTCCTGCACCGTTCACTCCGACTAAAGCAACACGTTCACCGCGATTAATTACGAAATTTACGTTTTCAAAAACTTTTAACGAACCATAAAATTTTGAGACGTTATTTGCCTTTATTACTTCCCAGCCACTCGGAGGAGCTTCGGGAATTTTTATTTTTATTGTTTTGTCGTGTGAATTTAATTCGATTCGTTCGATTTTTTCAAGTTGTTTCAATCGGCTTTGAACTTGTGCTGCCTTCGTTGCTTTGTACCTGAATCTTGTTATGAAGGATTCAATTTTCTGGATTTTATTTTGCTGCTGTGCAAACGCTTTTTCTAATAATTCCTGCTTTTGCTCTTTTGCTTCAAGATATTCATCGTAACTGTAAGGATATAAATTTATGACTCCGTGTTCAAGGTCTGCAATATTTTCGGCGATGTTCTCCAAAAATCTTTGATCGTGTGAAACTGCAACGACAGCTCCCTTATGAGTCCTCAACCAGCCTTCAAGCCATTCCATGCTTTCAGTATCAAGATGATTCGTGGGTTCGTCAAGCAATAAAACGTCCGAAGGAGATAGCAGCAATGCAGCCATTGCGATTCTCATTTTCCAGCCGCCCGAAAAGTCATGACAATTTTTATTTTCGTCGCCTTTAACAAAACCTAAACCGTGCAAAACTTTCATTGCGATAGCTTCAAATTCAAAACCGCCTGAAAGTTCAAATCTTCGTTCAAGTTTTGAGTGTTCATTCAACAAAAATTCCTGATTTTGATTTTCGTTTGATTGCGATAATTTTTCCTCAATATCCCGCAGTTTTGATTCGATTTTTGAGATTTCAGCTTTGTTTTTGAGATATTGAATCAAGGGCACAGGTTCTAACTCGATTAAATCCTGCGGAAGATAACCGATAGTTAAATTTTTTGAACGTTCAATAATTCCGTCATCGGGTTGAATTTCTCCGGTTAAAACTTTTAATAATGTAGTTTTCCCTGCACCGTTAGCACCGACAATTCCGATTCTTGCGTTGTCCTGAATCTGTAAATTCAGGTTCTTGAAAATAATTTTTTCGCCGAACGATAATTTCAAATTTTTAATGTCAATCATAATTGATAATCCTACCATATTAAAGACTGATATAATAACAAAATCCATATTAATTTTAGGAGGAATGAAGATGTACAAAAAAATTTATCTCGCAGTTGTAGTGATGTTAATTTGTATTTCGTCGGCATTCGCAGATTCACATCAAGAAAGGTTTGAAGTATTTTCAAATAGTATTGAAGAAGTCGCTAACAAAATAACGTGGAGTGGAAAACATAATTTTCAAGATGTTGAATTTGTTGAAAATGAAATGGACAGAGACGAAACAGTTTATTCAAGAGCATGGTATGACGATTATTATCTTGTAATTCGTAATTACAAAGATAAAAATTGGTCAAGCAGTTACGTTGCAAATTTTTGGACGGCAAGCGAAGAATTAACTTTTGCAAATGGAATAAAAGTAGGTTCATCGATTGACGACATAAGAAAATTTTTTGGTAAAGATCATGTTCAGCAAAACTCATCGTCAGAAATAATTGTAGAATGGGAGGAAAACTCTGATGCAGGTGTATATGTTGTTTTCTCAACAGAAAATAATAGGATAACCTCAATCGGTTATGTTAGCGGTTGGTATAGTACTTCAAAAATGCGTTCACTTTATTCCATGTATTCGGAGGAGGTTTTCGCAGAAATTAAGGGAGAAAAAGTTAATGTTCGTGAAGATTTTCCTAAAGGTAAAGTGTTATTTCAAGTTAGTCAATCAAAAAGAGATTGTCTTCTCGTTGATTTTGACTACGGAAACGGTTGGTGTCATGTTTTCGGCAGGATTGTAAATAATTCATTCAAGCCTGTACGTGAATGTTACATTTACAAACAGTTTTTGAAAACGAGAAAATTAACACTGTCCGAGCGAAAATTGTTTATCTCGCAGTATCTCAAAAAATAACATAATTTTAGGAGGAATGAAGATGTACAAAAAAATTTGTCTCGCAATTTTTATGATGTTAATTTGTATTTCGTCGGCATTCGCAGATCAGCAAGAAAAAAATTTTGAACTCTTTGAAGAAACTATCATCGAAGCCGCAAATAAAATAACTTGGAGCGGAGAGCATAATTTTCAAGATGTTGAATTTGTCGAAAACGAAATGGACGGGGACGAAACAGTTTACGCACGGGCATGGTATGACGATTATTATGTCGTAGTCAGAAAATACGAAGATAAAAATTGGTCAAGCAGTTACGTTGCAAGTTTTTGGACGGCCAGCGAAGAATTAACTTTCCTAAACGGTATAAAAGTCGGTTCATCGATTGACGAAGTAAAAAAATTTTTCGGCAAAGATCATTTATGGCAAAACTCGTCATCATCAAATAAATATGAAGTCTATCGTGTCGAAGAATCAAGCGTTGCAGGACGAATTACTTTTTTTACAAAAAATAACAGGATAACTTCAATAGCTTATACTAATTGGTACAATATGACTTCAAAAATGATTTTCTTACATTCTTTATATGCTTCTTCGGCCTTAGCTGAAATTACGGGCGACAAAGTTAATGTCCGTGAATATTCAGGTTATGAAAAAGGTAAAGACAAAGTTAAATTTCAAGTCAGTAAATCGAAAGGGGACAGTTTGCTTGTTGATCCGGAATCTTATGACGGCTGGTGCGATGTTATAGGGAGACTTGTTAATAATTCATTAAAATCAACGCCATATTGTTATATCTCAAAACAATTTTTGAAAATCAGAGATTTAACGCCGTCAGAACGAAAATTATATTTCTCGCAGTATCTTAAAAATGCTAAATAAAAAAATTTATCTTGCAGTTTTAATAACGTTGCTTTTTGTTTCGTCGGCATTCGCAGATCAGCACGAAAAAAATTTTGAACTCTTTGAAGAAACTATCATCGAAGCTGCAAATAAAATAACTTGGAGCGGAAAACATAATTTTCAAGATGTTGAATTTGTAAAAAACGAAATGAACGGGGACGAAACAGTTTATTCGTTGTAATTCGGAAATACGAAAATAAAAATTGGTCAAACAGTTTTATTTCAGAATTTTCGACAAGAAGTGAAGAATTAACTTTCGCAAACGGAATCAAAGTCGGCTCACCGTTCAGCAAAGTTGAAGCATTTTTCGGCAAAGAACATTTTTATGGCGAAACAGAAACTTTGCGTTATGTTGCAGAATATGAAGAAGAAGGCGCAGAAGGCGGAGGAATACTTATTTTTGAAGTCGAAAAAGGCATAATAAAATCAATCAGCTATACCTTAGCAGACAACAACCAGACATCGAAAATGATTTTTCTTTTCGAGCTTTATTTTCGTTTACATCTTTTGAAAATCAGAGATTTAACGCCGTCAGAACGAAAATTATATTTCTCGCAGATAACCTCTCTGTCAATAAATTGACATCTCCCCTTAGCAAGGGGAGACATCTTTATTTTCTGCACATTGCCTCTCCGCTTGCGGGGAGGTGTATCACGAAGTGAGACGGAGGGGCTATGCTTCTGCGGTAATACTTACTTTTTTGTGAGCTTTATCCTGAGTTTTTTCTGCAACTTCAATAGTTAAAACACCATTTTTGAAATTTGCTTTTGCACTCTCAGGGTCGGCTTCAACTGGGAATGAGATAACTCTTTCGATTTTTCCCCAGCTTCTCTCACTTCTGAAATAACTTTTGTCTTTCGCTTCGTCTTTGGTTTCGGATTTCTTTTCCGCCGATAATGTCAATCTGTCGCCGTAAACATGAAGGTCTACGTTATCAGGATTAATTCCCGGCAATTCAGCCTCAACAAAAATTTTTCCGTCTTTACGATATAAATCAACGCTTGCTGAATTAAAACCAAATCCCTTAAAATTATTATCAAAGAACGGTGTTGCTAAATTCCTTGCAAAATCATCGAAGAAATTTTCAGGATCCATCATTCTCATCATAGGATAATATTTATCTCTTGCTGCCATAATAATCAAACTCCTTTTAATTTTTTTTATTCTGTTGTGTCTCTCTCACAACGCTGCAAATTATAACTCTGACTTTTATAAATCAAATCGTATGTTTTACCTATTTTGACCAAGTTAATATGAGATAATTATGTTCATAATATTTTGTAAAGGAGAAATTTTTATTATCATGTCGAAGATTTTTACATCAATAGACCAGTTAATCGGACACACGCCGTTATTGGAACTTTCAAGAATCGAAAAACGTTTTGACTTAAAAGCAAAAATTTTTGCGAAACTTGAATATTTTAATCCCGCAGGAAGCGTTAAAGACAGAATCGCAAAATCTATGCTTGATGACGCAGAGAAAAACGGTACTTTAACTCCCAATTCCGTAATCATCGAACCCACAAGCGGAAATACAGGAATCGGTCTTGCTTCGGTTGCTGCTGCACGAGGTTACAGAATCATTATCGTAATGCCTGAGACTATGTCAATCGAACGCAGAAAATTAATGAAGGCTTACGGGGCTGAATTAGTTTTGACTGAAGGTTCAAAGGGAATGAAAGGTGCAATCGAAAAGGCTTCGGAACTTGCAAACGAAATTCCCGAAAGTTTTATCGCAGGACAATTCGTGAATCCTTCAAATCCTAAAATTCACAGAGAGACTACGGGCGTTGAAATTTGGAATGACACTGACGGCAAAGTTGATATTTTTGTTGCAGGTGTCGGAACAGGCGGAACTTTAACTGGAACAGGCGAATATTTGAAATCACAAAACAAAGATTTGAAAATTGTCGCCGTTGAACCTTTTAATTCTCCCGTACTGTCGGCAGGAAGAGCAGGTTCACACAAAATTCAAGGAATCGGAGCCGGATTTGTGCCTGAAGTTTTGAACACGAAAATTTATGACGAAATTTTCACTGTCAAAGACGATGACGCAATAGAGACAGGAAAATTAATCGGAAAGACAGAGGGCTTTTTAGTGGGAATTTCATCGGGTGCAGCAGCTTATGCTTCGATTGAAATCGCAAAACGTCCCGAAAACGCAAACAAAAATATTGTTGTGATTTTGCCTGATACAGGTGAAAGATATTTATCGACTGCGTTATTTGAAGAGTAAAAAATGAATCTTGACGAAATTATTAAATCTGTCGAAAACGAATTAAATCTCTCAATCAGTGATGAGACTGTAAATTTTAATGGTTTCAAAGAAAATGTTGAGGATTCTTTCAGACATATTTTAGCTGCGATGTTCCCTTCTCATGTCAATCCAGAAAATAAATCCATAAACGAAAATTTGAAACTTTCATGTGAAAAATTAAATCCGTTTATAGAGTCAAATATTCTTGCGAAATTAATTTCAAAATTGCCTGACATTCGCAAAATTTTATTTACTGATATTGTCGCTGCATATCGCGGAGACCCGGCGGCTAAAAGTTATGACGAAATAATTTTGTCTTATCCCGCTTTTATTGCGATAAGTGCTTACAGGATTGCTCACGAACTTTATGCAATGAACGTTCCTTTAATTCCGAGAATCATAACTGAATATGCTCACAGATTAACAGGAATCGACATTCACCCGGGAGCAACAATCGGAGGATATTTTTTCATTGATCACGGAACAGGAGTTGTAATCGGAGAGACTTCAACAATCGGTGAACGTGTAAAAATTTATCAGAACGTTACAATCGGTGCAAAAAGTTTTGATGTCGAACCTGACGGAACACTTGTAAAAGGAATCAAACGACACCCGGATATTGGAAATGATGTTGTGATTTACGCAGGAGCTACGATTTTAGGAGGCGATACCGTAATCGGAGATAATTGCATTATCGGCGGTAATGTATGGCTGACTAATTCGGTAAAAGCAGGAAGCATTGTCAGAGTGTAGACCCTTCCGTCTCACTTCGTGAGCCACCTTCCCTCATTGAGGGACGGCGTTTATGTAGTAAACAAAAAGTCTCCCCTTGCTAAGGGGA
The DNA here is from genome assembly GCA_017449135.1 of Synergistaceae bacterium. Classification (GTDB taxonomy): domain Bacteria; phylum Synergistota; class Synergistia; order Synergistales; family Aminobacteriaceae; genus JAFUXM01. The sequence goes on from JAFSKE010000017.1 coordinate 31,568, forward strand.
GACGTCGATTTATCGACAGAGAGGTTTTATTTTTATGTTATGCCGCAGATTTTTTACCCTTCGAGTATGAAAGATAAATTAACACTGCTGCAATAGCAATCAAAATTCCTGCGACGATAGGTCTGTATCTTACCCATGCAATCGCTATTACGATTAATGACCATGCAAGACCGAGAATAAATGCTACAAGGCCTGTACCTGCTCCGATGATCGTTCCGACTAAAGGTATTACATCGCCTAAAACTGAAAGAGGATTGAAAATCATTCTTAAGCCGATAATCACAAAAATTATTCCTACGATTCTCAAAATCCATGCCATTGTTTGATTTCCTGAACGTGCCCCCTCAAACATTTTTGCCATTCCCGCCGTTCCCATTGAAAGCCTGCTGAATGTGTAACCGTTTGAAGCCGTAAATTCCTCAAATGTATTTCTGATTACCTGAGCAATTATTGAAATGTCTGCCTGCGGTGTCTGCTTGAATGTTATTCTGACATCTCCGATTAAAGGACTGCCGGGATTTTCGCCTAAATAAACTGTGCTTCCCGAAACTTTTATTAATTCTTCGGGCTTAACGTAATAAGGATCTGAAATTAAATTTTTCACCGAATCAATATTTACATCTGCACTCGTGAGATTCATTGCGACTGCTCCGGAAATTGAATGTTTCAAGAAATCAGGAAGTGTGTATGCTCCGAATTTAACTTCAGGTGCCCAGAATGTTTCGTCTTTGACGTTCGCTAAAATTTTATTCTGTCCTCTGTATTCAGGGTCTTTGAATGAATTTGAATCAACTGGATTTGAAACCCATTCCTTTTCGTATGTGTAAGTCGTAACAGTTTCTTCACCGCCGCCAAGTTTTTTGCGGGTCTCGGAATGTGAGTGTTCTGTCCATTGATAATATTCAACTTCACGTTCGAGATTGATTGCCTGAATTTTTACGCCGAAAACGTTATCCGTCAAAATATTTTCGGTCTCTGCCCGTCCGATTGCGTGAATAACTTTTCCTTCGAGTGCAGGATCAACTTTGCTGATGTCCTTAACATCTTGAGTAACTAATTCAGCCTCTCCGATTGCACCGGCAGTTTTGAAAGTTCTGCCTTCGTTCCACCATAGAAGCCCTGTCGCAACAGCAATAATTACGAATCCCGTTACAATTCCTCCGAAGGATTCGCCGAGTCTTTGAAACCAGTTTTTGCTGGTTGTTTCTGTGTAAGCCATAAAAAAATTCCTCCTTAAAAAATATTAAGAATTAAAATTTATGAAACAAGAATGAACTACCCCCAATTATATAATAAATGGGAGCTTCCTAATTCATAGAGGTCAGCGTTGCAACATTTTTGTTTATGTTCCCGTCTTACGTCCTCTCCAAAGGCGTTGATTCCCTGTGTTCCACAGGTATTTTTATTCATTTTTGACAACAAAATCATATTTCGGGCTGCGTGAATGTCCCTATCTTCTCTGTAACCGCATTGACATTCAAAAATCCTATCTGAAAGTGTAATTTCTTTATTTATTTTTCCGCACTTCGGACAGGTTTTTGTTGTTGCAACATTTTTCGGCAAAACTACAACACGATCATTTTTCATTAATTTTGCTTTCACAATTCCTAATGCTGAATGTTGAACAGTTTTTCCGAAAAATCCCTTTTGCCAGCCACGTAAATTTTCGTCCTGCATGTAAACTTTTTCATGTTTAAGTAACTCATTAACGATTTTGTTTGCTTTATCTTTTTTTCTGTTGTCAATCTTTTGATATTCTTTCCTCAATAATTTTCGCAGTTTGTATCTGTTGCTGGAACCCTTTTTTCTCTTTGCTATCCGACGTTGAATTTTTTTAAGGCGTTTCGTTTCTCCAACAAATACATTAATTTTTTTGCCTTCTGACGTTGTTATTGAGGTTTTTATTCCCATATCGATTCCGATTTCCGGTTTATATTTTTTAATTTCACCCCCCTTGTTTTGAAATGTTGTAATCGCAACGTAATAACCGTCAGGGAGATTCAATAATTTTGCGTTTGCAAATTCAATTCCGGGCATGTCAAAAAACTGCTCTGCTCCCTCGATTTTTATCGGGCGTTTTATTCCCTGAATTTTTATGTGTTTTTTATCACAAAATTTATAAGTTTTTCCGTATTGTTGAAGATTTATTGATTCGTAATTTGATTTATATTTTAGACTTCCAATTTTTCGACCGTGTTTTTTCATTGCTGAAAGGGATTTTATGTTGTGTTTTACGCCTTGAATTACTGACTGCTTCATATGAGAACTCAAATTTTCAAGCTCACGGGTTATGGGCTGTTTGTCTTTGTCCAGTCCCTGAATGGTTGTGATTTTATCATCATACTCGTTAATTTCGTTAGAGTTTGAGAATGTCAATACATCGTTATACAGCCATTTTGCCTCAACAAAAATCATTTTCATTTGTGTTTTTTCAAATTCGTTGAGATGCGAAAAATCTATTTTTACCCGAAAGACTCTGCAAACTTGACTCTGCCTTCTCAGACGAGTCTCTTTACCTTTTTCACGAATCCTGTTATTTTTTGCAAGCCTTTCTTCTTCCGTCATTTTTCTCTTCTTGTGCGTTATTATACATGAAAATACAATTTATCTCTCACTTGTAGAAGGTAGAAGTGGGAGTCTTCTTGCGAATCATGATAGATTATTGCTTTCGTTTTTTTTGTTTTGAGTTTTTCTCCAGAGTTTTCCATAAAAATTGATTCTTTGTTGCAGCCTTTTCACTTAATGGAAGTTCAACCCAGCCCCAAGCCGTTACAAGTATAAATCTCAAACTTATTCCCTGCTCTAAAAGTGCTTCAACGTGAGGAACAAATTTTATAATCTCATCAAATATAAATGTGTCGCTTATTATCCAAACTCTTTTGCAGTTAGGCCTGTTGAAAATCGCTGCGTAATCAATCGCAGATCTCAATCCGCTTTCACAATCAGCGTTCGCCAGACTCACGATTAACGTTTCGGGTTTTGAATCATCTTGATTTTGACTCGGAACTATGTTTGCAAATTCTTCGAGCTTCCCTAACTTTGAAAATAATTCGTTTAAGTCTCCTGATTCGTCATCGTCCATATATCCGAAAAATTCAGCAAAAATGTCCGTGTTTTCAGTTTCTTTTTCTTCGTCAGGTTTGCTAATGGCATCGTGAATCCAATTCCGAATTATCTCGACAGCTTCAAGAATATACTGCGGATATTCAGATTCTGAAATGGCAGATAATAAATCGCTCATCATGATTTCAGGTTTTTTATTTGCTGCAGACCGTTGAATTTCGTCTTGATTCGTGTTCATTCTTTCCTCACGCCTCCTTCTAAAATAATTTATTTTTTGTCATCTAAAAGTAATCAAGTATAACATACTACGATAATTATTATTGTCCCGATTATTGTAGAAATTATTGTGTGTATTTCACTTTTCATTATGATGTTCATGTCGAAGATTTTTGTAATACCCCTCCCCGCAAGCGAAGAGACAGAGAGGTTTGACAAAGAGGTCGGCCAGAATCTTTTTACGTTCTTGCAATAATTTGAATATTCGAGGCCGAATTTCGAGAGCAAAAATTTTTCTTCGTGGGGAATTATTACGACGCAATATAAAATATAAAAACTCACAACGAAAATTATAACGGGAATGACTCCTGCAATTATGCTCCAGCCAAGCCCGATTAAAAAATTTCCGAAATATAACGGATTTCTCATTAATGAATATGCCCCTGTTGTTGCAAGTTTTTGAGCTTTAACGTTTTCGCCCCTGTACAAGCCAATATAACCGACCGTCCAGCATCGCCATAACTGACCGATTAAAATTATTGGAAGCGAAATTAAAATTTGTGTCGGAGTCGTTTTTTTCGCCATAAACAAAATTATTACAAATAATAATGTCCAAAGCCCACCTCGCATTTTGAAAACCCACTCACGCATCTTCAACCGAAGCTCCTTTGTGTAAATTTTCGCTAACTCCCCAGCCTAACATTCTTATTACTACGATAACGCCCATAAAAATCGAAATGTAATCCGTAAAGAAACGGCACATTATTGATATTATCCCGGCCATGTTGTCAGGCATTAAAATCGAATATAACAAAGCTCCTCCGCCTTCAGCAAAACCGCTGCCCCCGGGTGTCGGAACAAAATACAAAACAAACATGAAAACAGATTGAACTGCTATAGTCTGAATATATCTGAAAGGCAATCCCACCGCTGACATTAAAACCGGCAAAACTGAAAACAACGCTAACAAATGCAAAACTGAAAGAATTACAGCGACGAATAACCAAAGTTTTCCAGAATGAAAAGCTATTTTGAAATTCAAAATGTAATTGTCAATCTCTTTGTCGAGCCATTGAATAATTTTTATAACACGCCTTTTCGACGAACCTAAAAATTTGAATCTCAAAAGCCACATCACTATTACATGACTCAATCTTTTAATCGCTTCGGGTTTTATTAGCGTAAACGCAATGAACGCCCACATAAATAAAATTACGATAACGACATAAAAGACTAATCCTTTGAGAAACGGACTGCCATCTAAAATACCGGGATCTAACATCAAGGCAACGGGAGCAGCTAATGTCAAAATTAAAATTGTCAGCATCGTTCGCATTAACGTTATTGCAATTCCTTTTCCGACAGGAACACCACGCTTGTAAAGTGCGTAAACCTGGAAAGGCCCTCCGCCGCTTTGCATTGGTGTAACGGCACCTCCAAAATAGTTGAGCCAGTTCAAAACCATTCCGATAGGAAACGAAACATGTTCGTGAGCCGCAGCAGCAAGTGCGCAAAATCGTCCCGCATCACAAATCCATGCAAAAAATACAACACAAAGTGCAAGCAAAAGTTTTAATTTATTTGCGGTTAAGAGTGAATGAATTGTATTATCATCAACACTTCTGAAAATTATAAAAGCTCCCATTCCGAAAGCCAGCAGAATAAAAATTATAAGTCCTTTTCGCAGAGACAAAACCTAAAATTCCTCCGTAAATAATTTGTTTTCTTATTATAACCTGTAATTTATGATTCATGGATTTTTTGTGAAAAAAAAATTTTCAATCCTGCTCAAAAAAATAAATTTGTAAATTCTTGCGTGTACTGGAAAAAATAAATATTTTTGTAGTGGCAAATGTAGTGGCAAAAATTTTATTTCTCATTGTGAAAAGATAATCTGAATTTGAGAATAAAATTATATCATTTCATTCTCATAATTTAACACACTGATTACAAAATGCTTCGATATTTTCAAATCCCATTTCTTTAACCGCCCATTCCGCAGCACTCGTTAAAAAAGGCAAAACCCTTTCTCCCTTTTCACTCAATGAGTATTCAACATGGGGAGGAACTTCGTTAAATTCATTTCGTTTTATTAATCCGTCCGACTCAAGTTCTTTCAAAGATTGCGAGAGCATCATATTAGTAATGTCTCCGAGTTTTCGTTTGATTGCACTGTAACGATGAGATTTTTTATTCGACAAAACGCAGATTATGGGAAGTTTCCATTTTCCCCCGAAAGTTTTATTAAGATATTTTAACGGACACAAAATTTTAGTTTCTGACATAAAAATTTCTCCTTTAAGTATTAAAAAACTGACTTCTTGCAAAAATCTTATCATCAAAATAAAATTTTATCAGACTTAACATTGAGGAGGAAAATTAAAAATGAAAATTGATGTCGTAAAACTTTATGATAACGGTACTTTTGCCGGAGATTTTTTATTCGGCGGAGAAAACAAAGCTGACGGCAGCAAAGATGAGAAATTTCCCGGCAGCCTTCAGAATTTTGTGATTGACACGGGCAAAGAAGTTATTTTGGTTGACACAGGATTTTCACCCGAAACACCTTTCAAAGGTTACACAAAAGTTAATGATTATGTCGAAGGTTTGGAAAAACTCGGCTACAAGAAAGAACAGGTTACAAAAATTCTCGTAACTCACAAACACCCCGACCATTCAGGAGAATTAAAAAGTTTCCCGAACGCAAAAATTTACATCGGCCCCGAAGATGCGGACGCTTTGAAATTAACCGGAGAAAATATTGTCAGGTGTGAATACACTGACGGAGCATACAAGAATTTTGAACACTGCCAGAAAGTTGCTGACGGCGTTTATTTTATCAAGGCACGAGGACACACAAAGGGCAACAGCATTGTAATTGCAGAAGGCGATGACGGAGTTTATTACATGATGCACGGCGATGTTACTTACAACGACACGGCATTGAAGAAAAATAAGCTCTCAATCGTTTTTGAAGATTTAGAGGCTGCCCGTGATACTCTCAACAGAGTCCGTGAGTTTGTCAAAAATAATCCGACAATTTACCTTTCAACTCACACTCCCGAAGGCTACAAAAACCTCGAAGAAAAAATTATTATGAAGTTGGATTAATATAATGGAATTTGAAAAAGTTTTAGTCAAACGTGCTTCGACAAGAAAATATAATTCTCAAGTTCCCTCTGACGATTTAATTCAAAAGGTAATTGATTCGGCGTTGTTAGCTCCGATTGTACATTTTCATAAATTACATTTGTCAGTCGTAACTAATCCCGAAGCCATTAAACTTGCGGAAGATGAAGCGGAAAAAATTTTCGGCGTTCCCGACGCTCCCGTTAAAATGCCGAAACCTTATTTGTATAACGCTCCCGTCTGGATAATTCTTTCAGGGAAAAAATATGACGAAAACGAAAATCCTAATGCTAAGCTGATGAACGATAATTTATTCTGGAATGTCGGTTCGATAATTGAGAATATGGAACTTCAGGCAACTGCTTTGGGACTTGCAAGCTGTGGAATTAACACGACTGTTGTAGCAATGAGAAACGCCCCCGAAGTCAAAAAAGCTGTCGGCATTCCCGAAGGTTATGATGCTCTTGCTTCGGTGATAATCGGCTACACAGATGTAAATATTCCTGATCGAAAAGTCAGACCTGAATTTATCCCTGTGTCGTATGTAAAATAAAATTTAGGCGTTAATTTAGTTAAAGCTGAAGCTGTGAGAATTTTTGCGAGACAGAGCATTCACGAAAATTGCCGTTCGTGATTCGTACTCCGAACTCTCATCTTGATAAAAATGAAAAATTGAATTAAAATTCCCCATTATTATAATTTTATTTTTATTAGGAGGTAAAGTTTTCATAAAATGCTCTTGACAAAAAAGAAATTCCGTGAAAAATTTTCACAGCACAGCACAGCACAGCTCAGCACAGCACAGCACAGCACCCTTTAATTGTCTTTTTTTTTCGATTAAATTTCTTTCAAATCTAAATTTTTATCCCTGCGTAAGAAATAAATTTTTTGCTTTTCTGCTCACGTTGGCAATGGCCGTCGGGCTGTTGTCGGGGATGAGTTTGACGGCGTATGCGGCGGAGAAATCAGAAACCATTTCTCTTATTGGCAGTCAAGATTCAGAGGTGACATCTGTTACGAGTGAGCATTTTAAGGTAAGTGCTGGTTATGGTAATATTAATGATGTGGGGCTTACTGTAAATAAATTTGGAGCTATGACCATTGAATCACTCAATGGAGAAAACATCACTAAGATTGAGTTGTCATATGCTTGGAACTCAAACGCTCATACAGTATCAGTTACGCCGGGAACCCTTAATGATGCATACAACACTATTTCTGACATTAACGCTACCAACGTAACAGTTAACTCATCTTCCGCTGCCGGAGTAAGATTTAATTCTGTAAAAATTTACTATTCATCCACTGATGTGGATGTGACAGGCGTAACACTAAGCCCTAACACTACACAGACGATTACAGTTGGTGAAAATGTTGCTTTTACAGCTACCGTTTCTCCCGACAACGCCACAAGCAAGACCGTAACATGGACAACGAGCAGTGAGGATATAGTGTCAGTTGACCAAAGCGGAAAAGTTACAGCAATGGGAGTCGGAACGGCAACGATTACCGTAACGGCCACCAACGGAACAACCGCAACCTCAGACGACAAAACAGCAACGTGTACGGTTACGGTAGTAAAAAATCCCACGATTACATTTAACGCTAATGACGGTTCGGGCTCAATGAATGCGCAGACAATTTCGTATGATGTAGCAACGACCTTGACGGCAAACGCTTTTACCCGCACGGGCTGCACTTTTAACGGTTGGAATACATCGTCTGACGGCACGGGAACAGGTTATGCGGACGGAGCTTCAATCAAATTAACCGCAGATACAACGCTTTATGCACAGTGGACGGCGATAAGTTACACAATAAGCTACGACCTTGACGGCGGAACGAATAACACAGCTAACCCGACAAGCTACACGGTTACAAGCCCTGATATAACGTTGCAGGCTTCGACAAAAACGGGCTACACGTTTGCAAAATGGACGAGCGGGAACACGGAGATAACTTCAATTCCGCAAGGTTCAACGGGCAACAGAACATTAAAAGCTAATTGGACAGCAAACACTTACACCATTAAATTTAACGGCAACGGCGGAACGGGTTCAATGAGCGATTTAACTTTAACTTATGACGTTGAAGGAAAATTGACCGATAACAAATTCACTCGTGCAGGTTATACTTTTAACGGCTGGAAGGACAACGACGGCAACAAAACTTATAACGGCGGTGCGTCTGTCAAAAATCTCACGGCCACGAACGGTGCAACAATAACTCTTTATGCTCAATGGAAAGAAAACGAAAAAACTTCTGACCCTGAAGAGCCTAAACAGGAAGAGCAATCGCAGGAACAGGAAACCACAGACCC
>JAFSKE010000018.1 GCA_017449135.1 Synergistaceae bacterium
CAAGAGTAAAATGTTTATAATTTGACATAATATCTCTTTCTTACAAATAAATTTTAGTTTTTAACATTTTATCAGAGGAGATTTATGTCATTTTTTGTTGTTTAGCACCTCCCTGTTGCACTTGATATGATAACCTACCGTCTCCCCTTTCTAAGGGGAGATGTTAATTTATTGACAGTTTAATTCTCTTTATCCCACGACGCTAAAATCTTCACGGCCTCATTTGCAGCTTTTACGCTGTCATCAATTCCCTTATATTCAAAAGTATTATTATTTCTGTCGGCTACAACAACAAATATTCCTCCCGCACGAAGTCCGTAAATTCCTGAAAGCGTTAAAATTGTTGCGGCTTCCATTTCAAAATTCAAAACTCCGGCTTTCTGTAAATCTTTTATCCTTGTGTCAATAAATGATTGAGTGTATCCATTAAATCCCTGTCGTGATTGTCCGCAGTGAAATGTTGCAGTAGAACACGAAATCCCGACATGATAGGTTAATCCTAATTTTTTACATGCCTGAATAAGTGCAAAAATTATTTCGTGATTTGCAACTGCCGGATATGCAATATCAACATATTCTTCGCTTGCCCCGTCGTAACGTACTGCTCCAGAACAGATTATCAGATCGCCGCATTTAATTCCATCACGAATTGCACCGCATGTCCCGACTCGGATAAACGTATCTGCTCCGAGTTCTGCAAGTTCTTCGACAGCTATTGCACTTGAAGGACCTCCGATCCCCGTTGAACATGCACTTAAAGGAACACCGCCGATTTTCCCCGTAAAAGTTCTGTATTCACGATTCGAGGCAACAAATTTTTTTTCGTCCCATTCGTCAGCGATTAAATCAACTCTTCCAGGGTCTCCGGGCAGCAAAACATATTTTTCAATATCTCCGTTCTTGCATTGAATATGATATTGCAAATTATCTCCCATTGCAGGACGTTCAGCGTTTGATAAAAACTTCATGAAATTTTTTCCTCCTAATAATAAGTTTTAATTAATGATAACATCACATCATCGGCGGCAGGAGTTCAAAAATTTTTTCCCTGTCAACGCTGTTTTCACAGTAAAGATGTCCGACTTCATCACCGTGTCTGACCTCAATAATTAATTTTGAATTTCCCCTCTGTTCACGCACTGAATTTACAAAATTTCTTAAATCAGCCTTTTCAAAATATTCACTGTCAACAGGCAGTAAAACATATTCCTGATTTTTTTCGTCCGTTTTCTCAGTGTCAACTAACTTGTCGAAAATTAAATTTCCCTTATCTCCTTTACGTCCCTCAATAACACATGCCATTCCTTTATTAAGAGTGCCTTTGACTTCCGCCCAGATTTTCGGAAAAATTACGATTTCGATATTGTTTTCAGAGTCCTCAAATTGAAGATTACACATCGCCTGCCCGGAACTTTTTGTCGTTCGTTCGTTGACCGATGTTATTATTCCGCCAATTCGGATTTTGAATTTTTCGTTAATCCAGTTCGGAACATCTGAAATTTTGCAGTTCGTAAACGGTTTTAATTTTCCTTCGTATGTCTCGTAAGGGTGTCCGGAAATATATAATCCGGTAACTTCTTTCTCAAAATTTAATTTTTCGTGATCGTCGTATTCTTTAACTTCTGGCATTTCTGGTTCGTTCATTTCGGGAGTGTCAGAGTCAGAATCAAATAATCCGATCTGTCTGTCATTTTTGATTTTTGAAACGTTCTGCACAGCTTTTAAGTATGTCGGGAAAACTTCCATTAATCTTGCTCTGTTCGGCAGAATTTCATCAAATGCTCCGGCCTTGATTAAATTTTCAAATACTGCTTTGTTGATTAAATTCATGTCAACACGATTCACAAAATCCCATAACGATGCAAATTTTCCGTTTTTAGCACGTTCCGTTACAATCATTTCGATTGTGTTGTGTCCGACTCTTGAAACTGCTCCGAGACCGAATCTTATGACATCTCCGACAGCCGTAAAACTTTCCATTGAAGTATTTATGTCAGGAGGCAAAACTTTTATCCCGCTTTGTCTGACTTCGGTTACGTAATGTCCTAAAACTTCTTTCTTGGCCTTCATCTGACTTGATAAATACGAGGCCATAAATTCAGCTTTGTAATTCGCTTTTAACCATGCTGTGTCGTATGAAATTAAAGCATATGCAGCACTGTGAGATTTATTGAAGCCGTAGCCCGCAAATTTTTCGATGTTGTCGAAGATGTCCGAAGCTGTTTTTTCTTCAATTCCTTTTTCCTTCGCACCCGCTAAAAATTTCGCCCTCTGTTCCTGCATAACTTCAACTTTCTTTTTTCCCATTGCACGACGCAAAATATCTGCCTCGCCGAGCGTATAGCCTGCCAAAGCCGAAGCACACTGCATAACCTGTTCCTGATATAAAATTACCCCGTAAGTTTCCCTCAAAGTATCTTCAAGCAATGGGTGGGGATAATGAGGAACTGCACGGCCATGTTTGCAATTTATATATTGGTCAACCATTCCGCTGTCAAGAGGTCCCGGACGATACATCGCAAGTGCCGCAACAAGGTCTTCAAAGCGATCTATTTTTAATTTTCTCAACATCGAACGTATCCCGTCAGATTCAAGCTGAAATACTCCCATTGTGTCGGCCTCACGTAAAATCTTAAATGCCTTTTCAGCTTTTGCGTCTGTCATGTCGTCATTTACTTTATTCATGTCGGGAACAGTTTTCCCGTTGAGTTTGATATTTTCCAAAGCCTCCTGAATTATTGAAAGAGTACTCAAACCCAGCAAATCCATTTTTACAAGTCCGAGCTTTTCAACCTGTTCCATTGTGAATTGTGTAGCAACCTGACCTGTTTTTTCGCCTTTATCGCCTGAAATTCTTTTAACTGGAACATAACTGACTGTCGGTTCGGGAGTAATTACGATTCCTGCTGCGTGCTGCGAAGTGTGCCGTGCAAGACCTTCGATTTTTTTTGCGGTGTCGATTACGTTTTTAATTTGTGAATTAGACTCGTATTGCTCTTTTAATTCCTGAGTCGATTCGAGAGCTTCATTAAGATTTTTTGACATCGAAGGAATTAATTTCGCCGTACTGTCCATCAATGAATATTCAATTCCTAAAGCACGCCCGACATCTTTAACGGATTGACGACCTTTCATTCGCCCGAAAGTTATAATCTGTGCAACATGATCCTCGCCGTAGGTTTTAGCAATCATCTGCAACAATTCCTCTCTGCCTTTGTCTGAAACGTCAGTGTCAATATCAGGCATTGAAATTCTTTCGGGATTCAAAAATCTTTCAAACAACAAATTATATTTAATCGGGTCTAACTCCGTGATTTTCAGACTCCATGCAACCAGCGAACCTGCTGCGGAACCTCTGCCGGGACCAATGGGAATATTTTTGTTTTTTGCCATTTGAATCATTCCCGAAACAATCAGGAAATACGCCGCAAATTTCATTTTTGTTATGACTCCCAATTCGTATTCGAGACGATTCAAATAATTTTCCGGAACTTCTCCACGCCCCGAAATTCTAAATCTTTCCCTCAAACCTTCACGGGCTTTTGCGATTAAATCATCTTCGGCAGTCTCTCCCTCTTTCAAGTCAAGACTCGGAAGAATGTAATCACCGCTTTTTAGTTTTAATTTAACGTTACAGCGTTCGGCAATTTCAAGAGTATTCGTGAGTGCTTCGGGGGATTCTGATTCGAGTCTTGAATACATTTCGTCAGGGTGCATTAAATAAAATTCGTTCTGCGAAAATCCGAATGCGTCATCTTTTTCGGGGTCGGCGTGAGTGTTAATCCTCAATAAAGTTTTGTGCCATTCAAAATCTTCTCTTTCAAGATAATGTGAATCGCATGTCGCAATTAATGGAATGCCGAGCTTCTTTGACATCTTTATAATCTCTGCATTAACTTTTTTCTGTTCAGGCAAAGAGTTAGGCATGATTTCAAGAAAATAATTTCCCTTTCCCATAGTCTCGTTGTACCAGCCTGCAACCTCTTCAGCTTTTTCGATGTTACCCTCTAAAATTAATTGTGAGATTTCACCTGCAAGACATGCCGATGAAACGATTAAGCCCTCGTGATATTTCGCTAAAATTTCGTGATCTATTCGAGGCTTGTAATACATTCCTTCAGTGTTTGCGATTGAGTTTAATTTGATTAAATTTTTCCAGCCCGTTTCGTTTTCAGCCAATAAAATTAAATGATTGCTTCGTTTTTCATCTCGACATGAAATTCCGTTTGGCGACACGTAAGTTTCACAGCCCAGAATCGGTTTAACGTCATTAGCTTTACAGTTTTCGTAAAATTCGACAGCTCCATACATAACTCCGTGATCTGTCATTGCGACAGCTTTATTTTTCCAGCCCGCAACTTTTTTCGCAAGGTCTTTAGTTCTTATTGCACCGTCTAATAAACTATATTCAGTGTGAACATGTAAATGCACAAATTCTCTTTCCATGTTTTAGTCTTCTTCCTCCTGTTCGGTTTGCTCTGCCTGTTCAGTGATTTCGTTTTCTTCGGATTCAGCTTCGTTGTGTCTTATCATGATAATTTCAGATTTTAATCCTGCACGCATTAATTTCCCCCTTAAATCATCAAAATATGAATGACTTTCAGATTTTTTGACTTCGGGGGCACCTTTAATTTCCGTTTTAGTGTTTGTTTCGGGTTTAGTTTCAGTTTTAGATTCGGCGAGATTTTGTTTTGTGCATTTAATCTGCTGATTCCCGAATTTCAAAATTACGTTCTCATAGTCGGAAAACATGTTTGCGAGCAAAATAGAATTTCTTTCCTGTCTTAGGACTTCAAAAATATAAATGTCGTCAGGTTTGATTCGCAAAAATAAATTCCCGTTCAACAAATACGGCTCTGTATGAAAAATTCCGCAATGAAGCATGAAATTCTGTTCAAGAGATATATTTAGTAATTTCTCCTTTAAGTCTAAATCTTCGGGAATGTTTTTGTCAGTGTCAGACCCCTCCACCTGATTCAACCTCTCTGTCAACGAGTTGACATCTCCCCTTTCAAGGGGAGACTCTGAGAAGCCGGAACTAATAGCCTCTCCTTGCCTAAGGGGAGGTGCCTCGCAGAGGCGGAGGGGTTTCTTCCAATTCTCAACAAACAACATAAACATTCCCAGCAAAATATCGTTTTTAATTCCTGCCCGTGCCTGAGTTAAAATCTTCAAAACCGAATTTAACAGTGCGTGCAGATCTTCGGGATTCCAATTTTTAGCTTCGTCGATTAGGAAAGTTTTTTCGTGTTCTGACGCAGCAAGGGTGTTAATGATATTTTTGTTGTTTTTCCATTGACTGACAAGCCATAAATCACGAATTAACATAAACATTTCCTCAAAAATTCTAATTCCTGACGCTCCCGAATCAAACATCGATTTCAAATTTGAATATGACTCGGCCATGTCAGAACGGAATAATTTTATCCAGCGTTCAAATGCTGATCTGCTGCCTGCTCCGAAAGTTTTTTCGACGTTTTGCAAATTAACTTCGCCTGCTGCGATCACCTGTTCAAGCAAAGATAATGCGTCTCTTAATGCTCCGTCAGCCTGTCTCGAAATTTCCCAAAGTGCTTCGGCTTCAAAATTAATATTTTCGGATTTACAGACAAATTCCAATCTCGAAAAAATATCTTCGGGGGTTATGCTGTGAAAAGGTATGTGCTGACATCGTGAGCGGATCGTAACGGGAACTTTCAACGGTTCAGTCGTTGCAAGAATAAAAATTACATGTTCGGGAGGTTCTTCGAGAGTTTTCAAGAGTGCGTTAAATGCTGCGATTGATAACATGTGAACTTCGTCAATAATATAAATTTTATATTTTGAGTTGAACGGAGCAAGAGTAACATTAACTTTTAATTCTCGGACTTCATCGACACCGTTATTTGATGCACCGTCGATTTCGATAACGTCAAGATTTTCACCGTTTGTAATAGCTTCACAGTTTTTGCATTTTCCGCAGGGTTCAAAATTTTCACGGTTAAGACAGTTTAATGCTTTTGCGAAAATTCTTGCGACCGAAGTTTTCCCGCAGCCTCTCGATCCCGAAAATAAATAAGCATGGCCGACACGATTTTTTGCTATTGAATTTGTGATTACATCAATAGCAGCTTTCTGGCCTGAAACATCTGCAAACTTTTGCGGACGATATTTTCTGTAAAGCGATAAACTCATGAAAATTTTTTACTCCCAATTATAAAAATAAAGTTTTTTAAGCTATAATAATTATCTCAAATTTAATTTTATTTCACAAAAAAATGATTTTGCCACTACATTTGCCACTACAAAAATGTTAATTTAGTTCAGATATTATAACTTTTCACAAAAATTTTTTTTCGAGCAGCATCAAAATTTTTCATTTCATAAAAATCTATGTTAAAATTACGTAGTTTTATGAATTTCATGCAAGGAGTTAAATATAAAATTATGCCTATGCAAATTGGACTTGACGAGCTGCTCAGCATGTTAGTATCACGTGTTGAAGAAATGAATCTTGAAAATGAAAATCAAAAAAGTAAATTTAATATCATGTTCAGGATTCTTTATAAAAAAGGAATTTTTAACGATAACGACGTTTTTAATGCTATACTTGACGAAAATAAAATTCTGCTGGAACTCGGAGCAATAAAAGAAATGCCCGACGAAAATTTAATCAGAGCCGCCGCAGAAAATTTGTTGCTATGGATTAAGGGCGACCCTAAAGAGATTAAAAATTCAGTAGAAGATATGAGAAAGAAATTGCAGGAAGCAGCCGAAAAACAAAACAGACCGAAAATTGACGTTGCACCTGCAGGAGTTTTGAACGAATTGGACAGACTTGGAGCGAGTAATAAGAGTAAATTAATTTTGTAAGTAACATGAAAATATGAAACATAAAAATTTTTGGATATGAATATACTAACTATTAAAGAGCATTGGCGGAAAACTGCGGGGAAATTATTTTTTGTAGCTCTTGCCGATTTTATTTTATTGGCTTTCTCAGTTTATGTCGGCTACGCAGTGAGATTCGGAACTGTAATTCCTTATAACGTCGGTAACTGGCAAAATGCGGCGGTTGCTTTTCCTCTTGTCTGCATAGCTGTATTTGCGGCGTTCAAACAGTACGGAGTAATTTGGCCTCACGCAGGAACTGAAGACTTTATAAAATTTACGTTCGTTTATCTTTTAGCGATCGGGGCGTTTTTGTTATTAAATGCAGTTTTGAATTTCACGACGTTTTCAAGAATTTCATTTGCCATTGCGTTTTTTGCGGGATTATTTTTATGCGGTGGATTAAGATTTTCATGGTTAATGACGAAATCGCTTCACACTAACAATAAAAAAATGCGTCTTAAAACTTTAATCATCGGAGCAGGTGAGGCCGGAGCATTTTTAGCAAGGGATTTAATGCGAAATGAAAATGAATTATATCCTGCCGGTTTTGTCGATGATGATCCCCATAAAGTCGGAATGAGGGTTTCTGGGCTTGAAGTTTTAGGAACGACAGCAAACTTGAAAGAACTTGTCGAAAAATTCGATTTCAAAGTCATATTAATTTCAATCTCAACTTACAACGGAAATAAAATCCGGGAAATTTATGATCGTCTTTCACCGTTAAGCGTTCAAGTCAGAATTTTGCCGAGTCTCCGTGAACTTGCGGGAGGCCAGGTATCAGTTTCAAGATTAAGACGTGTCGAACTGGAGGATTTATTAGGACGTGAACCCGTAAGAATTAATTTAGATCCTTCAATGAATTACATCAAGGGCAAAAGAGTTTTAATCACCGGTGCTGGAGGTTCAATCGGAAGTGAAATCGTGCATCAGGTTTTACATAATTCGCCATCGGAAATTTTTGTGCTTGGACATGGCGAGCAGTCGATTTATTTATTGCTTGAAAATCTTAACAAATTAAATTTACAAATTCCTGTTACGCCTGTAATAGCAGATGTTGCGGACGAAATAGCAATGGAAAATTTATTTGCGAAGGTAAGGCCTCAAGTTGTATTTCATGCCGCTGCACATAAACACGTTCCTTTAATGGAAATTTCGCCTCGTGAAGCAATGAGGGTAAACGATTTAGGTACTCGAACGATTGCAAGATGTTCCGGAAAATTTAAGGCTGAAAGAATGGTTATGATTTCGACTGATAAAGCCGTAAACCCTTCAAGCGTTATGGGAGCAACAAAACGACTTGCCGAAAAAATCCTCGAACATGAACAGCAGAATTATCAAAATACAAAATTCATGGCCGTAAGATTCGGAAATGTTTTAGGGAGTCGCGGAAGTGTGATTCCGAAATTTGAGGAGCAAATAGCTTCCGGAGGCCCCGTAACAGTTACACACCCTGACATGAGAAGATATTTCATGTTAATTCCCGAAGCAGTCAGCTTAGTGATTCAGGCAGGAGCTTTGGGGAACGGCGGAGAATTATTTGTGCTTGACATGGGCGAACCTGTTTTAATAAAGGAAATGGCGGAGTTATTGATTCGTCTTTGCGGTTATAAACCTTATGAAGAAATTAATATAGTTTTTACGGGAGTCAGAACCGGCGAAAAACTTTATGAAGAATTATTTTACGATGAAAATTCCGTACACAAAACATCAAATCCAAAAATTTTTGTAAGCAACATAAAACACGGCGAAACATCTTTCAATTCAAAATTAGATCCCAATCTCGAGCACGCATTAAGAAATCCGAAAGAAGCATTGAAAATATTAAAATTATTAGTGCCTGAGTATTCACCGGTTGAAAATAAAAAATAATCCCCTCCGTCTATGGCGAAGGGGTGAATTTAGCCTGTAATAATTTTACTGCCTTTGATTAGATAATCCATTCCAGACCAGACTGTCAAAATCATTGCGACCCACATTAAAACCATTCCTCCGGGAATATTTAATATCAACATTACTAACGCAATAATCTGACAAACGGTTTTCAATTTTCCTCCCTTTGAAGCGGCGATAACTACACCTTCAGCAGCAGCCACGAGTCTTAATCCCGTAACTACAAATTCACGTGTGATAATTACCATTGCGATCCAAGCGGGGAATCTTTGAAGTTCAATTAAAGCCAGCATTGCAGCAATAACTAAAACTTTATCGGCTAACGGGTCAATAAATTTTCCCAAATTCGTAACGAGATTATCACGCCTTGCGATGTATCCGTCAAAAGTATCTGTTAAGGCAGCAATTATAAAAACCAACGCAGCAATAACATCTCCCCAGCTTACGTCAGGGAGCAATGACAAAAATTTATTATCAATTCTAAGCGACAAAAACAACAAAACCAATGGAGCAAGAAAAACCCTTATTAAACTTAAAGTGTTAGGGACGTTAAAAATTTTCGACTTCAAAATTAATTCCTCCTATGATAATGATCTTAGAGAAAATTATAAATTTTTACCCCAATTTTGCAATTTCTTCCCAAAGTTTTTTTTGCTGCGACGTTAAATGTCTCGGAATTTCAATTCTGACTCTCACAAATAAATCTCCGTTTGTCCCGTCTCTTGTGGGGATTCCTTTGCCTCGCAGTCTTAATTTTTGTCCGTCCTGTATTCCTGGAGGCATTTTAACAGTAACTTCGCCGTTGAGAGTTCCGACTGAAATATCTTTTCCTAAAACTGCATCGTAAACAGGAACTTTAATTTCACGTGTCAAGTCGTAACCGTTGATTTCAAAAATTTTGTGCGGCTCAATGTGAATGTTAATTATGATGTCGCCCCCGCTTTCAGATTTTCCGGGTAATTTGATCTGTGAACCTTCAGTAATTCCCTTTGGGAGTCTGACGTTAATATTTTGTTTTCCGTTTGAAGTTTTGAAAACTAAATTATGAGTTCCTCCGTTAATTGCATCTTCAAGGGACAAAGTTAAATTTACTTCGGTATCACGTTTCATTGGGTGCTGTCGTCTTGAAGCGTTCGAGAAAATATCCCCGAAGCCCCCGGCATTTCCAAACAAAGTCTGGAAGAAATCGCTAAATCCTCCGCCAAAATCTCCGCCGTTAAATTCAACATGCTGCCAGCCCGGAGGAGGCGTAAAATCTTGACCGTTCTGCCAATTCATTCCGAGAGTGTCATATTTTTTACGTTTTTCGGGGTCTTTTAATACTTCATATGCTTCGTTAATTTCTTTGTATTTTTCTTCAGCACCTTTTTCCTTTGAGACATCGGGGTGATATTGTTTAGCTAATTTTCGATAAGCCTTTCTAATCTCGTCGGCCGATGCTTCACGTGAAACCCCTAAAATTTTGTAGTAATCTTTATATTCAATTCCCATTTTTATTTTTTCTCCTTCGCTATAAAAATCATAAAAAATCTTTGACTAATTTTAACCTTAAATTTATTATTTACAAGTGCAAAAAAAAAATTCCCCTCGCAAGGGGATATGTTTATAGCATTTCTTTATTTTCGTAAATTACATGGCCTGCCTGACATGCCGGACACAAGCAAAACTTTTCGCCTTTACCTTTTGCATCGTGAGCGGCTTTTGCCATTTCAGCGGCTTTCTCGGCACCGAAAAATTGTTTTCCCGTTTCAGACTCGCAAAGTCCGATTAATTCGTCAATGCTGCAAACTGAATCTTCAAGTTTTTTCACGAGAACGTCGGCAGAATTTTTGTCTTGAGCTTTCAAATAATTTTCGGCTGCTGATTTCAATTCGGCGTTACATGAATAAGCGTTGATTAACTCATTGACTTTTGAAATTAATTCCTATTTTGTCATAATTAATAAAACTCCTTTGAAAAAATTTGTTATTATTATGCCACAAATTTTGCTGATTTTGTGATAAGTATTATAAAAACATTTTACGGAGATGAATTTTTTTATTATGTCGGAAAAAATAGAAAGAATCGGAGTTATCGGTGTAGGACATTTAGGACAGCATCACGCCAGAATTTATACAGAACTTCTCGACGCAAATTTAGTCGGAGTTGCAGACAGTGATTTTGACCGTGCGAAATTTATCGGGGATCATTTGGGAGTACCTGCTTACAATTCGCTCGAAGAATTAATCAGGCGTAAAAAACCCGATGCGATTTCCGTAGTTGTTCCGACCAGCCAGCATTATGAAATTGCAAAGACAGCATTAAACGCAGGAATTCATGTTTTAGTTGAGAAACCGGTAACAATAAAACCCGAAGAGGCCGGAGAACTTTTAGAGATTGCCGACAAAAATAATTTAGTTCTTCAGGTCGGACATATTGAAAGATTCAACAGTGCAATAAGATATATTTCAGGAATTTCGTGCAATCCCGTTTATCTTGATTCAAGGCGTACAGCTCCATTCAGTCCGAGAATTAACGATGTCGGAGTAGTTTTAGATTTGATGATTCACGATATTGATATTGTGATGTCATTGGTAAATTCAAAAATTTCAAGAATCGCCGCAACCGGAGCATGTGTTTTTACGGATCATGAAGACATTGCAGACGCTCAAATAACTTTTGAAAACGGTGTAGTCGCTCATATTCTTGTTAGCAGATGTGCCGAGAAAAAATGCAGACAGCTTGAAATAGTTGAACGTGAAAGACAGATAACAATAAATTACGAATTACAGACCGTGCAGATTTCAAGATGTGTTAATAATTCCGACGGGCAGGTTGAAATTCGTGAGACACCTGTATTCCCAAAGAGTGAGCCGTTAAAATTGGAATTGGCGGATTTTGTGAGATGTGTTAAGGAAAAGAGACCCCCTGTTGTCGGAGGAAAAGACGGGAAAAAGGCGTTAGAGGTTGCGGTAGAAGTTTTAAGACAGATTCATGACGCTGATAATCAAGATAATAAAATCGAAAACATCAGGAGAGCTTTATAGAAAAAAATCTTGACAAGTGTGCAACAATAGAAATACGGTTTCAAAATAATAATTAAAAATTTGAAAGGAAGTATTTTTATTATGCGTAAAGATTTAGGTGCTTTACCGGCAGTTTTTCCTATGCCTGTTTTAATGGTTGGAACTTACGGCGAGGACGGAAAAGTTAATGTTATGAACGTTGCATGGGGAGGAATTGCAGGAATGGACAAAGTTGTTTTATATCTTGCAAAAGACAGAAAGACCCTGAAAAACATTCGTGCAAAAAAAGCCTTCACCGTAGCACTTGCAGACGAAGCACACATTAAAGAAGCT
Source organism: Synergistaceae bacterium (assembly GCA_017449135.1). Taxonomy (GTDB): domain Bacteria; phylum Synergistota; class Synergistia; order Synergistales; family Aminobacteriaceae; genus JAFUXM01. Next base: position 12,102 of record JAFSKE010000018.1, read on the forward strand.
GATTTTCTCGGAACAGCCAGCGGAAACACGATGCCCGATAAATTTGCAAAAACGGGACTTCATGCCGTGAAAAGTTCAAAGGTTGACGCACCGATTATCGAGGAATTTCCGTTGACAATGGAGTGTGAACTTGCAGAAGACGCAGAAATGTTCGGAGAGATTCGCATTGTCGGAACGATTGTAAATGTGAATGTTGACGAAAAAGTTTTAGACGAGAACGGAAAAGTTGACGCTTCAAAATTGAATGCTGTAATGTTCGATCAGTTTAGATTCGGATATTACAAAGTCGGAGAAAAATTTGCTCAGGCTTGGAATGTCGGAAAAGATTTAATGAAATAAAAAATAAATTTTGCCCCTGCACCTGACTAAAAGCGGGGGTTTTATAATATATTTTAAGGAGGAAAATTTTTCATGAAAGCATTATTTGTCAACGGCAGTCCAAGAAAAAATTGGAACACTCACAAAATGTTAGAAAGTGCCATGAAAGGTGCTGCCGATTCGGGAGCTGAAACAGAGTTAATTCACCTTTATGATTTTAACTTCAAGGGCTGTGTCAGTTGTTTCGCCTGCAAACTCAAAACTGCAAAAACTCACGGCCTCTGTGCAGTAAAAGATTCATTAACTCCCGTACTCGAAAAGGCTTTACATTCTGACGTAATCGTTATGGGCAGTCCGATTTATTTCAGTTATCCTACTGGAATGTTCAGATCTTTCTTTGAAAGATTATTATTCCCGATTATGAAATACAGCAACGACGAAAACGGCAACAGAATTAGGGAAATTGACAGAACGATTTACTCGGCCATGATCTACACAATGAACTGCACCGAAGATTTAGCACCGAAAATTCATTATCCCGAATATCTCGAAGCTAACGAGACCGCAGCAAAAATTGTTTTAGGTTACTGCGAAACTTTGTGTGCTTATAACACGTATCAGTTCAGGGATTATTCAAAGTATGAAGCAAACATGTTCAGCGAGGAAGTCAAGAAAAAATATCAGGACGAACATTTTGCTATTGATTTACAGAATGCCTATGACTTGGGCAAACGCTTAGTTGAAAAAGCTAAAGCATAACCCCTCCGTCTCATTTCGCATTGTCTCCCCTTTCAAAGGGGAGATGTCTCGCAAGAGACAGAGAGGTTAAAATCTAACATTTACTTTGCAGGTGCTATTCTCGTCAATCCTTCAAAACCGTATGTCGCTTTTACCATAATTTCCGGCGTGTCAGTCGTAATATCACGATATGAAGGTGTCGCATAATGTGCCATTCCGCCAATATTGTAAACTTTGCTCATGTCCCAGCCTCTTGCTGAAAGAATCTTCATCATGTTATTAACTCTTCCTCCGCCTTGACACATTAAAAAAATGTTTTTGTTTTTCGGGAAAAGAGCCGCTAAAATTTCGTCGGATTCTTTGTAAACAGGAATAGGATTATCCGTTGTCCCTCCGTAAAGCTGTGGAAGTGATGAGTCTTTGTGTGCGTCTGCGTTGAAAATTAATGACAGATAAGGAATGCACTCAAAATTCTTCAAATGTTTCTTTGCGTAATCCTCAAAATCTCTGATGTCAATATACGCTACATCAGTTCTGCCGAGATATTGTTTTAAGTTTTCGCTGTTCACTGCTGAGCATGTGGGGCCAAAATTTCCGGGCGTGCAGACAGTTTCTTCTTTGTCGTCCTTGTTGGCAAGATATTTTTTCGTTGTGTCAACAGGTGCTGGCAATTCTGACTCTGATTTCGCAACAGCTGCAGAACTTTTTGCTTCGACAGTTTCCTTTTTGCCTTCAAATGCTGCTCTCATTGCTACGGCTTCGGGGTCTCCGTCAAAGAATGAATCCGTTGCGTGATATGCAAAAATCGCCTGAATCGCTCTCAAAATATTATTCGACGAAACAGTTGCTCCTGTCCATGCGTCAACTTTGAAATTCGAGTCTTTGATGTCGTCAATCGTATTCAAGCCTTTAATCTGTGCATAAGTCTTTCCAATATAATATGGAATCATTTCGGCTTTGAATTTTTCGTAAGTTGATTTTGGCGATGTTGGAGGCGGATCGCTGTCTCCCCAGAATCCTCCGAGATAATGTCCCGTTGAATCTTTGTCGAAGCTGAAAACTTTAACTTCCGAGTCGGCAATTTTTCCGCTTGACGGTAAAGTTAATTCGACATATGCCGTTGACCATACGTTAAGATCTGCGGGTCTGCAGGTACACGAAATGAATGCAATTTGATATTTCACATAATTTCGTGATACATATTTGAACGGTACAAAAGCGTAAAATAAATCTTCTTCTTTTGGGCCGTCAATATGACTGAACGGAATAACGGCTACTGCATTGGCTTTGCTTCCTTCACCAAGTTTTGCAGATGTGTTGAGGAAATTATTTACATCGCTCAACGACATTTCCGCTGCAAAAGCTGTTGACGAAATCATTACCAAAATGAAAAGAACCGCAAAAAACTTTTTGAGCATTAAAAAATCCTCCTTATAAAAATATTTGTGAATTACGTTAATTATACACGCTATTTATGATTTTTCCGATTTCGGAATTTTTATCGAGAATTATAATTTTTTCGCCTTTGCCTTCACTCGAAAAAGATTTTTTCAAAGCATCGAGCGAACGAATGAAATTGTAAAATTCTGCTTTTTCGGGAGTGTCGTAAGCACTTTGTAAGATTTTCATGTATTCTGCTTCACCTTCAGCAATCAAAATATCGGCTTTTTGATTAGCTTCGGCAATTTTAATCGCTGTTTCACGGTCTGTCTTGTTTCGGATTTTCTGAGCTTCTGAATTTCCTTCGGCAGTGTATGACGCTGCAATATTTTGACGTTCCGAGATCATTCTTTCATAAACTGCGGCTTTATTATCATTCGGAAGGTCTAAGGCTTTAACTTCGGTTTGAATTATCGAAATTCCGTAAATCCCTATATCAGAATTTGAATACTCTGCGATTTTGAATGCCAATTTTCCTGCTCTTGCTTCGATAACTTCATCTTGAGTCATTGACGAAATTACGTTTTTTGTTGCGTTGTAAACTGCTGCTTCAATTCTTTCACGTGCGCTTGCTTCGATTGCGTTCAAAGATTGAATATATTTCACTGGGTCTGTAACTTTCCATGTTACGTAATTATCTGCAATCATGGATTTTTTATCCTTTGTTATGACTCCCGATCTCGGAATATCATACAAATGCAGTTTTTTTGAAATATATTTCACCGTGTGAATGCCTGGAACTTTATATTTTATTCCGGGTGTGTCGGTAACTGAAACGATTTTCCCGAACTTAAATAAAGCTGCGTATTCGTTAGGGTCTACGACATAAAACGAAAATGGAAGCGTCATTAAAATTATTACAGCAACAAATATCAAACTCGCCTTAATAACAAAATTTTTCATGATGATTTTTCACACTCCTTAAAATTTATCCAGCGGCATTAACTTTTCGGAATTTCCGTCAGTGATTATAACTTTTGAATTTGGCAGAATTTCCTCAATCGTTTCGTAAAATAATCTCTGTTTCGTAATCAACGGATAAGTTTTATATTCCTCGTACATGTTGTTAAATCTTGCTGTCTGTCCCGTAGCTTCTGCAATTCGCGCTGATTTTACGGCTTCGGCTTCCTGAATTATTTTGTCTGCTTCGGCTTCGGCTTTCGGAATTTGCTCTGAACGATATTTTTTAGCACTGTTGATTACTGTTTCTCGTGCCTGTCGTGCTGTTTCAACTTCTTTGAATGCCTGAATAATTTTTTCGGTCGGCGGTTCTGCGTCCTGTACCGTTAAATTCACGCATTGAAGGCCGATATTGCTTTCTCTTAACATCTCCGTTAATTTTTCACGAACTGAAACCTGAATTTGATTTTTTCCAGTCGTTATAACTTCGTCAACGGGATAATCGGCAACAGTTCCACGAATGCACGAAAGCAGCATATTTCTTAAAATTAGCTCTGGAGATTCCGAATTATACAAATATGCAACGGGATCAGAGACTTTATATTCAAGATAAAAATCAATGTTCACGAAATTAAAATCCGAAGTTATCATCACGCTCTCATCTTCTTTTGAAACGTTTCGGAATGATTTATCGGTTTCATATCCTATTCCTGTTCCGTGAGTCGTCATGTCAACAATTTGAACTCTCTGTAAATAAGGAATTTTGAAATATAATCCTGCCGTGTCAGTTCTGACTATATTTCCGAACATTGTTATAACTGCCTGTTCCTGTTCCCCGACAGTGTAAAAACCGTCAAGGAAAGTTAAAACCGCAAAGG
>JAFSKE010000019.1 GCA_017449135.1 Synergistaceae bacterium
GCAGTCGAAGAAAGATGATAACGGAGAGCCTTTGGAATACATTGACGAAAATAGATATCCTGTCTGCATGTACGGCAGAGCAATGAGCCGTGATGGTCATGACAATTCAAGTAAGAACACGAAGTTTCGTTGTCCATTGAAGACTGGCAAAATAAAAACATGCCCGCACGATAAAATTTGTAACGCAACGGCATACGGCAGAGTCGTTAAAATTCCTGATAATATTGAGGATAAGTTTCACACCCCAGTTGAATATCGTGCGAAACGCTGGCAGAAACTGTACAATAGCCGTACGTCAAATGAACGCATGAATGACCGAGTTTTGAACAATTATAAACTTCAGCATTTAACATGTCGGAATGAAAGTAAACATTTATTCTTTGCGATTATTGCTGGAATAAATGTCCATCTTGACGCTTGGCTTAAACAATTAGCGACATAAAGTCTTGATATAACTGCTTTTTTGAGGGTTCTAAAGACCCTTCGCGTTAGCATGGACTTTTTTAGCTTAAATTTTACGTGATAGTCTTACTTTCAAAAAAAAATCGGGATTTATAAATAGACAACACAACATACCATTCCTGCAAGGGTTTTGGTTAATGATTATTTCGTACCATTTTGAGCATGCTATCCGTCAATTTTAAGCATGCTGTCCGTTTTTGATGTAGCACCTGAACGCACAGATTGAGCAACCTTATTTAGCGAATAAAAATCTTTAACAATATCCATAACGCATTGTTTTCCACGCTTATCAATTTCTCTAAATGTCATAATAAAATCTTTTTCCTCTTCAGTCAAGTCTCCTACATTTTCTATATTTCCCGTTAATAAATACGTCGGCGTTGTTTTGAGAAAAGATGCAATTTTTCCGATGTGCCTGTAATAAGATTTCCCTCCGTTTTTCCAATTCGTTGTGGCTCCGTTAGCTATATTCAAATAAATTTCAAGATCTTTACACGTGTATCTCTGTTCCTGAAGTTTTTCTAATATTCTTTCTAATACGGGATCCATTTTTTAGCTCCTTCTACTCTTGACAATATCGTACTTTTATGCTAATGAAATTAATACTATGTGCTTAATTGCGAAATACATTTTAATAATCAATTCGGAGAAAATACATTAAAAACCTCTATTTAAGCTACTTTCTAGAGATAATAATATCTGCTTTTTCGCGAAAAAGCAAGTCAATAATAATAATCTAAAATAAATTACTAATAAAAATACATTTAACTATTGACAATAGTATTTTATACGATATAATAGCTTTAAGTTCGGAGCCGAACCTCGTAAAAATCTTCGGTAAGAACAAAACAAAATATACGTGCTTATGCCGTTTCTTGAATTTTTTTTATTATTGCTCTTACACGGAAGAGCAAATTTAAGGAGGTATTAATTTGACACCATATCGCGAAATTTTTCGTCTACGTGCCTTGGGCTTGAGTAAAGCCGGCATTGCTCGCTCTACACTTTGTGCGAGAAATACAGTTGCAAGAGTTCTCGCTCAGGAGAAGAACTCGACATTCAGTGGCCTATAGAAGCCAGCGACATAGAACTTCATAAACAACTATTTCCCGGAGCACCTGAAGCTTCTCCTGACAGGAAAATGCCAGATTTTAACCACATTCATCAAGAACTTCGGAAAAAAGGTGTTACTAAAAAGTTGCTTTGGAACGAATATGTCAACGAGTGTCGAATTTCTGGAGTCAGACCGTACCTGTACACTCAATTCTGCCATTACGTTTCACAAGAAGAGCAAAAACGTCATGCTACGATGCGTCTCCACCATAAGCCAGGCGAGAAAATTGAAGTTGACTGGGCTGGAGATCACATGTACATTGTCAATAGCAAAACTGGCGAACTCACTGATGCACATCTTTTCGTTGCGACTTTGCCTTACAGTCAATATGGCTTTGTCGAAGCATTTCTTGACGAGAAAGAAGAATCTTGGCTTGCAGCTCATGTTCACATGTATAACTACTTTGGCGGCGTTACAACACTTTTAGTGCCAGATAACTGCAAAACTGCTGTAGACCGAGTTAAAAAACATGAAAATCCGAAAATCAACAAATCTTATCAAGAACTTTCGGAATACTACAATACCGCAATTGCTCCGGCCAGAGTCAGGCGACCCAAAGACAAGCCCAGCGTAGAAGGCACCGTGGGTAACATCACGACTTTCATCATTGCGTCTCTTCGGAATGAGAGATTTTTTTCAATAGATGAACTTAACTACGCCATTCGAGAAAAGCTTGACGAGTACAACAATGCTCCATTTCAGAAACGTGAAGGCTCTCGCACCAGCATTTTTCAAGAGGAAAAGAAATATATGCGTCCTTTGCCAGAAGAACCATATCATCCCTCTGTTTGGAAAAAGAGCAAGGTGCAGTTTGATTACTACGTTCCTGTCGAGGGCATGTTCTACTCCGTTCCGTTTAATTATATCAAAAAAGAAGTTGATATTCGAATCACGGACTCGATGGTCGAAGTTTACTTCAATGGCAATCGTATTGCTTCTCACAAAAAGCTCTCAGGTCATAAAAATCAACGCAGTCTTGTCAAGGAACATATGCCTCCGAATCATCAACATTATCTTGACTGGGACGGTGAACATTTCCGAAACTGGGCACAGGAAGAAGTAGGTCATAACTGCTATCAGGTCATTGACGCTTTGCTGAAATCTCGCGAAATCGAACAACTTTCGTATAAGTCGTGCATGGAAGTTGTCAGATTGTCTCATAATCATTCTGCCGAGATGCTTGAAATTGCTTGTGAGAAACTTTTGTCGTATCAAGCTAATCCAAGTGTCAGTAATCTCAGAAATCTTCTTGCATCTCCAAAAACATTGGGCATCAGAGAAGAAACGCCAAAGAAAAAAGCTAAAGGCATCACTCGTGGCCCCGATTATTACAGGAGGTAAATTATGACTTCAAAAGAAACAATTCAAAAACTCAAGGAAATGCGTATGTCAGCAATGGCCGATGCTTTCAAGAATCAACTCGAAGAGTACGACCACTATAAAGACCTCGACTTTGAGGAACGCTTTGCAATGCTCGTTGACGTTTTATACACCAGCCGCCAGAATAACAGAATTGTGCGCCTCATCAAAGAAGCTGACTTCGAGCAGTCTAATGCTTCAATCGCAGACATTAACTACGAGGCTGGCCGAAAGCTGAACAAAAGTCTAATTAAACGCCTTGCTGGCGGCGAATATATTGCAGAGCACCGAAATATATTTATAACCGGTGCTGCCGGAAGCGGGAAAACATTCCTCGCAACCGCCTTTGGCATAGAGGCATGCAGGCAACATTGCACGACGAAATTTGTCCGTATGAATGACCTTTACATTGAGGCAGATATTGCGAAGGAAGAGCATACCTACGATAAACTGCTCAACAAATACGCAAAGCCGCGACTGCTGATCATCGATGAATGGCTACTTGTTAAGCCGAACGAATTTGAAGCTCGTGTCATATTTGACGTATTGCATAGGCGAAGAGATAAATCTTCAACAATATTCTGTTCGCAGTACCACCAAAATGAATGGTATGACCAGCTCGGTGGTGAAGAAAACACTCTGGCTGACGCGATTTTGGATAGGATTATTCACGACAGCTACGAAATCAATATTGTCAGTGCTAATTCCTCTAAAGACATTTCAATGCGTGAGTTCTACGGACTCAAGGAAGAAGAGAAAAAATAACACATCAGGGCCGCTTCATGCGGCCTTTCCCTTTCGCGTTGAGCATGCTCAAATTCAAACGGACGCTATGCTTCACGCCTAACGGACAGGACGCTCAAATGGGACGGGTTAATCAGGTTAAGCCTATTCTTTAAGAATTTTTCCCGCCGTTACCTCCATTAAATACAATAATCATAATTTTTCTTTGCGTACCTCCTAAAATAAATTTTCTAATCTATACCATAATAAATACAAGCTATAAATATCTATAATAACTGTGTTTATTATACA
>JAFSKE010000020.1 GCA_017449135.1 Synergistaceae bacterium
ATATTACAACCAAAGTTTTATTTTGCCTATACGTAATTTTACGGATATTTTCAGAGAGTAATTTTTGCGTTGATAAATACGGGAAATCTGCAAGGTTTATGTAATATAATGTGAATATAATTTTTGCGAGGTGAATAAAAATGAGTAATGCAACTTTGACAAAAGAAGAATACGAATTGATGTTGTTGAATGATGACGACGACGAAGAACTTGCACCGATTTTCGACAAAAACGGAAATCCTACCCCTGAAACACTTCGGTCTTTTTATGAGGCAGAACACGGATTGACACATCCTATAACACTCGAAGAATTAAAAGAATGGATTGATGAGTTGTGATTCATGAGAGACATTGATTACACAAACGAATTTAAGAGAAATTTTAGGCGTGCAGGAAAAGGAAAATATCGCAATATACTAAAAAATGAACTCTGGGAAGTTGTCGATGTTTTAGCAAATGACGGCCTGCTCAGTTATTCTTATCGTGATCACCCATTAATCGGAAAATGGGTAGGCTGTCGGGAATGTCATTTAGCTTTTGATTTTGTATTAATTTATGAATATGAAGGCGATGATAAATTGATTCTTCACAGGCTTGGAACTCACAGCGAAGTTTTAGGACTGTGAAATAATTTTTATGAGGTGAATAAAAATGAGTAGTGCAACTTTGACAAGAAATGAAGTAATACGAATTGGAAATTATGAAGATGAAATTGCACCGATTTTCGACAAAAACGGTAATCCTACAGCAGAAACGCTTGAGTCATTCCAAGAAGATGAAGACGGATTGATTGAATTTATGACTTTAGAAGATTTTAAGGCGGAACTTGATGAGATTCGTAGGTCAATCAAAAGCATTTAAGCGAGACTTAAAGTGCGTAGAAAAAAGCAGGTACAATTTTACAGAAATACTAACATAACGAACATTAACGCAATTTTTCAAAATCCAACATTTTATCATTTATCCAGTGATGACACGTTTATTATAATATGTAGAAGATCCATTCCGCTTTTTATTTTTTCAATTCCTGCGAATCAACGTTCGCAAATAGGTCAAAAAAATTTCAATGTTGCTCAAAAAAATTATTTCGTAAAAAATTATCATGACTGAAAAAATTAAATGTTTTTGTAGTGGCAAATGTAGTGGCAAAAAATTATTTTTCTGACGGGAAAATTTGTTTTTTTAATATTATACTCCTTTGTCAAATAATATTGTAATTATTTTTACGCAGTGATAAAATCTTCTTAATATTTTAATAAAAAGGAAATGTTAATCATTACCGCCATACACAACTGCATTGTTGAGCATTTTGGATACAAATACAACCACGACGACAAGATATAACTGCCCCATCGCATCGATTGGGAAACGTTCCTGAAAGACAGTACCACAAAATCTGCGATTGACAGAGGGGTTAAACAGTAAATATACGGTTTGCAAATTATAATCCTGTCTTTTATAATCCAAGCATCTCGAAATTTTATAGAGGTGTGATTTTTGTTAAAAGAGATTTTGAATGCTCCGTTCTTGATTGAGATGATCCGTACGGAAATGAATATGTACGCTCATGGCTGGGACGAGAGAAACGGTGGTAATATTTCGTTATTATTAAATGAAGAAGAAATTTCGGAATATTGCAATGTCGATAAATTTTTGCGTGTAATTCCTACAGGCTTCAAAGCTCCCGAACTTGAAGGAAAATATTTTCTCGTAACTGGAACAGGAAAATATTTCAAGAATGTCCAATATTTCCCCGAAAGAGATTTGGGGATTGTCAAGCTCATTGACGAAGGAGAGAATGCGGAATTATTGTGGGGATTTTCGGACGGCGGAACGTTTACAAGCGAATTTCCTGCTCACATGATGAGTCATGCCGAGAGATTAAAAGTTAATCCCTCTAACAGAGTCATAATGCACTGCCACCCCACGAATTTATTAGCGATGACTTATGTGCATTCCCTTGACGAAAAGAAATTCACCCGTACTCTATGGCAGATGTGCACGGAATGTTTTATCGTGTTCCCTGACGGTGTAAATGTTTTGCCTTGGCTTTTATGCGGAACTAACGAAATCGGAATTGCTACGGCTGAAAAAATGAGAACTTCACGTCTTGTTGTATGGGCTCAACATGGCTTATACGGAGCCGGTGCGGATTTGGACGAAGCATTCGGATTGATTGAGACGGCGGAAAAGGCTGCGGAAATTTATTTGAAGATCGCACATCTGCCGATACTAAACACAATCACTGATGAGCAAATGCACCTCTTAGAAAAGAGATTTAATATCAAAGCCCGTGAAGGATATTTGAATTAAGGAGAAATTTTTAATTATGGCAAATCGTATCGTACTCAATAACATTTCCTATCATGGAAAAGGTGCAATCGAAAACATCGTTCCCGAACTCAAAGCTCGTGGAAAGAAAAAAGTTTTTGTCTGCACAGATTCAAGTTTGATTAAATTCGGCGTTGCTCAAAAAGTAACAGAACTGCTCGATAAGGGCGGAATGGCATACGAAATTTATTCCGACATCAAACCCAATCCCACGATTGAGAATGTTCAAAACGGTGTGGCGGCATTCAAAAAGGCTCAGGCTGATTCAATAGTTGCAATCGGCGGAGGCTCGGCAATGGATACTGCAAAGGCAGTCGGAATTATAATCAACAATCCCGAATTTGCAGATGTCAGATCCCTTGAGGGTGTTGCTCCGACAAAAACGCACGCAGTTTTCACAATCGCAGTTCCCACTACGGCAGGCACGGCAGCAGAAGTTACGATTAATTATGTCATTACAGACGTTGAGAAAAAACGTAAATTTGTCTGCGTTGATACAAACGACATTCCCGAAATTGCAGTTGTAGACCCCGACATGATGTCGTCAATGCCAAAGGGTTTAACGGCCTCAACAGGTATGGACGCATTGACTCACGCAATCGAAGGTTATATAACAAAAGGTGCGTGTGCAATCAGTGATATGTTCTGTTCCACCTTGAAGCAATTAAATTAATCAGCCACAGTCTAAGAGGTGCCGTCGAAGGAACTCCCGAAGGTCGCGAGGGAATGGCTTTAGGTCAGTACATCGCAGGAATGGGATTCTCGAATGTCGGACTTGGAATCGTTCATAGCATGGCACACGGTCTCTCTGCACTTTACGATACTCCTCACGGCGTGGCATGTGCGATAATTCTGCCTTACGGTCTCGAATATAATGCACCTGTTGCGGGCAAACGTTATCGTGCAATCGGAAAAGCAATGGGCGTTGACGGAATCGATTACATGAATGATGACGAAGCAGCTAAAGCTACAATCAATGCCGTTAAAAAACTTTCAGCCGACGTCGGAATCCCTGCTGACTTAAAAGGCATTTTGAAGGAAGAGGACGTTCAATTCTTATCAGAGAGTGCATTTGCAGACGCATGTTGTCCCGGAAATCCGAGAGACACAAACGTTGAAGAGATTAAAGCATTGTATCGAAGCATGATGTAGAAATATAAATTTTTTGTGGTATTTTCGCCGTGTCAACAAGGCACGGTTTTTTTCTTGCTAAGTATAAAATACTGTGGTAAAATCTTAGAACAATACAAAAAATGATAAATATTAAAGGAGAAATATTTTAATATAATGGAAGATTTCGAGCCAAGTCGAACAACTTATAAAGATGATAATTATCAGCGTGCACAGGAAATTGTTTCAATGCTCCCAATGGCAGCAATACAGCAGCGTGAACAGAAACCGGTTTATCATTATAGTAAACGTCCCCCGTTCCGCTCAAATTTCAATCCTACTGAAAGGGCGGCAATTTTGAATCGTGTCAGCGTTGTAGGTGTTGAAAAAGCTGCTCAGGAAGCAGGAACTTCAAGTAAAATCATAATGCGTTGGCTTAGGGGTATTGACGAATCAATGAGTCATCAACCGACACCAAAAACAAAATTAAATATTGCAAAAGCTCATCATCAGCAGACTTTAATAAAACCTGAAGTCAAACAGCCTGATGTTGTCGAACCTCCAAAAATCAAAGTTGAAGAAGTCAAGAACTCAGAACCCGTAAAAGAATTAAAACCTGAAACTACGGAAAATAAAACAAACAGATATTCCGAAGATTTTACTGAAGAAGAGAAAAACACCGTTATCGAACGAGCAAAGAAAGTCGGATATACTAAGGCCGCACGAGAGTTTAATACGACAAGATGGGTTATTCTGAATTGGATTGACAGCTCCGTGAAAAAAAGGAAAACTTTTACCACTGAAGAAATCGAAAAAATTGTTGCCCGTTCTTATGAAGTGGGAATGAGGCAGGCAGCAAGGGAAACAGGTGCAACAAGACAGCGGATTAAAAATTGGAGAAATGAAATTCAATTAAAACTCGCTACTCAAGGCAGCAATAATAATATTGAAGAAGTTGAAGATGTTAAGGTTAAGAATGTCAAAGCCAAAAAATCAAAATCGACACAAGCCAAGACCCGAATAAAACCTGAACCAATGCCCGAACCCGAAATTATTTACGAAGAGCCGGCAGAAGAAGATAATAATACATATGAAGATGTTTCGGAATATTATTATGATGAAGATTTTGAAGAATCCGAATCCGAATCTGTTGTTGAAGTTGATCCAAGAAGTGTTGAAATTGAGATTGAGAATGCTATTTTGAGACAAAAAATCGCCGACATGACCGCACATATTAATAAGTTGAAAGGCGTTGTTGTCAACTTAGTGTGAAGTAAAATACATGATATAATGTTTTCAAGGTTTTTTAACGTTAAAAATTTAATGAGGGGGTATTTTTTTGAGTCGTTTAGTTGTCAGATCTGAAACAGAGATTCAGGCTACCGCAGATTCTCTTCACGCTGATCTTGAACGTCGTGTCGTAGGTGCACCGCCTGATCTTTGTCCTTTAGATCTTGCCAGTTCGTATTTGAAAGTTTGTTCATCGCAAACATGCGGAAAATGTGTTCCCTGCCGTGTAGGACTTCCACAGCTTGAAAGACTTATCGATGATTTAATTGACGGAAAAGGAAACTGCGAAACCGTTAAGGAAATCGAAAAGACAGCGGAATCAATTTCACTTTCGGCAGACTGTGCAATCGGTTATGAAGCTGCAAACATGGTCTTAAAAGGCGTAAAAGGTTTTCACGATGATTACGTCGCTCACGCAGAAGGACATCAATGCAAGGCCGAAGGTTTTAATGCCGTTCCATGCGTTGCTTTATGCCCTGCACACGTTGACATTCCCGGTTATATTGCTTTGGTTAATGCCGGACGTTATGCCGATGCCGTAAGATTAATAAGGAAAGATAATCCATTTCCAAGCGTCTGCGCAATGGTCTGCGAACACCCCTGCGAGCATAAATGCCGTAGACGAATGGTTGACGATGCAATTAACATTCGAGGATTAAAATTATATGCGATAGATCATTCCGGCCATGTTCCAGTTTATCGTGAAGGTGAAAAACCTGCTCCGGCGACCGGTAAAAAAGTTGCAATAATCGGAGGAGGCCCCAGCGGAATTTCAGCGGCTTATTATCTTGGAATGATGGGACACTCCGTTGAAATTTTCGAGCAGAGAAAACATTTAGGCGGAATGCTTCGTTATGGTATTCCTTCGTACAGGCTTCCGAGAGAAGTTTTGCAGGAGGAAATCGACACGTTATTAACCTCAGGCGACATTAAAGTTCACATGGAGGTTTCAATCGGCGGAAAAGATCACCCGTTATCAGAATTACGAAAGAATTTTGACGCTGTTTATATTGCAATCGGTGCCCACACTGACAAATCATTAAGAATTGAAGGCGAAAAAGCAGAGGGTGTTATGTCGGCAGTAACTTTATTACGACGAATCGGCGATGAGGATTTCCCTGACTTCACAGGTAAAAAAGTTGTCGTTGTCGGTGGCGGTAACGTTGCTATGGACTGTGCGAGATCATCATTAAGACTTAATGCCGAAAAAGTAACTCTTGCTTACAGACGTAGAAAAGATGACATGACCGCATTAAAAGAGGAAGTTGAAGCAACCGAAGTTGAAGGCTGTGAAATTCTCGAACTTGCAGCACCTTTGAAAGTTGAAGTTGGAGAAGACGGAAAAGCCAAAGCACTTTGGGTTAAGCAGCAGATGATTTCCAATATTAAAGGCGGAAGACCTGCACCGAAAGACGCTACAGCAGAACCAATAAGACTTGAAGCAGATATTATTGTCGTTGCTATCGGTCAGGGAATTGATTCACATAATTTTGAGGAGTCAGGAGTCGCAGTTAAATGGGGCTGCATTCAGGCACTTGAATCTGAAGAAGTTTTGCCGGCGGAAGAAATGAAAGGCGTATTCAGCGGTGGAGACTGTGTATCAGGGCCTGCAACTGTAATCAGAGCAATCGCAGCAGGAAAAGTCGCAGCAGCTAACATTGATGAATATCTCGGCTTCAATCACCCTGTTGAATTGCCCGTTGAGATTCCAGAACCGATTCCACACAACAGACCAGCCTGTGGACGGGTTAAAATGCGTGAACGTCCCATTGATGAAAGAGTACACGATTTCAAACTTGTTGAAAAAGGCATGACCGAAGAGGAAATGAAACAGGAATCGAATCGTTGTTTGAGGTGCGATTATTACGGCTTTGGAAAATTCAGAGAGGGGCGTGAAGTAAAATGGTAAAAGCTAAAATTAACGGAAAAGAAATTCAGGTGCCTGAAGGTACAACAATTCTTGAGGCAGCGAAATTAAATCATATTACAATTCCTCATCTCTGTTATTTGAAGGAAGTAAACGAAATCGGAGCTTGCCGTGTCTGTGTCGTTGAGATAGCCGGGCTTGATCGTCTTGTTTCGTCATGCAACACGGTAGTTCAGGAAGGAATGGAAATTCTCACAAATTCGCCGAAAGCACGGCAGGCAAGAAAAGTTAATGTTGAATTAATTTTGTCTCAACATCACGCACGCTGTGTTGAATGTGTGAGATCAGGAAACTGCGAATTACAGAAAGTTGCTAACGATCTTAACGTAAAAGATTTCCCGTATCACGAGGATATTCCGGAATTTGACTGGGATAAATCATTCCCGTTAATCAGAAATGACTCGAAGTGCATTAAATGTATGCGCTGCGTTCAGGTCTGCGACAACATTCAGTGTATGCACGTCTGGGATATTGCGAAAACAGGAAGAAGGACAACTGTTGACGTAAGAGGCGGAAAAGATATTCGCGATGTTAATTGCACAGTTTGCGGACAGTGTATAACACATTGCCCCGTCGGAGCATTAACGGCACGTGATGACACACAGAAAGTTCTTGACGCTCTTGCAGATCCCGACAAAATCGTAATCGCTTCAGTAGCACCGGCAGTTCGTACATCATGGGGCGAAAAACTCGGCTTAACTCATGAGGAAGCAAACCAGAATCGTCTTGTTAGTGCATTGCGTGAAATTGGATTCGATTATGTTTTCGACACGGATTTTTCGGCCGACTTAACAATCATGGAAGAAGGCAGCGAATTTATCGACAGACTTACAAAGGGAGAATTGAAAGAATATCCGATGTTTACGTCATGCTGTCCTGGCTGGGTAAGATTTATAAAAATGGAATTTCCCGAACTTGTCCCGCAGTTGTCGAGTGCAAAATCGCCGCAGCAGATGTTTGGAGCAATTATAAAATCATGGTACGCCCAAATTTTAGGAGTTCCTGCCGATAAAATTTATAATGTTTCATTCATGCCATGCACCGCTAAAAAATATGAATGCGATGTTTCGTGTATGGACAGCTCCGGAGCAAGAGACATTGACGTTGTTTTGACAGTTCGAGAACTTGACAGATTAATTAAATCAGAAGGAATTGACGTTAAAGCACTTGATGAGGCCGAATTTGATATGCCGCTCGGAGTAGCTTCCGGAGCAGGACACATTTTCGGAACTACCGGCGGAGTTATGGAAGCAGCATTGAGAACAGCATACAATCTCGTAACGGGCAAAAATCCCGATCCTGACGCATTCAGAGATGTAAGAGATTATAACGGCGTTTGGAAGGAAACGAAATTTGAAATCAACGGAATCGAATTAAAAATTGCGGTCGCACACGGTTTAGGAAATATCCGCAAACTTTGTGAAGCAATCCGTGATAAAAAAGTTCATTATGATTTTGTTGAGTGCATGGCATGTCCTACGGGCTGTGCAGGAGGCGGCGGACAACCGATTTGCGAAGGCGAAGAACTCGGCCAAAGTCGCGGAAGCATTTTATTGAATCTCGACAAGAGCATGAAATTAAGATTTTCGCACGAGAATCCTTCAATCGTTCAATGCTATAAAGAGTATTTGGGCAAACCGTTGGGAGAAAAATCACATCATTTACTTCACACGGATCAATCCAAGTGGGAATTATAGAATCGAGATTAATTTATAAAATTCTGCCCCTCCGTCTCTGCGAGACACCTCCCCGCAAGCGGAGAGGCTTTGCGTTATATCACAAATAGTCTCCCCTTGCTAAGGGGAGATGTCAAACTTGTTTGACAGAGAGGTTGCAAAGGGGCGAAACAAATTCACGGTTGACAAAAATAATTTTATATGATTTAATTCTATCGGTAGTTTTGGTAGTTATTAATTTAAGTTTATTTTAGTTTGAAGGAGGAAGAAAATTGCAACACAAGTATTATAATAGTAACAACATTAGCAACACAAAAAATTATTATAACGCAGCACAGAATAGCTTACTTGAACGTGCTCAAAATAATTATTATTATTCCTCGAATGCCTCCGATTTTAGATTTATTAATTTTATATCATTAGTTTTATCTTATTATCATTATATTAGTATTAAAAATAAAGCTTTTTCACGAAGCGCAAAAAATTCCTTGATTAAATACCTAACCCCCCCCCCCCAAAAGCAGCTTTAATTTTTACATTACATTTTCAGGAAGTGATATTCTCTTTTCGTGCATGAGACTCCTTGCGTGATTGTGTAAGGGGTAGGATTAGTGTATTCAAAAAAGGGATTCTTGTTAATTCCTGAAAATGCTTAAAAAATTTTTATGAACAGGAGATGTATTTTTATATGAAGCGTTTGCAATACTTTGCGGCGTTGTGTGTTTTCGTAGCCTTGTTTACTGGGGCTGCGTGGGGCGAAGATAATGCACAATTTAAGACTCTCAGCGAAAGTATAACCTCAGCAGGGAGCGGTGGTGTAGTGTCGATTGACGCAGGAACATACACAATCGCAAATACGCAGTACATAACGGTTACAAAACCAGTAACGATTAAGGGAACGGGTGTTGTCCTTAGCGGTGATGGCACAGCAAGAACTAACCCTGTATTCAAATTTGCTGCAGGGTCAGAAGGCTCAACAATCGAGGGATTCACTTTCCAAAGTTTTGATTTGTCAGCAACTGCTAATATCGGCGGTGGAGCAGCGATATTTATCGATTCTGTCGATGTTACTGTAAACGATTGTACATTCATAGGTAACAGGATTACTTCTATTACTACCAATAAATACGCTGGCGGTGCAGCAATCTACACCAATAACGCAAATGGTACAGTCATCAAAAATTCCGTTTTTACAAACAACAAGATTAATACTACGTATATTAATGAAACGGGCGGTAATGCAATATATAATGCTATTGCCGGCAGTGTTGCAACAGTCAAAATAATTGATTGTGAATTTAGCGATAATCACGTTGGTTCAGTTGGAAATTTTGGCGGTGAGCATAATTGCAGCGGTGGTGCTATAGCTAATGCTATTGTAGAAAAGACTACGGGAAGCAATCTTACCATAGACATCGAAAATTGTAGCTTCGACAACAATTCAGCAGGACGTTACGGTGGTGCACTCTACAGCGTTACTGATGCCGCAGGAACAATTAATGTCAACGTTAAAAAATCACGCTTTACAGGCAACAAATTAAATGGTTATGGTGAAAGCGAGAGTAAGAGTAATAACGGGTCTTTCGGCGGTGCTATAGCGAGTTTTGCTGCGTCTGGAGCTGCCATTAATCTTGATGTCTCTGATTCCATATTCAAAAATAATATGGCATATAATAAGACATTAATATCAAATTCAACCCCCAAAAAGATCGGTGCAAACGGCGGTGCTATATGTAATTTTACTACTACCGAGAATAGTACATCAACCATAGCAAAAGCAGTCATAAATAATTGTCTTTTTGATGAAAATGCGTCCAATATGGGCGGAGCATTGGTCAATTGGGGAAACTCAGGCAGTGCAGATATGACGGTAACAAATTGTACCTTTATCGGTAATAAGGCTACGAGTGATGATGTATTTGCAAAATCTGCATATGGCAAGTATGTCGTAGGGGGAGCTTTTTTAACTAAAGCTGTTGCTGACGGTAGCACCCCAAATTCTCCAGGACATGCAACCACAAAACTCATAAATTGTACGTTTTATAAGAATACAAGCGTATCAGGCGGAGTCATAGCAAGTTATAAAGATACAAGCAGTGCAGCAGTAACAGACATCATCAACTGCACATTCGTGGATAACGGCACGGACGAAGAAAATGAAGATACAACACCAGGTGCTCTCGACATTTATAACTTGGGAAAAGGTACGATGAATCTCGTCAACACCCTGTTATGGCACAGCGATAGTGTAGATATTGACCTTATTTCTAAAGATGAGGGCAGTACTGTAAATCTCGCAAATTGTAAATACAGTACAGACCCCACCGATCACGTTGATACTAATACGTCGGGAGACATTATAGCATCTTTTGCAAGTGCTTCAACGCCTCAAACATTCACGAGCAACGATATAACGCATACATACTTCAAGCCTACATCAGACCTCGTAGCTGGAAAAGTAAGCGGAGACGTAACACCCAAATATGACATTGCCGGAATATTGCGTTCAACTTCAACACCTACAATCGGTGCGGTTGAATATATCGACACAAGCAAATTCAAAATCCGTGCTGCAGGTGATGTTGTACAGACCGACGGAACGACATTATCGGGTGATATTACAACTTCATTCGATGTAACATTCTCAGTTTCAAGCGATCTCAATCTTGATAATGCCAGTGTCGATTGGTCAGCAAGTCCGACAAGCATTGCAGGATTGACATTTGCAAGTGCAAGCGGAAAACTCACGGGAACTCCTACGGCTTCGGCAGATGAAGACTTAAAGGTTACGGCATCAAAAGTTACGATTAAAGCAACCGGCTATGTCTTAGCAGAAAATATATCGGGAGATTTCAAAGTTGTGATTACATCGGCAGACGCAGCAACAAGCGATGAAACAAAAACCGATGATACGACAGGAAAGACAACGGTAAAAAGCCCCGATTTAACCGTAAAAATCACGTCAACAACTCTCACGATTGCGGCGGGAAGTTCAGCAGACCTCACGGCAACTGTTACGAGCGGAGACACAACAGTATCTGACGCAACACTCACATGGACTGCTAAATCAACGTTACCGACAGGATTTTCGATTTCCGGAAGCAAACTTGTAGTCGCTTCAACCGTTACATCGGGCGATTACACGGCAGGCGTTGTAGCAACAGCAGCAAAGAGCGGATATAATGACGGTACTACAAGTGCAGACATCACAGTTACTGTTACGGTTACGTCAAGCGGAACTAATACTGGCGGCGGCAGTGGAACTCCTGCAACTGATACCGGGACACAGACATCAACAGACGGTTCAACGGTAACGCTTAATGAGACTGACAAAACACAGGTTGTTGTACTTGCGACAAACGGCTCGATAGCAAGCCTTCTCAACGTTCTTACAAAGGGATATGCTATTAACACGGCTGACGGCTCGGCTTTTGCAATCAAGTCAACGAATGCAATCACGGCGACAGACCTTGCAAACCTTTTGACATACGAATTTAAGGTTACGTTGGATTTGAGCGACGCACCTGCAACGATTACGACAGTCAATTTAGCAAGTGCAAAAATGCCCGAACTCAAAATCTCGAACAACAAGAACATAAGGTCATTGACATTCACAAAGGGAAGCAACGTTCCTAAAGTCAGTGCGAGAGGTTCAAATGTCCAAACGTTAGACCTTGCAGGAAACGAGAACATCAAAGACCTTGACATCGGCGAGACACAGGTTGAAACAGTAGACTTTGAGGGTACAAAAGTTGAAAATCTTTCGGCGGACAAGAGTGAAAGTTTAAGTGAATTGAAGAACATCAACTCATGCAAGACAACACTTAAGACGCTTGGAATTGACGGCTGTGCTATTGCATTTGTAGACTTAAACGGCTTTACGAAACTTACAAATGTTCAACTTGGCTCACAGTCTCCGAAAGGTTGGGGCTTCAGGAGAAAATTCAAGTGGTTTGCATTCTTCTTTACGTATGGCGGAATGACAGCACCTTCTGACATCACCGAATCAAGCGACATTGGAAGCAGAGTTTCAAACATCGGAGCATTTGACGTTTCAGGTAACGAACTCACCGTAACAAGTGATGATACCGGCGAAGTTTCGATTAACGGCGACGCAACAGCTTTCAATTACGAATTTGACTCGAAAGCACAAGAGGCTTCATCTGATGTCAGCGGAGGAAGTTTGAGAGCATCGGCATCTAACGTAAACCCAGCGATGAACGTTCAGATTTCAGGTTCAACAACGGGCGGAGATGAGACTGTCGGCGGTTCCGGCGGCGGCTGTGAAGTCGGATTTGGAATTGCAGCTCTCATGGCATTAGCATTTTTCATAAATAAAAAGCATTAAACACATATTAAACATTTCCTAATTTAATATTTATTCACAAATAATCTCTCGTCAGAAATGGCGAGGGATTATTTATACGTTGACAAAACATTATGCGATGTTACAATAATCAAAATTTTTATAATGGGGGTTGTTATCGTGGGCAAATTTATTGCAGACGCAACAGAACTTCTTAACGCTATAGGCGGAAAAGAAAACATTATCGCTGTTTCACACTGTATCACAAGAATGCGTTATGTATTGGCTGATCCTAAAAAGGCCGACATTAAACGCATTGAGTCAATTTCTGCTGTTAAGGGAACTTTCACTCAGGCAGGACAGTTTCAAGTCATTATCGGAAATGAAGTAGCAGATTTCTATAATGATTTCACTGAAGTGTCGGGAGTTTCGGGAGTTTCAAAGGCAGAAGTCAAAAGCATGTCTAAACAAAATCAAAATATCTTACAACGCCTCATGACATCAATCGCTGAAATTTTTGCCCCCCTGATCCCTGCTATAGTTGTAGGCGGTTTGATTTTAGGTTTCAGAAATGTTATTGACAGCATGGAAATTTTCAACGGTGCTACACTCGTAAGCCAGAGTCAATTCTGGGCAGGAGTAGATCACTTTTTATGGCTGTTGGGCGAGGCTGTGTTTCATGTCGGAATCCCTGTAGGAATTTGCTGGACAATCATGAAGAAAATGGGCGGAACTGAAATGCTCGGATTAATTTTAGGTCTGACTCTTGTATCTTCACAATTAACGAATGCTTACGGAGTTGCACAGGCTTTGGCGGACGGAACGATTAATCAATGGAACTTCGGATTTATCAAAGTCAACATGATAGGCTATCAGGCTCAAGTACTCCCTGCGATGTTAGCGGCTTTCACGCTGGCATATCTTGAAAGATTTTTCAAGAAAATAATTCCTCAAGTCGTCCAGATGATTTTAGTGCCGTTTTTCAGTTTGTTATTTGCAGTCATGGCCGCACATTTTATTTTAGGGCCTATAGGCTGGAAAATAGCTTCGTGGATTTCGGCGGCAGTTTATGCTGGTATCAGCGGATCATTCAGAATTTTATTCGGGGCAGTATTCGGATTTTTCTACGCACCTTTAGTAATAACGGGTTTACATCACATGAGCAACGCTATCGACATTCAATTAATAGCCGATTTCGGAGGAACTATGTTATGGCCGATGATAGCATTGTCGAATATTGCACAGGGAAGCGCAGTTCTCGGAATGATTTTTTTACAGCGAAAAAGCGCAAAGGCAAAAGAATTAAATATCCCTTCGTGTATTTCCTGTTATCTCGGAGTTACTGAACCTGCAATGTTCGGCGTAAACTTGAAATATGTTTTCCCGTTTATCTGCGGAATGACCGGTTCATGTTTAGCAGGAATTTTAAGCACCGCTACAAACGTTACTGCAAGTGCAATCGGTGTCGGAGGTTTGCCGGGAATTTTATCGATTCAACCCGGCTCGATAGCATGGTTTGCAATTTGTATGGCAATAGCTGTCGCAGTTCCTTTCGTTTTAACTTACACTGTCGGAAAACACAAAGGCATTGAGAAGGAAGCCAAAGAGGAAGCAGCTTTACAGGCCGTCAACGAAAAAGCAAAACTTGAACATTCTCCCGTAGATTTCAAAGCGTTTTTGTCGGGAAAGACCGTTGCAATAACTTCCGTACCCGATGCAACGTTTGCCGAAAAAGTTTTGGGCGACGGAATAGCTATCGAACCCACAGATAATATTCTTGTTGCACCTGTTGACAGCGTTGTCGAACAGACTATGGAAGGAAGCAACCACGCTATAGGTCTTGTAATGGCTAACGGACTTGAAATTCTGCTGCACATCGGACTTGACACAGTCGCAATGAACGGAGACGGATTTGAAATTCATGTTAAAGAGGGCGACAGGGTTAAAGCCGGGCAGAAATTAATAACTTTCGATCCCGAAAAAATCAAAGCAGCCGGACACCCATTAACAACGATCATGGTAATAACGAACGATTCAGGCTATGAGAGTTTCAGATTCGACATCGGACTTGAAGTTAAAGCGTCTGAAAATATAATTGCTCATGCGGAGTAATTGAACAAAAAAACGAGAAAATGAATAAATATAAAAACAGTACTGTATATCAAATCTACGTAAAATCATTTTGTGATTCAAACGGAGACGGCATAGGAGACTTGAACGGCATTCGTTCAAAACTCAAATACATAAAAAGTTTAGGTGTTGACTACATATGGGTAACACCTTTCTTTTGCTCTCCAATGGTTGATAACGGTTATGATGTCTCTGACTACAAAAATGTAAATCCAATGTTTGGAAGCATGGCCGACTGTGAAGCGATGATTAACGAAGCTGAAAAACTCGGAATCGGTTTCATGTTCGACATGGTATTTAATCACACTTCATCAGAACATGAATGGTTCAAAAAAGCTCTCGAAGGCGATAAAAAATATATGGACTATTACATTTTCAGAGACGAAGTGCCCGAATGGACTGCCAGTTTCGGAGGTTCAGCGTGGGAATTTGTGCCAAGCCTTAATAAATGGTATCTTCATTTGTTTGACCCTAAGCAGCCCGACTTAAATTGGGAAAATCCCGAAGTCCGCGAAGAGTTAAAAAATGTCGTTCGATTCTGGAAAGGTAAAGGCGTTAAAGGATTTCGGTTTGACGTTTTGAATTTAATTTCAAAGCCCGAAAGTTTTAATCTACCTTCCGGAAGTGCCCACACATTTTGTAAAGACGGCCGGCATGTTCATGAATTTATAAGGGAACTTGTAACCGACACAGGAATTGAAAATCTTATAACGGTCGGTGAAATGGCTTCGACAACTCTTGAAAACTGCATAAAATATACAAATCCTGAAAATCACGAATTATCAATGTGTTTCAGTTTTCATCATTTGAAAGTTGATTATAAGGACGGCAACAAATGGGCGTTAATGCCTGCTGACCTCAAAAAATTGCGAAATCTCTTCAAGGAATGGCAGGAGGAAATGTCAATTAACGGAGGCTGGAACGCTGTATTTTGGTGCAATCACGATCAGCCGAGAATTGTCTCACGTTTTGGCGATGAGGGAAAATATTGGAAACACTCTGCGAAAATGCTCGGAACTTTTATTCACATGTTAAGGGGAACGCCGTATATTTTTCAAGGTGAAGAAATAGGAATGACAAACGCACATTTCAAAGAAATTTCGGATTACAAGGACGTTGAAGCGATAAATTATTTTAATATAATGCTTGAAAACGGAATTTCAGAGCGAGACGCTTTGAAAGTTCTTTCGGAACGTGCAAGAGACAACGGACGAACCCCGATGCAATGGAATGCAGAGAAAAACGCCGGATTTTCGGACGGAGAAGCCTGGATAAAAATTCCCGAAAACTACATTAACATAAATGTAGAAGTTGAGGAAAAAGACGAAGATTCGATTTTGAATTATTACAGGAAACTTGTAAAACTCCGAAAAGATTTTGCAGTTATTTCCGACGGCGATATAAAATTCATCGACACTGAAAACGAAAAAGTTATTGCTTACAGGCGGACACTCGGAAATGAAGTTTTGACTGTGATATGCAATTTCAGCTCCAATTCCGAACACGTCAAAAACATAGCTCATAATGGCAAAGTATTAATTTCAAATTATGAAACGAATCATAATTTTGAAATTCTGCGTCCTTATGAAACAGTTGTAGTTAAATTCTAAGGCAATGAGAAAAAGAGCATATTTTGAGAAGGAGTGTGCTCTTTTTCTTATTTAGCTACATTCAAAAGCGATAATGTAACGTTTGAAATGCTAAACAGGCTCTTAAATCTTCATACGTATCTATATCATTGACAACATCTGTAAAAGAGTATTTTATCCCTAATTCTTCAATTTTTTTAATCGTACAGCTAAGTACATCGGAATTTCCCCAAGTTTTTATGTTAAAAACATCTGGGATAAATTTATTCATTCCTATTAGCCAATATCCTCCATCATTTGAAGGGCCAAGAACAAATGTATTTTCGTTCAATATTTCAAAGGCATGTATTATGTTTGTGTGTTTTAATTCAGGTATGTCGCTGCCTATAAGAGCTGCACGGTTATATCCTGACGAAAAAATTTCTCTCATGGCGTTGCACATTCTTTCTCCAAGATTTTGTCCGTTTTGATTGCGATTAAAAAAGCGTTTTGGTATAAATTGTGAGTAATCCTTAATATCACCGCTGCCTGTCCAATAAAGAAAAATATCCGTGTTATCTTGAAGTTTCATTACCTCACTGAATATACTTTTCCACATAGCAAGATGCAGCTCCTCGCGCTGTTTTTCACTCAGAAAAGGTGCAAGCCGTGTTTTTGTCTCTCTGCCTATTGGAAGCCGCGAGAAAATTATAAGTGCCTGTTTATTTTCTGCCATCATAAATAAACCTCAAAATTTTTGTAGGCATTCCCAAAATATAAAGTGCCTTTACAAAATTCATTTTTAACCATGTCTTAAATTTTCCGTTTTGAATGTAACGCCTTGCTGAAGTTCCGATTAAAGTATCAAGAGCAGTTATTTTCCCATGTTTATGGAATTTGTAAATTCTGCGGGAGATTTCCCAATCCTCCATTAAGGCAACATTTGCAAAACCTCCGATTTCGTTAAAAAAATCCCTTCTCAGAAACAATCCTTGATCCCCAAATATCAGGCAGAATTTTTTAGCTCTGATATGTGATGTTCTCTCAATAAATTTCATGAATTTATCATCAGCGTCATAAAAATGAAGTCTGAAAAATCCTCCAAGTTTTCCGTCTTTTATTGTTTCAAAAATATCATCGAGGCTTGAAGTTGAAATTTTTGAATCTGCATGAACAAACCATAATATATCTCCCGTTGCTTTTTCAGCTCCCTTATTCATTTGTACAGCACGGCCGGCAGGAGAATCTATGATTATCAGATTAAATTTATTCAGCTTTTCAAGCGTTCCGTCAGAGCTTCCGCCATCAGAAATTATTATTTCCTTATCGCCGTTAAGTTTAGACAATGAAATTATTAATTCCTCGATTTTTTCAGCTTCATTTAGAACAGGAATAATTATTGAGATATTCATGAAAATTTATGTTGTCGCTCCTCCACAGCTTGAACCGCTTCCGGCAGTACATGCGTAACAATGATTGCCGAATTTAATTTTTCGTGAATGAATTTCTTTTAATTCTCTAATGTCCTGAACACCGTTTATCATCAAGTTCAAAGGCTGATTAAAATCGCAGTCGTATAATTTTCCGTCCCAGCTTACCGATAATTGAAATCTGCACATCATTCCTTTCAGTGCATCAGGGTTAAAAGCATCGTAAAGCCGTTTCATGTATCTTTCATAATTATTCGTGCGTTTGAGAAATTCCTTAAAACGTCCGATCGGATTATTTGTAATTGCGAATAAATGTGTAAATTCAATTCCATAATCTGCCCTCAAACGTTTTTTATATTCCTGTTCGAGTTCATTCTGGCTCGGAGAGAGAAACGCACCTCCCGGATTATATACTAAATTCAACGATAATTCTTCATTAATTCCGTAGCCGATAGAATTTAATTTTTTCAACATTGATATTACGGCTCTAAATGTCCCTTTCCCCCTCTGTCGATCGCAGTCATTTTCAGTGTAATATGGCAATGAAGCTATAATTTCAACTTTTCTGTCCTTCAAAAAATCCGGAATATCTTTATAATTTTCTTCAGTCATAATTACAAGATTACTCCTGACCATAATATTTGAACAGATTTTTGAAGCCTCATCGACAAACCACCTGAAATTAGGATTCATTTCAGGAGAACCGCCGGTAATATCAAGTGTCTTAAAATTCGGGAGTATCCTCAAAATTTGTTGCATTGTATCACGAGTCATAATCTCCGTGCTGTTTGGATTTGCTCCGACATGGCAGTGTTTACAGGCTAAATTACAAAGTTTTCCTACATTGACCTGAAGGACTTTCAAATTTTCCTCAGTCATTTTTAATGCAGGATTTTTTATCATATTTTCAAACGGTTCAATCATATCGATCATATCGATAAATCCTTGACAATATTTTTCATTTGTACTCCATGAACAAGCGATGCTCCGCCTCTTAATGCACAGGCAACGTGAACGGCTTCTGTCATTTGTTCTTCGTTTACGCCATTTTCAAGACAGCTTTGAGTATATGCTTCAATACAGTAAGGGCACTGTACAGCATGAGCAACAGCAAGAGCGATTAATGCCTTTTCCCGTTTAGTTAATGCACCAGCTTCAAAAACTGAACTATAATAGGCCATGAATTTTTCCCATAGTTCAGGGGCAAATTCTCCTATCGTTGAAAATTTTTCTAAATCATCGGGATTATAATACGTTTTCATTTTTTTTTATTCTCCTTTATTTAATCTTCTTGCTAATAAAAATCTGTTTACAATGTCTGAATTTGTCATTGATATTTCACCATCTCCAAAAATAAGATCAAGAATATGAATGCTTTTGTGGGTTCCGTCAATAGACATAGCAGAACGGCACGAAGCACAATAAGATATTATAACGTTGCATGGAGATTTTTCCGCTCTTTTTCGTTTATATTCGTCTGAATTTCCGGTAACTATTGCTTGGATTCCTCCGCAGCATTTTTTCTGTTTTCCTGGAAATTCCCTGACATTAACTCCGAGATACTTCAAAATTTCGCGAATGCTTGTAATAATTTCAGGAGTACTCGAACAAGAATCCTGCACAGATGCCTCAAGAAAGTTAAATTTTCCTCTAAGTTCATCAGGCAGACCTTTTTCGAGCATTAAAGGCCAAAGCGATAAAATATTTCTTTTTTTGTCGTATTCTTTTAGGATTTTATAGCAGTTCTGGCAGGCTGTTATTACAGTTTCTGCGTTTATTTTGTCAAGTTCGCTTTTAATTCCCTCAATTCTGCTCTGAAATGTTTTTGTTTCTCCCATAAGTTTTAATGGTTTTGCACAGCACCCCGTTAATATTCCGCATTTTAGATAATCACGAACTTTGAAAACATAATCAGGATTATAGCCTGAAAGACTACAGCCCGGAAAAAATACGATATTTGATTTACCGCCGGAACTTCTGAAAAGTTTTGTTGATGCTAAGAATTTATCTATTTTTATTCCTGACTGAAGTAAAAATTTTCTTACATTCATTTTTTACGTGTAAAAAAGACTGCTGAAAGTCCCGCAAAAGTTATTGCAATCATCGCATAATTAATATAAGCGAACGGAATATTATTCTGCATAATTCCATCACGGATTATTGAAGCAGGAATTATTTTTAATCTATCAATCCCCAGAATAAAATATATTCCCATATATGATGCTATAAAGCTGAAAACTGCGAATGAAAATGTTCCGCAGATTTTTCGCAAGTTCCTGTTAAATACTTGAATAATGAAAAGAAAGAAAACCAGCGTAAAGAATACACAGCCGATATTTATACGCATTTCAAGCCATGTATTCTGAAATAATAATACGCTGATTAACATGCTGAACATCAAAGAATTATAAAGACAAGCGAGCATTATTTCACTAATCTTACAATGACATTAACCCTTGTTCCGTCAGGCGGAAGAACTTTAGAATTGCCGTGAAAACTGACTTCCCGATTATTTAACGCTCCTGTGGGCCATGCTGCGTTGGTGCTGATGCCTGCAGAGCATGAATCAAGGCATATAAAGCAGCCGGGACGTGAACGTTTAGCAAATTCAAAATTACCGCTGAATCTGAGATCTATGGGTCTTACTTTGCCTCCGTTTGCGACTTCACTTACAACGACATCATCAAGAGGAATCTCGCCGTTTGAGCCCTCCCACGTTACAAATGCCGAAAGTTTATCGCCTTCGGTTGATTTTCCTTCTGCACTTGACTTAGCTTTCATATCTTCAGCTTTAATATTGTCGCCCGGTATTGCTCCGAGTTCTGCTAAAGCATTGTAATAATCAATCTCGCTGACAAGAGCACGCATTATTGATTTTGGGCCGTTTCCTCCCTTGTAATAAGAGAGAGCATGTTTTGTAGGAGTTACAAAATATTTCCCGTTGACTTCGGCAGGGATTATGATTTCTCCCTTTTCTTTGTTGACAATGAGCGAAAGTTCCTCAGCGTATGCCGTTGAAACAAGAACAAATACAAGTGCTGCGAATAATAATAATTTTTTCATGGTATAAATTTACCTCATTATGAATTTTTTACGCAAAATTATTCCCAAAGTTGTTACGCTTAACGCAAGTATTAAAGCTGAAAAAAGGTACAAATTTCTGTTTTCTGAATTTCCAATTCCTGCAGCTCCAAGAGTAAAAGCAGCGGATCCCGGAGTTATGAACAAAAACGTATAAAATGTGTAGGGCAGAAGTTTTATATCTGTAAGACCATACGCAAAATTTTGAAGATTATACGGGAACAAAGGAACTAATCTTGTTATCATCAAGAGAAAAACACCGCTGTGTTGAACGTCATCAAACAAAAATTTTTTAAGCATTGAATTTTTCTCAAGCATAGGTCTTAAAGAATCACGAAGAAAATAACGTCCTAAAAGAAACGCAAGTACGGCACCAAGAGTTGCAGCTATAACACAAAGTACAGTTCCCTTAAACGGTTCAAATAATAATCCGGCAATAACGGCAAAGGCTGCTCCTGGCAAAGCAAGCAGAACGCAGCACAAAGCTGTAATAAAAACATATACCGCCATAGATGAAACAGGATTCTTATTTACAAATTCCCTAAATTCAGGAACAGCATTCATAAATCTTTCCGACATATTATATTTATGATTCAGTATCAGGATAACTGCTAAAGATGAAAAAAATATAAATGGCTTTATAAAGCGTTTCAATTTTTATTTTTCTCCCGATACATTTTTCTTAACAGAACGATTAAAGCTGACAATGCAAACAAAATCAGCAGCCCCGTCATTAACATCTGAGCTCCTCCGGTCAGCATTCCTCCGACATATGAATATACAATAGTCGCAGGCAACTGTCCTATTCCTGTAGCAATGAAAAACGGCAGAAATTTCATTGAAGTTAATCCTGCTGCATAACTCACTAAATCAAATGATATAAAAGGCAGTAAACGTGCTATTAATATGCTGTTAGTTCCATAACGTTCAAAAAATTTGTCTATGGACTGCAAACCGGCTTTGCTCGTGAGATATTCAGCGGTTTCTCTTCCTAATACCCGTGCTATGCAGAAACATATTGCTGCTCCGGCCATTGCACTTGTCCATGATAAAATTGAACCTCTCCACCAGCCAAAAAGATTTGCATTTGCAAGAGTTATTATAAAAGCTGGTAAAGGTGCTGCAACTGATTGAAATATCATTAGGAAAAAAGATACTGCCGCCGCATATGTTCCATAAGTCGAAACAAAATCACGCATTGCCTTAAAATCTCCTGAAGCAAAAGCTGAAAATGTTAAGTCCATAAAATTTCTGTACGGAGTAAAAAAGAAATATGCAGCTATTGCGAAAACGAAAGCACCGAGAATTATAATTTTTCCTGAATTTAGTTTCATATCAAAAATTAATGCCCCGTCATAAAGACAGAGCATATTACACGTCTTAGAACAAATCCAATTTTACTTTGAACGCAAAAGTTTTCGGGCTGAACCAGTCAACAACTTTACCGTCTATTTCAGCATACGGATACATGAAATAGGTTAAAGGTGTTTCTTCTGTTGCGTCGCTGAGAACCGTTTCACGAGTATCACGGTTTAGAGCTATACGAAGCAGATCATCGCCTGCCCAGAAGAATCTTGACCATTTTACAGCGTCATTAACGTTTTCAATATTCTCGTTGAGCATTTTTTTGCGGACATCAGCAGGATCTGCCATTACCCAGCCTGTTCCGGGAAGATAAAATTCTGTCCAGCAGTGATAATTTCCGGTAATTTCTCCTGATTTTGCGGGATCGACTCTGAGACCGTACACGTCACGTGCAGGGATTCCCGATGCTCTTGCAAGTGCAACGAAAACTGAGCTGATGTCAGCACATTTACCGCCGCCGTCTTTTTCAGAGATCGTACGAATCGGAAGTCCGAGTCCGCAGCCTTCTTTTACGCTCTCATCACGATAAGTATTTTCAAGAACCCAGCGATAAATTCCCCGTGCTTTTTCAAGAACTGTAGGCATGTTGATAAATTCCATGCTTGCTTCTGCGCAAAATCCCTGATCGATAGGAAGTGAAGGAGTAGCTTCAAGATATTTCAGGACTTCGGGCGGAAATGCGTCATTAGTTTCTTTCAGCTCGGTTTTCTTTGAGTAATGAGAATCAAGATAAAAGCTCATCGTCAATTTAGGAGCTTTTTTGAGTTTTCTCCACGTTGCATGAAGATAAACCGCACCGCTTTTCGGATCGTTTTCAACCCCTATTTTGGCACCGCTTGACTTGATGCTTACATCGGTAATTGTTTGATTTGCGTCTGAAAGAGGATAAGGAAGCCAAAGTTCAGCTTTTTCAGCTTTTTCAGCATCTTTCAGTTCAACTTCAAAAGTTACCTTGCCTTTGTACTCAGCGAATGAGACAGCCGAAAACGAAAACATTACTGCAACAACGATAAGTACACCTAAAAATCTACGCATAAAGAATCACTCCTTTATAAAATTATCTGGTTTCGACGTGAACTACTCTAACGCTCGAAGGCAGATTATTTTTTTATTTTAACACGCCATTCATGAAAGGGGGGATAATTATTTTCGTTATTGAAATTTCTTCGCCGTGTTGTATTATTTACAAATAAAATTTTAATAGGAGGGTAAATATTAATTGTTAGCACATACGTTTTTCACGTGAGCTTCTAAAAAGGTGCATGGACTGCATTTTTTCAGGGGATATTGTGTGCTGGCGAAAAATATTTTATTTGTTCCTAAATTTTAATTAACTTCCTAAACATTAAAATAAATTCTTAAACTTATAATCTTAATCCCCGCGAATAAAACTGCTTTCCTGTTTTGTTTTCCGTTGTATTTGTTTTTGTTGTAATCTTAAATTTTTGAAAGAGGTAGAGAGGTTAAAAATGCCGGATTTTGAAAACGGTATCAAAATTGTTAATTTATCCTTCATTTATCATGATGATAACATAATGATTTTGAAGGATATAAATGTCGAGATTAACTCAGGTGAATTTGTCTGCATCTTGGGTCAGTCAGGCTGTGGAAAAAGTACCTTGCTGCGTTTGCTTGCCGGACTCGAAAAACCTGTTACGGGCGAAATCACTGTAAATTCAAAACCGATTAAAGGTGCAAGTCTTGACAGAGGAGTCGTTTTTCAGGATTACGGATTGTTTCCTTGGCTTACGGCTGGGGAAAATATAAAACTCGCTCTCGAACAGAAATTCAAAAATCGTCCTAAAAATGAATACAGGGAAAGAACTTTACGTGCTTTGAATCAGGTCGGACTTAATGAATCTGTCTACAACAAACTTCCGAAGGCTTTATCGGGCGGAATGAAACAGCGTTGTGCAATAGCTCAGGCATTTGCAATCGAACCTTCAATTTTGTTAATGGACGAACCTTTCGGGGCTCTTGATGCCGTAACCCGTGCAAGGCTTCAGGATATGTTAATTGAGTTGTGGAAAAATCAGAATCCCAAGAAAACAATAATTTTTGTTACTCATGATGTTGACGAAGCAATTTTATTATCGAACAGAATTATAGTTTTGGGACAGTCGCCGAGCAGAATAATTCATGAATGTTATGTCCCTGATACTACACGTGAAAAACAGTTTGAGGATTTAGAAATGCTTAAATTAAGAAACGAGCTTATACGTCAGATTAATAAAGATGTTGCCTCGCATACGATATTGTGATGTTTAACCGAAATTTTATTTTTATTTTTTCGGACAAACATAAATTATTTTATTACTAAAGGAGTAATATTTATGAAGAAGTTTTTATCAGCGTTATTTATTTTTGCGGTTGTTTTGAGCCTTTCCGGTTCAGTAATGGCTAAGGAAGTCCCCGAGACTCCCGTTGTCCGTTGGAACAGCGGTGCAAGCGGAAATGTTTTGCTCACGATAGCCGAGAAAAAAGGTTATTTTGAGGAAGTCGGAATCCAGCTTGTCGAAGTTCCCGCAACTGCCGTTATGTCCGCAATGGGTTTATTGTCAAGCGGAATGGTTGATGTAGTTTCAAACGCAGGCACAAGCAATCCTTTACAGCAAATTGCAGCCGGTGTTGACATTACGATTTTCGGCGGCCACATGATGACCGGAGCAATGCCGATTATCGCAAAGAAAGGTGTAAAGTGGAACGGTGTTAAAGATTTAGTCGGCAAAAAATTTGCGTGCAATCCGAGTTATTTTGCTTTGACAGGTGCCGTAATGGACGCAGGTTATGAGAAACCTCTCGAAGCCCTCGAATGGATCGTTATCCCGAATTACAATGACGCTCTCGCAGCAGTTTTGAAGGGTGAAGTCGATTATGCTTTGCAGGGAACTGAACAGAATTACGCAATCAAAAACGTAAACAAAGATAATCTTGATATTATGTGCTACATGAGCGACATTATGCCCGCTTATTCATGCTGCAGAATGGAAGCTAAGACAGAATTTATCAAGAACAATCCCATCACGATTAAATTAATTCTCAAAGCATTATTGAGAGCTCAAAGTTATTATGAATCTCACAAAGACGAAGCTGTTGTCTGGCACGCTGAAAAAATCAGGGCTGAAAAGGAATTTGTCGAGGCTTATATGTTCGATGAACATTACAGAGTCAGTGCAGATCCTTTGTTGAAATCAATCGTCAGAGCATGGAAAATTCTTGATGCAACAGGATTTTTGAGCGAGACGGCAAAAGATATTAACATTCTTGATCATGTAAACACTGAAATTTACGAACAGGCACTCAAAGAAGCTACGGAAGAATACGGCAAGGAAGCTCCCGAATTTTACGAGAAAATGGCGAAATTCTTTGAGGAAAACGACAGACTTTAATCAATAAAAATTTGACGGAAAAATCATCATGAAAAGATTGACATTAAATTTAATCAGTGCGTTGATAATTTTAGGACTTGGAATTTTATATTATTACGCTACGGAGAATAATTTGGTAAATCCTTTTTTATTCCCCAAAGTCAGTGCAATAATTAAAGCCTTTCACAAAAATGAAGATGTAATGCTCTTGAATTTATTTTCGTCATTGGGCATGATGATTCCGTCAATTTTAATTTCACTTACGATAGCACTTTCGGTCGGGATAATTCTTGGCCGAAATGCAATTTTAAGAGACATTCTCCACCCCATAATTTATATTTTCAGCGTAATACCTTCGATTTTGCTTTCACCTTTTGTATTGATGATTGCGCCGGATTTTTGGACGGCATCGGTTTTTCTTATAGTTTACGGGACAGTGTGGTCAACACTTTTCGCAACTATAACGGGAATTATGACGATTGATAAACGTTATCTCGACAAGGCTGCAACACTCGAATTAAAAGGTCTGAAAAAAATCACGAAGGTTATTTTGCCTGCTGCGAGTCCTTCGATATTGGCAGGATTTGTAAATTCACTGCGTAATACTTTCGTTATGCTTGTTTACGCTGAAATGTACGGCTCACGTTATGGAATGGGATTTTTCGTCAAGAAATACACGGATTTTAGTTTGTATGATCATGCTTGGGGAGGATTTTTATTTATGGTATTAATCCTCGTCATAGTAATGCAGAGTTTTGATCGTCTCAAAGAATATTTACTGCGCTGGACGATTGATTAAGGAGGAAAAATGTTATCGCTGCCGAAAAATTTTGAGAGTTTCAATGATGCCAGAAAAAAATCTTTTATGGCTCTCTATGAAGCTAAACAAAGAGGCAAAAAAGTTATCGGGGTATTTTGCTCATACACTCCGATTGAAATAGTTTATGCTGTGGGGGCAATTTCGGTGGGGCTTTGCGGAAAATCTGAACAGGGAATCCCCGAAGCCGAAACTGTTTTGCCGAAAACTTTATGTCCTTTGATTAAAGCAAGTTACGGAATGGCTATGACGGATCAATGCCCGTTTTTTTATTTTTCGGACGGAATTTTAGCCGAAACAACCTGCGACGGAAAGAAAAAAATGTATGAGTTAATGAGCAAGATAAAGCCCGTGCATGTTTTGAATCTTCCGCAGGGAAGGGATCAGGCTATGGCGATTGAATCATGGACTGAGGAAGTTAAACGTGCTGCGAAATTCCTTGAAAATTTATTCAACGTCAAAATCACCGAAGAAAAATTACACGATGCTATTGTTTATCGTAACAAAGTCAGAAAAGCCATTGTTGATTTATACGAAGTCGCAAAGTTAAAACCATCGCCGGCTTCAGGCTATGAAATCAGTACGCTTGCTGAAAGTGCAGATTTTCATTTTACGGACGATGATTTAGTCGCAAAAATTGAAAAATCAACCCGCGAATTAAAGGAACGTGTCAGAACTGACGGAGCAGGCCGACCGAGAGTTTTAATAACAGGCTGTCCTAATGCAGGAGTCAGTGACAAAATCATAAAACGCCTTGAAGAACTCGGAGCTGATTATGTTTGTGCGGATAACTGTGCAGGGCCGAGAGCTCAAAAATTTATGATTGATGAAAATTCCGAACCCTACAGGGCAATAGCTGAAAGATATTTGAAAATTAACTGCTCAGTCATGACTCCTAACACAACACGTTTTGACGACATCAAAAATTTAATTCATGAATACAGCGTTGACGGAGTTATTGAGATTGTCTTGCATGGCTGTCATACATTTGCAGTCGAGGCTCACACGGTTATGAATATCGTACAAAATGATTTAGGACTTCCGTATATGAGACTCGACACGGATTTTTCACAGTCTGACAAAGGACAGATCGAAACACGTTTAGGAGCATTTATCGAAATGATGAATGCAGCAGCTTAAATTTAGGAGGAATTTTTTATTATGGTAAAAGTTAATGCAATGGGAAAATTATGTCCCGAACCGGTTATTATGACAAAGGCCGAAATCGAAAAAGGTGCTACAGAAATTGAAGTTTGTGTTGATAATGACATCGCCGTTTCAAACGTTACAAGACTGCTTGAGGGAAAAGGTTTCAGCGTCGAATTAACAAGAAATGACAATGAACGAAAGCTCACAGCAAAGAAAACATCATCGGGCGAAGTTTCACAACCTTCAAAGCGTAATGAATTATTGGCAATTCTCGTTGCTCATGACGTTTTAGGCGGAAATGATAAAGAACTCGGCGAAGTTTTGATGAAGGCGTTTTTAGGCTGTATTTCAAAATTATCTCGCCAGCCCGCTGTTATGGCATTCATGAATGAGGGCGTTAAATTGGTTTTGCCTGAATCATCTGCCTGCGAATACATCAAAGAGCTTGAAAAGAAAGGCACAAAAATTCTTGTCTGCGGAACATGCACAACACATTTCAACATTACTGACAAAATCGCCGTCGGAACGATCTCGAATATGTTTGAGATTATGGAAATGGTAACAGGAGCGGACAACACGTTAATATTTTAATTTAACCAAAAATGTTTTACGCCGGAATTGATATTGGCTCAACGGCTGCAAAGGCTGTTTTGCTTGACGAATCAAAAACTGAAATTCTCGCCCGTAAGTTAATGCCTTCAGGCTGGAACAGTAAAGAGACTGCGAACGAAATTTTATCGTGGTTAATTTCTCTCGGCCATGAAAGGAACGAAATCAAAATTACTGCTACAGGTTATGGGCGTGTTTCAGTTCCCGACGCTGACAGCACATTAACTGAAATCACATGTCACGGTAAAGGAGCGGCGTTTTTAGGCGGAAATGATTTAACCGTAATTGACATCGGAGGACAGGACACGAAAGTTATAATTTTGAAAAACGGGCGTGTTATTGATTTTGTCATGAATGATAAATGCTCAGCAGGTACGGGGAAATTTCTTGAGGTTATGGCTAATAGAATGGGAGTGAGTCTGCCGGAATTTTTTTCTCTTGCCGAACATGGCCGGGACATTAAAATTTCGTCAATGTGTACAGTATTCGCCGAATCTGAAATCGTAAGCCTAATGGGACTCGGAACGCCTCGTGAAGATATTGCCTGCGGTGCTGTAGGTTCTGTAGCGTCAAAAGTTTCAACTCTCGTAAGCAAGAAAAATTCTTCGGGACAAAATTATTATTTAACCGGAGGATTCTGTGAGAGTCCGTTTTTGATTCGTAAATTATCGGAGATTCTGGGAGCTGAAGTTTCGACAAATCCCGATGCAAGATTCGCCGGTGCAATAGGAGCCGCATTACTCGGAAAATGAATGTGCTTGAAGAACTTGAAAATTTAAGGCGTGAAGCATACGTCAAGGCAGTAATCAGGAAATCAGAATCCGATGATGTTGTCGGTTATGTCGGAATGAATCTTCCCGTCGATATTTTTTATGAAAGAGGTTTAATGGCTATTCCTGTTTATGGAATTGACGAGGAGATTTTGAAATTTTCGGTTGAAAAGGATTTATGTCCCCTGATTGACGCAACAATAACTTATGCTAAAACAGACAAATGCCCTTTAATTCACAGTTCTAAATTAATCGTGATCGAAAATTTTTGTCCGATTTTTACCCGTGAACTTCAAAAACTCAAGAATAAACAGATTTATGTTTATAACGGCAATAATGAGGAATTGAAATCAAAATTAAATGAAGTATACGGAGATTTTACCCCTCCACCGCAATCGGAGAGGCAATGCGTCTCACCCTTCCACCGCAAGCGGTTCCCCTTCCCTCAACGAGGGACGGCTTTGTCTTCCTCACTCCTTATGTCTCCCCTTAGTAAGGGGAGATGTCAGCTTGCTGACAGAGAGGTTGACAAAAAGACAGAGAGGTTAAAACAAGAGGTTAATACGGTTAAATATTTTCTTAATTTTTTAGCTCCGAGTGAACGCAGCGAATTTCTCGAACGAATTTCGGACGGGAATTTTAATTTCACTCATAAATTTGTCAACTTAATTTATCACTGTCCCGAATGCAGGGGCAATTTTAAGGAGGAATATTTTAATGGCTGATTATCATCAGATGTGGCAGGATTTAGGAATGGACGTAAAGACTCATGATTTATTATGCGAGGCTTTACCGGGAGCTTTCGGCGATGTTTATTTATCACAGGAAAACAGACCCGAAGGAATGGACTATTTCAACATGGTTGTAGCTGAAATTCACGGGATCAGACCTGCTGAACTTGTCGAACACAAAAAGAAAGGCGGAAAAGTTGTCGGCACATTTTGCATTCACGTTCCCGATGAAATTCCTGTTTCAGCCGGTGCAATAGCTACGGGATTATGTTCTGGTTCTCAGTTTTGGGTTCCTGGCGGTGAAAAGAAACTTCCTGCTGCGACATGCCCGTTAATAAAAGCGTCTTTGGGTGCAAGATTTGACAGAACATGTCCGTTTTTCAGGCTTGCAGATTTATTTGTAGGCGAAAATACCTGTGACGGAAAGAAAAAGGCTTGGGAGATTTTAGCCGAAGATGCTCCGATGTATATAATGGACATTCCGCAGATGAAACGCCCTAAAGATTACGAACATTGGAAAGAAGAAATTTACGGTTATCTTCATAAAATCGAAGAATTAACGGGAAACAAAGTTACGCCGGAAAATTTGCACAATGCGATTGTACTTTTGAATAACAAACGTAAAGCACTTCAGCGGCTTTCAAATTTCAGGAAGCAGGAAAATATCCCGATCAGCGGAAAAGATGTTTTGCTTGTAACTCAAATTGCATTTTACGATGATCCTGCAAGAATCACGACAATGATTAACAAATTGTGCGATGAACTTGATGAGCGTGTCAAAAACAAAATTTCCGTATTCCCTAAAGGTGCAAAGAGAATTTTGTTGACCGGAACGCCTCTTTCAATTCCGAACTGGAAATTACATCACATTATTGAAACTCTCGGCGGTGCTGTTGTCTGTGAAGAAATGTGCACGGGAATCAGATATTATGAAAAATGCGTCGATGAAAGCGGAAAAACTCTTGATGAGATGATTACGAATTTAACGGAGCGTTACATGGGAGCTATTCACTGTGCATGTTTTACGCCTAACAAAGAGAGAATTGACGACATCAAACGACTTGCAAAAGAATATAAAGCTGACGGAGTAATTGATGTAAATCTTAAATTCTGCAACATTTACGACACTGAGGGATTTTTTGTTGAACGTGAATTAAATAACGCTGGTATTCCTGTTTTAGGAATTGAAACGGATTACACGGATCAAGACGCTGAACAGCTTAAAACCAGAATCGGAGCATTTTTGGAGATGCTTGGAAATTGAGCGAAAGGCATTACGTTTTATTTCCTGACGTAACAAACGCACAAAAACTCTATGACATTCTCAAAGATAAAGGGATAAAATGCACTTTTTCCCCAACCCCGAGAGAAGCCGACAAATGCTGCGGGGTTTGTGTTTTGTTTTACGATGAGAACGACAGGGAAAGAATTTCAGCATTAATTGACGAAAACGAAATTAAAATCTTGAAATTCTTTGACGGTTCGGCAGGAAATCCTGAACGAATGAAATTTTGTTAATGAGGTGAAATTTACAATGGACTTTTTGAAACGTTATCCGATTCCCATTGCGGGACTGATACTCGGATTATTCGCACTGGGAAATTTAATTCAGTCTTACAGCGTTGAGGCAAGGCTTGCACTCGGAATTATAGCTTTTGTTTTGTATGTTCCTTACTTGTTGAAGATTTTAATTCTCAACTTCAAATTAAAAGAACCTCTCGATAATCCTGTTGCAGCAAGTGTATTCCCGACTTTCACAATGGCTACAATGCTGCTTGCAGGCTACGTAAAACCTTATTGTGCGGAGTGTTCAAATATAATCTGGTACGCAGGCGTTATCGGCCATGTATTGCTGATTATATGGTTTACGATGAAATTCGTGTTAAGAAATTTTGCGATTAAAAAAGTCTTCCCGTCATGGTTTATTGTGTATGTCGGAATCGCAGTTGCGAGTGTTTCAGCTCCTGTTACGGGAAATTTTTTAGTCGGCCAATATGCTTTTTGGTTTGGTCTTGTAACATATTTCTGTTTATTAATCGTTGTATGCAAAAGAGTTTTCTTTGTCGGTGAAATTCCTGCTCCGGCCATGCCTACAACCGTAATTTTTGCGGCTCCTGCGTCATTATTGCTTGCAGGCTACATGGTTTCATTTCCCGAAAAACAGAATTTAATTGTGTGGATTTTATTCGGCTGCTCGGTTTTATTCTGGGTAATCGGAATTTTATATTTCGTTAAGACATTCAGAGGGGCATTTTTACCAAGTCATTCGGCTTTTACATTCCCGTTAGTGATAAGTGCTTTGGCGACAAAATTATCGACATCATTTACGGGATTATCATGGCAGGGAACTTTCTGCGATGTTCAGACTGTAATAGCCGGAATAATTGTTTTATGGGTACTCGTGCGTTATGTGGTTTTCATTTTCACAAATGCCAAGTAATTTATAAATTTAACTTAATTTCAGGAGGTAAAATTTTATTATGACACGTGAACAGTACGTGAAATCAATTCGTGAAACCGCCGAAGAATATTTCAGAAGCGGAACATATTTTTGTTCAGAGGCAGTACTTCAGACAATCAATGACGCATTAGGTCAGCCTTTCAGCGAAGAAATCGTTAAAATGGCTTCAAGTTTCCCAATCGGACTTGGCAAGGCACAATGTCTCTGCGGTGCAGTATCAGGCGGAGAAATGGCACTCGGAATCGTTTACGGACGTACAAAAGGCCAGCCGATGAATCCGAAAATGTTTGAAGTTGCAAAGGGACTTCATGATTTTGTCAAAGAGAAATACGGTGCAACATGCTGCCGTGTTATGACGAGACAATGGGCAGGAGATAATTTTATGTCGCCTGAACGCAAAGCTCACTGCATCGAAATCACCGGAGTAGTTGCCGAATGGGTAGCTAATGCTCTGATTGATGACGGAAAACTTGCAATCCCAGCCGCATAACTAACAAATTGATGTCTCCCCTTGCTAAGGGGAGATTTCAATTAATCTGTAATATCAACATCAGGAAGTATTTGAACAGTATAATCAGGATATAAATTTTTAACTTCATTGATTAAGACATTCAAAGCATCTTTTTGTGATACATCGAAACTCAATACAACATCAAATCTTATAGTTTTGTTTTCAAGATAAAAGCCGTGAATCTGTAACGCCCATTCATGAGCTAAAACGATTTTTTGAATTTCCTCACGCATTTTCGCAGCAAGTTCATTCTTTGTATTGTATGAATAAACGCTTATTCCCGCTAAAATAACTCCGGTTTCTTTATAAACATGTGTTTGAACTCTTCGTGTCAAAATGTCAACTTCGTCAACAGTCATAAAATCAGGAAGTTCAAGATGTACAGCTCCATACGTTTTATTAGGGCCGTAATCAAACAAAACTAAATCATATGCTCCCCTGACATTAGGTTCTTCACTCAAAATTGCTTTAATTCTTTTACTTGTTTCAGCGTCAGTCCTGTGTCCGATTAAATCGTCTAAAGTATCCTTTATCATTTCGACACTTGCCTTAATAATTACGATAGCAATTACGACACCGACATAAGCCTCGAGAGATATTCCGGAGATTAAAAATATTATTGCCGAAGCCAACACCGAAGCCGATAAAATTGCGTCGAACGAAGCGTCTTCTCCCGAAGCAATTAACGCCCCCGAATTAGCTTTTTCGCCTTGATTTTTAACGTATTTTCCGAGAATTAATTTAACGACGATCGCCACAGCAATAATTAAAAGGTCTATGAAATTATAATTTGCTGTTTCGGGATTAATAATTTTTTTTATTGATTCAATTAGAGATGTTATTCCTGCGTAAAACACAATCGCCGCCACAATCATTGAACTGATATATTCAACTCTGCCATGACCGAGCGGGTGTGCCTTGTCAGCCCTTCTCGAACCTAATTTAGCCCCTATGATTGTTATGATTGAAGACATTGCATCAGAGAGATTATTTACAGCGTCGAGAACTATTGCTATTGAATGTGATAATAATCCTACAACCGCCTTAAAACCTGCAAGCAAAACATTTGTAATAATTCCTATAATGCTTGTCTTAATAATTATTTTTCCTCTGACTTCTGCAGATTGATTCATGATTTTACCCCATATGAAAAAAATTTTATCGTAAAAAAGAGTCCCTGATATTACTTTCAGATTCAGAGACTCTTTATATTTTATGGAAAGTAATGTTATTTGAATGTGTAGCGTGTCAAATATTTCTTTTCCTCGCCTTGTCTTAAAACCGCTGAAGGATATTCGGAATGATGTATGCTGTCAGGGAAAAACTGCGTCTCAAGTGCTAAACCGCTTCTTTTAGTGTAGACTTCACCATTTTTACCCGTCTGATCGTCAAGCATGTTTCCGGCATAAAATTGTATTCCCGGCATTGTTGTAGACATTTTCATACAAATTCCCGTTACCGGTGAAACAACTTCAACAACATCAAAATTAATATCTCCGTTTCCGTTTAAGACATAATTATGATCGTAACCGCCTCCGAGTTTTATTTGCTTATTGTCGGCTCGAATGTCCTTTCCAATTTCCTTTCCTGCCCTGAAATCAAACGGAGTCCCCTCAACATTGCTGGGAGTTCCGATCGGCAAAAGTTTTTCGTCAACTTCCAAATATTTATCAGCGTCAATCTTCAAAATGTGATTTTCAATATTTGCTCCGTTGCTGCCATTGAGGTTGAAATAACTGTGATTTGTAGGGTTGCACAAAGTATCTTCGTCGGATTTTGCTTTATAAGTCGTCAGAATTTCATTGTTATCTGTTACTTCATATGTAACGCTCAAATCAAGATTTCCAGGATAACCCTGATCCCCTGAAGGACTGTTTAACGAAAATGTAATCTTTCGGCCGTCATCTGAAACTCCGTCTGTATTCCAGATTCTTTTATCGTAACCGTGAATGCCTCCGTGTAAACTATTAGTGCCTTCGTTGCTTTCAAGATTGTAAGTTTTGCCGTTCAATGAAAAACTTGAATTTCCGATTCTGTTTCCGACTCTTCCGACAACAGCACCGAAATAATTTTTTGAGCTTTCATACTGTCCTACAGAATCATAGCCCAGCAAAATGTCAGTTCCCTTGAAACATAAATTTACCCACGAAGCCCCGAAGTCAGTTACATCAAGCTGAATGTTTCCGGCTTTAAGAGTATACAAAAATGCCTCGCTGCCAGATAAAATTTTCCCGAAATTTTTACGATTTTCCATTTTAGAGCGTTCCCCAAGGATTTTCAGATTCGTAAAGGCTTCCCGCAGGTTTGTTGTGTCCGATTGACTTAGGATCAAGCCCGATGAATTTCAAAGCGTCAAACAAAACTTTTCCATAATGTCCGAACATTACAGCACCGTGATGAGGATAATTATTTTCGATTAACTCATAACGATAGAAGCGTCCCATTTCCTTAATCGCAAAGACTCCGATCGAACCGAATGAACGTGTTGCAACGGGCAAGACTTCCCCTTCAGCAATATATGCACGAAGCTGTGTATCGGCCTTTGATTGAACCCTGTAGAAAGTAATTTCGCCGGGCTGAATGTCGCCTTCCATTGTTCCGTCGCACCATTCTTGAGGGTGAGTGTTCGCCATAATCTGCTGATAACCAATGTGAGGCTGAATAAGTTTCATTGAGCAAGTATTTCCGCAGTGGAAGCCCATGAAAACATCTGTATTTTTGTAATTGTAAGGGAATTTTCCTTTAATGCTTTCTTCGTACATGTCTTTAGGAACGGAATTGTTGATGTCAAGCAAAGTTGTAGCCTGTCCGCTGACACACCAGCCGATGTATTCGCTCAAAGCTCCGTAAATGTCAACTTCACATGAAACGGGAATCCCTCGTCCTGTAAGTCTGCTGTTTACGTAGCATGGTACGAATCTGAACATATCTTCAAATGCCGGCCAGCATTTTGTAGCAAGTGCAACATATTTTCTGTAGCCTTTGTTAGCATCAATCCAATCAAGCAACGTAGCCTCATAAGCTGCGAATTTGTCAAGCATGGCCGATTGTTTTTCTGAGATTGAAGAAGTCATGTGTAATTCCTTCATCATGTCAGCTTTGATTTCAGCGATTCGGGCGTTTTGTTTTTTGACTGTTTCAGGATCAAGATCAAAATTTTCGGGGTGATAATGTTTTTCGTAGGCCTCGAATAAATCTAATTCCGACTCTTCTTCGATTTCAACGTTGAGATTATATAACTGACGGATAGGAGCGTTGCAGGCAAGGAAATTTTGAGGTCTGGGGCCAAAGGTTATAAGTTTCAAATGATCCAAACCGTATTTCACACGTGCAATCGGAATAAAATCGTGAATGTTATCTGCAACACCTTCAGCATCTCTGACGGGATTTTCGGGAATCCATGCTTTTGTATTTCGGAGTGCCAGGTTATATGAAGCGTTCAACATTCCGCAGTAAGCATCGCCACGTCCCTGAATGCCTAA
Source organism: Synergistaceae bacterium (assembly GCA_017449135.1). Lineage (GTDB taxonomy): Bacteria > Synergistota > Synergistia > Synergistales > Aminobacteriaceae > JAFUXM01. Next base: position 36,113 of record JAFSKE010000020.1, read on the forward strand.
ACTGTTTTGTGATTCTTCGGCAGCAGCACTGAACATTACGGGGCCGTCAAAATGTTTTGCGAGCAGACTTTCAGCGATTTCAGGGCCGAAATTTCCAAGATAGACGCAAAGAGCATTACAGCCGTTTTTGTTGACATCTTCGAGGGCGTTTACCATGTCGATTTCGCTTTCAACGATTGTAATCGGGCATTCGTAAATTCCTTCGCTGCCGTATTTTTTGACATATGCTTCAACAACTGCTTTCCTTCTGTTCACTGCAAGAGGTGCGGGGAAACAATCACGTGAAACAGCTACAACTCCGATTTTAATTTCGGGAATGTTACTCATAAAATTTTTCCTCCTAATCTAATCAACTGCTAAATTTTGAAAAGTTGTTTTTAACGTAGGATATAAAGTTTTGAATTTCTGATATTTTTTCTCATAACGTTCTGCGATTTCGGGATTCGGTTTTACGGTGTCGGTGATTTTAACGATTTTTGAGACTGCATCTTCGACACTCAAAAAAGCTCCGTCAGCCACAGCCGCAAGAATTACTCCGCCAAGTCCGGGCCCTTGTTCGGTTTCAGGGATAGTTAATTCAATGTTGAGGATATTTGCGACAATTTTTTTCCATAAGGGGCTTTTCGCTCCTCCTCCGCAGATCATGGATTTTTCGATTTTAATTCCGAGTTTTTTAGCGACCTCGAAACTATCACGAATTGCAAAAGCTACTCCCTCTAAAATTGACTGTGTAATGTCTGCTCTTGTAGAATCCATTGAAAGACCGATAAAACAGCCTCGTGCATTAGGGTTATTATGAGGGGATCTCTCGCCCATTAAATACGGAAGGAAATAAATATGATTATTGCCTAACATTTCGTCTTTAATCGGCGACTGTTCAGCGGAATAATCTTTAGTGCGTAAAATTTCCTCGAACCACCATTTATTACACGAAGCAGCCGAAAGCATACAGCCCATTAAGTGCCAGCCTCCGTCAGCATGAGCAAATGAATGCAAAGCGTTTTCGGAATCCACCATAAATTTATCGTTTGAAATAAAAATTGTTCCCGAAGTTCCAAGCGAAATATTACATGCTAAATTTCCGACAATTCCCGTTCCTATTGCTGCTGCTGCGTTGTCTCCTGCACCTGCTGCGACTTTTACATTCTCGGGAAATCCGAACATCTCGGAATATTTTTTCGTCAATGTTCCTACACATTCGTAACTTTCGTAAAGTTTGGGGAGCTGATTTATTGAAATTCCGCAGATACTTATCATTTCATCGCTCCATTTTTTATTCTTTACGTCAAGCAGAAGCATTCCCGAAGCGTCCGAATAATCAGTGCAGTGAACTCCCGTGAGCATGTAATTAATATAATCTTTGGGGAGCATGATTTTCTTGATTTTTGCGAAAAGTTCGGGCTCATGTTTTTTGACCCATAAAATTTTAGGAGCCGTGAAACCTGCAAAAGCTATATTTCCCGTGTATTCCGTTAATTTGTCAGTTCCGATTACGTTATTGAGATATTCAGTTTCTTCCTGAGTTCTGCCGTCATTCCAAAGAATTGCAGGACGCAAAACCTTGTCATTCTCATCAAGAATAACAAGGCCGTGCATCTGTCCGCCTGCTCCGATTCCCGAAACTTTGGATTTATCGATGTCTTTCGTGAGGGTTTTCATTCCCTTTTCGACAGCTTTTAACCAGTCTTCGGGATTTTGCTCAGACCAGCCGGGTTTTGGAAAAGAAATCGGATACTCTTCGGAGACTGTGTTAAGAATGTTTCCTTTTTCGTCAGCAAGTAAAAGTTTTACCGCTGAAGTTCCTAAATCAATTCCAATATAAAACATGATTCTATGATTTTCCTGTCTTGTGATTTGATACTACATCAAAAATTACTGCCGTTAAAAGAACTGCACCTTTTACGACATACTGCCACTGATCGGGGAGGCCGTAAATTGACATTCCCTGATTGATTACGCCCAAGAGAATTGCTCCGATCATAACACCGCCGATATTTCCGGAACCGCCGTAAGCACTTGCACCGCCGATAAAACATGAAGCTATAGCGTCCATTTCGTAGGAATTTCCCATGTTTCCGTCAACAGCTCCGATTCTTGCACTAACTAAGAGTCCTGCGAAGCCTGCCAACACACTCATTAAAAGATATGCCCAGAAATAAACTTTTCGGGGGTCGATTCCTGATAATTTCGTAGCTTTTTCATTCCCTCCGACTGCGTAGAAATATCGTCCGAATGCCGTATACTGCGTTAAAAATCCGAAAATCAAAACGATTCCCAAGATCCATAAAAGCATTACCGGGATTCCCTGATACTGTGAAAGTTTGTAACCGTAGAAAACAATCAAAGCGTCAATAATTGCAATTTTAATCATACTGCCTTTTGACATTCCGCCGTTTTTACGTTTGTTGTAAACGAAAATCAACGTAATTAAAACTGCAAGAACTATTCCTGTTATCAATGCCGAAGTGCAGTGCCGTCTTACGTCAAAACCGGGAATTTGAATGTATGACGTAAATAAATTCAAATATGATTCGTCCTGAATGCTTACTGTCTGAGAATCTAAGACTGCTCTTGCGATTCCTCTGTACAAAAACATTCCTGCAAGTGTGCAGATAAACGGTGGAATATGAACACGACCGATTAAAAATCCCTGACAGATTCCTATTATTAAAGCAATTACGAGAGCGACAAGAATCGCCATTCCCATACTTCCGCCATGAGCCATAACCTGACCAGCCGAAGCAGCCGAAAGACATAACGTAGAACCGACTGAAAGGTCAACGTTTCCGCCCGTAAGAATACACAAAAGCATTCCGCAGGCCATGACAAGAACATAAGCATTTTGAAGAAGAAGGTTTGAGATATTTTGAGCCAAGAGCATTCTTCCGCCGGTTAAAACTGAGAAGAATACAAAGACAACAAAAAGTGCCAAAACCATTGTGTATTTTTTTATAAATGTTGAAACTTTCATTTTGTGTACTCCTTATTCTTTATCCGATTTTAGAATAATACTCATGATTTTTTCCTGAGTAGCGTCTTTTGTTTCAAGTTCGCCGACCATTCTGCCCTCATTCATGACGTAAATTCTGTCGCTCATTCCCAAAAGTTCGGGAAGTTCCGACGAAATCATGACTACTGCTTTACCTTGAGTAACCATTTCGTTAATTATGCAGTAAATTTCATATTTAGCACCTACGTCAATTCCTCGTGAGGGTTCATCAAGAATTAAAACATCAGGATCGGCAAATAACCATTTCGACAAAAGAACTTTCTGCTGATTACCGCCCGAAAGATTTCCAACATCTTGGCTAATCGAGGGAGTTTTTGTCCTCATGGCTTTGACATATTCTTCAGCAACTTCTTTTTCTTTATTTTCATTTACGACATTACAAAAGCCCGTTACTTTTTCAAGCCGTGCCATTGTAGTGTTTCGTGCGATAGTGTCCGAAAGAACAAGGCCGTTTGTTTTTCTGTCTTCAGTAACGTATGCAAGACCGTGCCGGATAGAGTCTCTCTCATTTTTCAGATGAACTTCTTTGCCGTTGATAAATTCTTTGCCTGAAATTTTGCTTCCGTAGCTTTTCCCGAATAATGACATTGCAAGTTCGGTTCTTCCTGCTCCCTGAAGTCCCGAGAAACCTACGACCTCGCCACGCCTTACTTTGAATGAAACATTTTTAACAACGCATTTGTCAGTGTAGATAGGGTGATAAACTGTCCAGTCTTTAGCCTCAAATAAAACCTCATCGCTGATATTATGCTCACGTTCGGGGTATCGGCTTGTAAGTTCACGGCCTACCATGCCTCTAATAATTCGTTCTTCGTTGATTTTGTGATCCGAATTATCAAGAGTTTCAATCGTTGAACCGTCCCTTATGACTGTTATACGATCCGAAACGTAAGCGACTTCATTTAATTTATGAGTGATAATTATTGCGGTGAGTCCTTGTTTTTTGAAATCAAGAAGCATGTCGAGGAGCATTTTTGAATCTTCTTCATTAAGGGAAGAAGTAGGCTCGTCGAGGATAAGGAGTTTTACATTCTTCGACAAAGCCTTTGCAATTTCCACTAACTGCTGCTTACCTGTTCCAATGTCCTTAATTAAAACATCGGGCGTTTCTTTGAGGCCGACTTTTTTCATTTCTTCGCCGGCAGCACGATAAGTTTCTGTCCAGTCAATATACCCTAAAGCTGTTTTTCTTTCGTTGCCTAAAAACATATTTTCAGCGATCGTCAATTCCGGAATTAATGCAAGTTCCTGATGAATTATGACAATGCCGAGTTTTTCACTGTCATGAATGTTACGAAATTCGCATTTTTGTCCGTTGTAGATAATATCGCCTGTATATTGGCCGAAAGGAATTGTTCCTGACAATACATTCATCAGAGTTGATTTACCCGCACCGTTTTCACCTACAAGGGAATGAATTTCGCCGTGCTTGACTTGAAGGTTTACATTATCCAGTGCCTTAACACCGGGGTATTCCTTCGTGATGTTTTTCATTTCGAGAATGTAGTCATTCACTTTTATATTCTCCTGTTTTCGTGTTTATTATTTGGCTTTCGGGTATTTTCCGTCCATGTAATAATAACCTGTGTCAACAAGTTCTTTCTGTAAATTCTCCTGTGTAACGATTAACGGAGTAAGCAAATATGATTTAACAAAGCCTTTTCCGTTGTTGTATGATTCAGTGTCGAAAGCACATGCAAAATCCCATTTTGAATCTTTAATCAGTTCTTCGCCGGGTTCTTTTCCGTCCATGATTGCGACACCGAGATCCAGTGTAACGACTGCTTCATTTGCAACGGCTTTGTAAACTGTCATTGTCTGTTTTCCGTCAATGATATTAGCAAGGTTTGCAACGTCTCCGTCCTGTCCGGTAATGATAACTTTGTTGTCGCCTGCGTAGTCGTCAGTGATTGCCTTTGTAACGCCGAGAGCTGTTGAGTCATTGTTGCAGAGTGCGATGTCAAGGACTCTTCCGTCAGCGTAATGTGAAGCTAAAATGTTCTGCATTCTTTCAAGTGCTACAGCCGAATCCCAAGCCTTTGTTGCGACCTGCTGAAATTCCGTCTGGCCTGAAGGAACAACTAAAATTCCCTTGTCAATGTAGGGTTTCAAAGTATCGAAAGCTCCTGCGAAAAACACGGGGGCGTTGTTGTCGGCGGGATCACCGGCGGTAAATTCGATGTTGAAAGTTTTTCCGTCAGCGTTGTCAAGATCGAACATTTTTTTGATAAATTCTCCCTGAAGGACTCCGACTTTGTAGTTATCGAATGAGACATAATAACGAACGGCTTTTGTGTTCATTATTAGACGGTCATAAGCGATAACCGGGATTTCGTCTTCAGCGTCCTGTAAAACCTGAGTTAATGCAAGTCCGTTGATTGGGGCGATAACGAGAAGGTCAACATTGTTTGCAATTAATCCCTCAATGTCTTTAACCTGCTGATCAATTTTGTTGTCGGAATATCTGATATTGACATCATAACCGCGGCTTTCAAACTGCTGTTTGAGATATTCGCCATCACGATTCCAACGTTCCAATGACTTTGTAGGCATAACGATTCCTACCGTCTTAGCAAAACCGATACCCGTCATCAATAAACAGGCAACAAATGTTACAGCAAACATAAATACAAATTTTTTAGATTTCATTGTATTTATACCTTCCTTTCAAAAAATAATGTTGATGTGCCTAAAATATCACAATAAAACAAGATTTCAATATGTAGTTTTACTGGCAAAAATTTATGCAGGCGTTTTAGAAAATTTTGTCAGTTGTCAAAAATTAAAAAATATGTGATATAATAACTAAAACAAATATTCAGTAAGGAGGACTTATTCATGGATTATCTACAGATTTCTAACCAACCTATAATATGGCTGTTATGCGGTGTAACGGTTTTAATTGCTGCATTGCAGGCGTATTTCTTCATTCGCTTAGCACGGAAGACTTCAGCTTCAGTTTCCCTCGATCCTGCCATACCGAAAAAGGCGTTCAGAATCGGTTTAATTACCGCAATAGGCCCTGCACTTGGTGTATTTATCGTAATGGTGGGATTAATGGCGGCGATCGGCAGTCCGATGAGCTGGTTACGTCTTTCAATAATCGGAGCTGCTGCAACGGAACTCGCTGCTGCAACAAACGGTGCTACTGCGGCCGGTGTTACTTTCGGAGGCGAAGGCTACACGTTGATGATACTTGCTGTGTCATGGTTCGCAATGGCATTAAACGGAGCTGGCTGGCTTGTTTCAACCGGACTTTTTACACCATTACTTGAAGATCTTAGAGCTAAGGTTTCCGGCGGCGATATTAAATGGCTTGGCGTGATGTCTGCGGCCTGTTCAATAGGTATCTTCGGTTACCTCAACGCAAACTCGATGATTGCAAAAGGACCTCATATTAACATGGGTGTAACGAGTGCGGTTTTAGGAGGAGCTATAGGAATGATGCTGCTTGGAAAATTTGTTGTTCCTAAATATCCGAGACTGGCGGAATATTCGCTCGGTATCGCAATGATAATCGGTATTCTTGCCGGTATAATTCACGACACAATCGCTGTCTGAGAATTTGAGAGGAGGTATTTACAATGAACGAAAAACAGGCTATGGATTCCTGGAAAAAATCATGTATCAAAATCGGTACGCCTACAAACCTTTTGGCGGCGGCAACTGCGTTTATACCTGTCATTTATCTTTGCGTAACATATGACTGCTGGCCGAGTTTCTCTCTTGTGTTTCAAGCATGGTTATTGACAGTAATAAGTTTCGGAGCATTTTATATTGTTGAACCTCTTTCTTATTATGCTTCGCTCGGAATGTCAGGAACATATTTAAGTTTCTTGTCAGGAAATATCGGAAATATGCGAGTTCCCTGTGCTGCATTAGCACTTGATGTTACTGACAGCCAGCCCGGAACTATACAGGCTGAAGTTGTCTCAACTATGGCAATATGCGGTTCTATCGTAACAAATTTGATTGCTACAACGTTAGCGGCATTCATAGGAACTGCGATTGTCTCTGTTCTTCCCGTAATGATAAAAACAGGATTGCAGACGTATGCTTCGGCAGCAATTTTCGGGGCTACGTTTGGAAACTTTGCATTGAAACAGCCTAAACTTGCTATCTTCGGTCTTGGTATTCCGTTAATATGCAAAGTTATGCAGAGCTACGTCGGGATTCAGGCATGGCTAATCATTGTATTGTCTGTATTCGGTACTGTCGGAATTGCACGCTTATTCTACAGGAAAGACGCATAGGAGGCTGAAAAAATGTATAATAAATGCAAAGACATTCAAAATGAACTTGTCGGAATGCGGAGAGATTTGCACAAAATTCCGGAATTGGGTTTGGAACTGCCGTTGACACAGAAATATGTAACTGACAAATTAAAAGAATACGGCATTGAATACACTCTTAACGAAGGCGATTCGGGAATTATAGCTTACATCAACAAAGGCAAACCCGGAAAAGTTATAGCTTTACGTGCTGATATGGACGCATTGCCCATAACAGAGGAAACAGGTGTAGATTACAGCTCTACTCATAACGGAAAAATGCACGCCTGCGGTCATGATGCTCATACATCAATGTTACTCGGAGCGGGTAAAATTCTGAATGAGAATAAAGACAAGCTGAATGGTGAAGTCAGATTGATTTTCCAGACAGGCGAAGAGATTGCAAAAGGTGCGCCCGTCATGCTCAAAAATAATGCTGTTGAGGGTGTTGACGCAGTATTTGGAACTCATATCGGGACAATTCTTGACAGAACCATACCCGCAGGAACGTTTATTGTCTGTCCCGGGCCTGTAATGGCTTCTTTCGACCGTTTCGTAATCACAATCAAAGGCAAGGGCTGTCATGGATCAACGCCTGAAAAAGGAGTAGACCCTATTAATATAGCTTCACATGTTGTATTAGGGCTTGAGGGCATCATAGCGAGAGAATTTAACGCAAATGAACCTGTTGTTATCACGATCGGCAAAATTCAAGGCGGAGCTCAATATAACATCATTCCCGAAACTGTCTTGATTGAAGGTACAACAAGAGCATTCAACGAGGATAACCGTCAGAAAATGGCAAAACGAATCGGCGAGGTTGCGTTGCATACTGCTGAAGCATTCGGAGGAACGGCTGATTTTGTTATGGACTGGGGCGCACCTCCTGTCGTGAATGATAAAGACATGGCCGATTTTGCGGGAAAATGTGCAATAGAAGTTCTCGGCGAAAAAGATGTTATAACTCGTGTCAAAGCTCCTAACATGGGCGGAGAAGATTTTGCATTTTATCTCGGAAAAGTTCCAGGAGCGTTTATGTTCCTGAGTTCGGCAAATCCTGAAAAGAAAACAGACTATCCGCACCACTGCTCAGTCTTTAATATTGATGAAGATGTTTTGTGGAAAGGTTCCGCAATTTTCGTAAAAATCGCATCAGAGTTTTTGAAGTAAAAATGAAGCTGTCCCTCCGTTTTTGTGAGACACCTCCCGCATACGAAGGCACACTAAACAACGAGTCTCCCCTTTATTTATAAGGGGAGATGTCAATTTTAATTGACAGAGAGGTTTATAAAATTCTTCACAGTGTTATAATTATCCGAAATTAATATTATTAAATAGAAGGGGAAGTTATGTTAAAACGATTTTTTGTTTTTTTGATGATTTTTTCGTTAATCACAACGTATACTGCTGCTGCAAAAAACGTCTCGGACTTTAGCGAAAAACGCATAGCCGTAGTAACAGGTACTATTGCTGCTGACGCTGTACACGAAGTCATGCCGTCTGCTAAAATTTTGTATTTTGAAACTGTAGCTGACATGATAACTGCTGTCGATAAAGGAAAAGTTGATGCCGGTGCAGATGATGAAGAAATCCTAAATATAGCCGCAAAAGAAAATGATAAATTTACCATAGCAGATGGATACGTTAAAACATCTAATTCTGCCTTCATTTTTGCTAAAAATTCAAAGGGCGATAAACTTCGTGCCGAGTTCAACGAATATTTTAGTCAGATAAAATCAAACGGAATATTAAAGCAGATAAACGATATATGGTTCGGTGATGATGAAAATCTTAAAACGCTTCCCGATTATTCTTCATATTCTGATATTAACGGAACTGTTAAAATAACTATGGCAAATGATGCTCCGCCTTTTGTTTATCTTAAAGACGGCAAAAACGTTGGTTATGAAGTTGATATTATTTTGCGTTTCTGTAAGGAAAAAGGTTATAAACCCGTGTTCATTGTCGGAAATTTCAGCAGTGTAATTCCTTCTGTAGCAACGGGAAAATGTGATGTCGGAATAGGTGAAATCACAGTAACTGAAGAACGTTCACAGAGTGTTAATTTTAGTGAACCTACGTACAAAGGCGGTATAAGGCTTCTCGTTCTTAAAGATAAAAATCAGACAGGTGAAATAAAAACAAAAATATACACGAAACTTTCGGATCTTGCGGGTTGTAAAGTCGGAATTATTTTAGGTGCCAATCATGATGAATTTGCTTCAAAAAAAATTCCAGATGTCAAAATTGAATATTTCAATGATCTTAGTGCCGTAACACTTGCCCTGAAAACCGGAAAAATTGATGCTTTCGCAAACACTCTTCCTACAGCAATATATATGACTCACGAACACAAAGACATTTCATATATTTCTGAACCTCTCGAAAACGCACTGACTTATTCAGCTTTTACTAACTCTGAAAAAGGCCGTAAAATTTGCAAAGAATACGCCGAATTTGTAAAATCTTTGTGGGATAACGGAACTATTAAAAGTCTTTCTGATAAATGGATTTACAATGAAGATGAGTCGCTCCGTATCATGGAAGATTATTCCAAACTGCCTGCTCCTAATGGAGTTTTGAAAATGGCAATAGATACAGGAAGAATGCCTTTTGCTTATGTTAAAGACAATAAAATTACTGGGTACGACATCGAACTTGCAACAATGTTCTGTAAGGCTCACGGTTACGGACTTGAAGTATATTCAATGAATTTCACGGGGATCTTGGGTTCGATAAAATCCGGAAAATGCGACTTAACCGGCAGTATTACACGAACTGAAGAGAGGGCAGAAACGATGTTATTCTCGTCAGTTCCAAATGCTGAAACACCGATAGTTTTGTTGATAATGGAATCAAAAACAGCGTCAGGACATTCAAAACTTTCTGATTTCAGCGATAAAAGAATTGGCGTTCAGATTGGTACAACATGTGCAGAACTTATCCCTAAAAGATTTCCAGCGTCAAAAGTATTATTTTTCAATTCCATTACTGACTCATTAACAGCTCTAAAAGTAGGAAAAATTGATGCTATGTGCTGTGCCCTGCCGTCTGCTATTCATGTTGTGAATGAAGATTCAAATCTTGAAATTGTTGAACCTTATCTCCGGGAGGCATATTTATACTCGATATTTGTAAATTCAGACAAAGGGAAAAAACTTTGTGAAGAATATTCAGATTTTCTGAAAACATTATGGGATAACGGAACTATTGACGAACTTGCAAATAAATGGCTCGGAGCTGACGAAAGTAAAAAAACTGTCGAAGATTATTCAAACCTTCCGGCAACAAACGGAACTCTGAAAATGGCGGTTGATGCTTCAGTCGTTCCTTTTACTTATGTTAAAGATAATAAAATCGTCGGCCATGCTATTGATTTAGCAGTCAGATTTTGCAAGGCTAAAGGATATGCACTTGAAATTTCTAATATGTCGCTCCCTGCCGTAATAGCGTCAGTAAAAACCGGGAAATGTGATTTTACTCAGGCAATGACGAAATCAAAGGAACGAGGCGAGAATACTCTTTTTGCTACATCGCCAAGCATGAAATCAGGAAATGTCCTGTTGACCATGAAACAAAAACCTGCTCCAGAAGACTCGGAATTTTCACAGCTTGAAGGAAAGCGAATAGGCGTTACAGTTGGAACTACTCACCCTCAAATTGCAGCTAAATATGTTCCTACGGCAGAGCTTGTATATTTTAACAGCACGGCAGACACATTAAACGCACTGAAAGCAGGAAAAATTGATGCAGCCTGCACAGGTATTCCGCTTTTGAAAGAGATGATGGCTGTAGATGACAGCTTAATGCCTTATGGCAGACAGCTCACTTTCACGGAGGGGGCACCTATATTTTCAAAAGATGACAAAGGCAAAAAGTTATGTGATCAATTCACCGAATTTGCAAAAGCCTGCTGGGATAACGGTACTATTACGGAATTAGATAATTATTGGCTGAATCAGGAAGAAAGCAAACGTTCAATGAAGGATTATTCAAAACTCCCTGCACCTAACGGAATTTTGAAATTGGCCGTCAATGAAACTGCACCTCCCTTTGTTTATATGAAGAATAACAGAATTGTCGGATATGACATAGATTTTGTAGTCAGATTTTGCGAGGCTTACGGTTATGGACTTGAGATTGTGCCTATGGTTTTTTCCGGGATAATTCCTGCTGTTACGTCGGGAAAATTTGATTTTGCCATTGGAGCAATAACTATAACTGACGAAAGAAAAGAAAGCGTTTTATTTTCGTATCCTAACATGAAAACCGGAAATATTTTCGCAGTCAGAAAATCAGATGCAGCCTTTCAGAATCCTGATTCTGAATATCACCCAAGCATTAAAGATTTTGAAGGCAAAAAAATCGGCGTTCCAACAGGTACGGACAGTGTACATTCTATAGCGGAAAAAATCCCGAATGCCAATATTGTATATTTTAATGATGTCGGAGATATTCTGCTCGCTTTGAAATCCGGAAAAATTGATGCAACATGTTGTTCATATGTTATTGCCCAATTTATGATTAGAGCAAATGATGATATGACATATGTGCCTCAATCTATCTGGAAAACAAATCGTTCTGCAGTATTTCCAAAATCTGATAAAGGCCGTAAATTATGTGCTGAATACACCGAATTTATAAAAACTCTTGAAGATAACGGAACTCTTGATAAACTTGTTGAAGAATGGACAAATCTTGATAATGAAGCACAGCGTCAAATTGAGGATTATAAAAATCTTCCTGCGCCTAACGGAAAGCTAA
>JAFSKE010000021.1 GCA_017449135.1 Synergistaceae bacterium
AATTCAGTTGAGGGAATGGGAAAAGATTTTGACTTCGACAAAAAGCCTTTAGTGTTGCTGATGATAGGAGTAAACGGGAGCGGTAAAACAACTTCAGCCGGAAAACTTGCAACGATGTACAAAAAACAGGGTAAAAAAGTTGTCATGGCCGCAGCAGATACTTTCAGAGCCGCAGCAGTCGAACAGTTAAAAATCTGGGGAGAACGCTGCGGTGTCAGGGTTGTTGCACAAGGTCAGGGAAGTGATCCCGCAGCAGTATCGTTTGACGCATTCAAGGCCGCTGAAAGCTCAAAATCAGATGTCGTAATAGTTGACACTGCGGGGAGACTTCACGACAAACATAATTTAATGGAAGAATTAAAGAAAATTCACAGGATTTTATTGCGTGAAGCAGGCGAGGAAAGGCTGGAAACGGTGTTAGTTCTTGATTCAGTTCTCGGTCAAAATTCAGTAGCTCAGGCTGAGACATTTAACAGTATAATTCCTGTAACTTCGATTATATTGACAAAATTCGATAACACTGCAAAAGGCGGGGTTGTGATTTCGATAGCGAGAAAATTAAACGTTCCCGTAAGGTTTATAGGGCTTGGCGAAGGAGCAGACGATCTCGACAATTTCAAACCTGAAGACTTTGCAAATGCTTTAATGGAGGCATAAAATGGCAGAGGGGGTAACATCATTAACTCCTGAATCGACATTATTATATTTTCTAAGGACATTATTTGAGACAGATTGCGAATACGCAGTCTATATTCCCGAAGCCGGCGACGTAATAATTTTGAGCAAGGGACAATTAGTCTCAATGGTAGAGAGAAATTGTGCCGATTCAATGATTAAGACACTTCCCCAGCTTTCCGAACGAAATATCTTCAGACCCATAAATCCCGAAGAAATCGAATATCCTAACGAAATCAGGGCTTTATACGTCAGGAATACAGGATCATTCGTGAATAATCTTGAGACGGCTTTATATCCCGATGAAATTCACTTCCCCGAATGGTGGAATGCTCCTGTGCCGTTTGCGATGTGTTCGCGGGGTATATTGAAGCTCAACGATACAGCAGTAAAAATGTTTGGGACGGGGCTTGAAAAGTTAAACGCTAATGAACTTCCCGAGCGTGATGAGTTTATAGTAAAAGTTGACGGAGTAAACGAAGCAAGATTAATGGCCTTTAAGAAACTTCGTTCAGGAATATTCACTATTGACGACTGCACGGACGATTTGAACGATGCCCAAGATATGACATGGTGGGCTGCTGTAGGGCGGACATGGGTTAAGGAGATTGAAACTCAAGGCGGAAAATGGCAACGTCTTGAAACACCTCCCGAAGGCAAAAAGACGTTTAGAGCATGTGAATGGCAGGGAGAAATTCAGGGATATTTGAACATTGAAATGCCTAAACGAAAAAAAACTCAAACGCCTAAACCAGCAAAAATTGAGACACAAAATTTTGAGCCTGAACAGGAAATTAAGACAGAGCCTGAAATCAAAGAGGATATTGTCGGAAGTATAGGCCCTCAAGCAATGGCATTATTGGCGGCAGGGCAGACGAGGGAGGAGAATTTGTATGACGGACAAATATAAATCACCTAAAGTTAAACGCATTACAGGGATTTTATATCCTATTGAGAACGAGAATTTGTTAAAATGGAGCATTGACGAATTAACGAAAATATGGGGAGTACCTGAAATTTTCAGCGATTCAGTGCCATTTGACAAAACAAATTATTATGACGAAATATCGCCGAATTTAACGAGAATATTTTTATGTTTTCCCGGTTTAGTCGATGCAGGAGGCTTGGCAGATTGGAAACATCAGTCAATCGAAATTGAAGCCAGAAGCCGTGAAAATATCAGAGCTGTAAACATAGATCCCGGATATGTTGACGGAGCAAGATTAATTTTAGCTTCAACAAAAGATCATGCCCATAGAATTTATTTGAGAGACGGAATTTATGCGGAAGTTACGCTGCGTTACCGTTTCAAACAGTGGCAGAGCTTCGATTACACATTTCCTGATTTTCAAAGCAGGGTTTATGATAAATTTTTGTCTCAAGTCCGAAAATTATGGCTGCAGGAGATTAAAGAATGTTGAAGAAAATTATATTAACGTTTTTATTTGTAATTTTCAGTTCAGTGGTTTTTGCGTTTGAGCTTCCCGATAAAATAAAAGATTGGCACTTAGTAAGTGAATTTGTAACACCGTTAATAGCGGGCGAAAAAGATTTCGGGCGTGTAGTTTACAAAAATTATGAGCGTGAAAGTCCAAAGGGATTTTTGCAAATTATCATGACTGACGGCACAGGCACGGGGAATTTATATGTTCCTTCAGACACAAATAATTCAAAGGGAGTAATACCGTTCAATTCAGATTATAAAGTTTTAGAAATTTCGGGGAAAAAAGCAATTCTTGAAACACAGGAAAATTTACCGCTTTCACTCGCATTAAATTACTCGGATAATATTATAATAACGATTGAAAGTTATTCGTTTAACGAGAATGAAATTATAAGATTTATGGAGGAATTATTAACTAAAATTTAAGAAAGGAGCGTTTTTATCATGAAAAAAGTTTTTTCGGCCATGTTGCTAATTCTGTTATTTTCGTCAAGTTCATTCGGGCAAACGGAAAACATTAACGCAAAACTTGATATTATTATCGAGGAATTGAAATTTCAAAAGCAGGAATTGCAAACTCAAAAACAGGAAATCCAATCTTTCCGACAGGCACTAAATGACTTAACAAAAACTGTTAATGAGCTTACGGTAAAAGTCAATGAACTCACAAAGACAGTCAATGACTTAGCTAAAACTGTTGCTGTCTTGTCAGAACGGGTTGACAGAAATTTTGAGACATTATCACAACGAATTGATGACAATTTCGCAGTTTTGTCAAAACGAATTGATGATAACTACAAAATATTATCTCAAAAGATAAGTGAAAACTATGAAATGTTATCTCAAAAAATTAGTGATACTTATCGCAATTCAGATGCGAGAATTTCAGACCTCAGAAACGGAATGTATTTAGTGTTAGTGTTGTTGGGGTTAGTTGTAACATTTCCTGCTGCTAAAAGATTTTTACAATGGAATGATGAGCGCAGACAGTCTCGTACACCGCCATTAACACAGGAAGATGTAAAGCGTTTAATAGCTGAAGCATTAGAGAATTTCAGCGTTAAAACTCAGGTATAATATAACAAAATTTTAGGAGGTATTATTTATAATGAAAAAGTTAATTTTTACGTTAATCCTTGCAATTTCGTTTTCAAGTCTTGCAGGGGCTGCCGAAAAACCAAAAGTCGTGATTTACACTTCAATGTATGAAGATGTTATCGAAGCAATGACGCAGGTTTTACACGAGAAATTCCCAAATTATGACGTTGAATTTTTCTACGGCGGAACAGGGACACTTCAGGCAAAAATCGCTGCTGAAAAAGACACAAAAAAACTCGGCTGTGATATGTTAATGGTTGCCGACCCTTCGTATTCTCTTGAATTAAAAGCTGATGGACTTCTTCACCCCTACATTTCAAAAGAAGCCGAAAACATCGCACTTGAATACGACCCTGAAGGCTACTGGTATCCGGTAAGAAATTTGAATATGGTTCTTGCCTACAATCCCGAAAAATTCAAAAAGGAAGAACTCCCAAATTCATTCAAAGATTTTGCCTACGATAAAAGCCTGAAAAATTTAATTTCAATGTCAAATCCTTTAACATCAGGAACGGCTCTTGTCGCAATTTCTGCTCTCAAAGACAAATACGGCTATGAATATTTCGACAAACTCGCTGAAAACAAAGTCATGATTGAATCCGGTTCAGTCGCTTTAACGAAACTTGAAACAGGTGAATGCAAAGCCATTATGATTCTTGAAGAGTCAGTCTTGAAAAAACGTGAGGAAGAAGACAGTGAACTCGAAGTCATTTATCCTACCGACGGAGTAATCTGCGTACCTTCGCCGATTATGACAATAACTGACGAATGGAGCGCACACAAAAATTCAAAAATCTGCGAAGAATTGACGGATTGGTTTTTATCACCTGAAGGACAGAAATATATTGTCAAAGGCTGGATGCATTCAGTGTTGAAAAATCCCCCCGCAATTCCTTATGATTCAATCGAAACAGACAAGATTTTCAAGAGTGCAATGCCCGTTAATTGGGAAAATTGTTTGAAAGAACGTTCCGAATTACGCACGAATTTTGAAGAAAGAGTTAAAAAATAATTATTAACAAAATAATGCAAAACTTAAAATATTATTTCAATTTCAAGGCCGTTTTGATTTTTATCATTGCGGCTTTTCTTTTATTGTTTAACGTTTTTCCGATTTGTTATTTAATTTTCCGTTCATTCTTTAATGATTCAGGCTTCACACTTGAGGCATTTAAGAGGATTTATACATATTCGCTAAACTGGACGGCATTGCGAAACACTTTAATCACTGCAACGCTGTCTATGATTTTCGGTGTTATGATAGCTTTTCCTCTTGCATGGCTTGTGGGCAGAACAGATTTATACGGCAAAAAATTTTTCAGAACTTTATTTGTTATGACATATATGGTTCCTCCTTATGTAGGGGCTATGGCGTGGCTAAGATTATTAAATCCAAGAGTGGGAACTTTGAATGTATTTCTGAAGAATTTACTTTCGCTCCCTGACAATCCTTTTAATATTTACACATTAGGCGGATTAGTCTGGGTATTGACGACGTTTTATTATCCTTATGCCTTTATCACGATTTCAAGGGCTATGGAGAAAATGGATCCTTCACTTGAAGAGGCTTCCAAAATTTCGGGAGCTTCACCTTTGAAAACCGTTTTAACTGTAACGTTCCCGATTATGCTGCCTTCTATAGTAGCTGCAGGATTATTAGTGTTTATTTCGGCGGCATCGTGTTATGGCATTCCTTCAATAATCGGTGCTCCCGGACAAATTGACACGGTTACTACAAGAATTATTGATTATGTCTATGTCGGCTCCGCTGAGGGATTGACTGATGCAACAACTTTAGCTGTATCATTAATGTTAATAGCGAATATAGTTTTATATATTTCGACTTTTATATGCGGAAAAAAGCAATATATAACGGTCTCCGGAAAATCTACACGCCCGAATATCGTTGAGCTTGGAAAATGGCGAATCCCGATAACGATTTTAGTTTCGTTATTTGCCCTAATCGTTGTAATAATCCCCTTTGCTACGGTGGCAATAACATCGTTCACAAAAAATCTCGGAAAACCTTTATCGCTCTCAAATTTCACTACAAGATACTGGAACATTTTATTGACACGCAAAACTATTTTCGACAGTGCCATGAACAGTCTGATTTCGGCATCACTTGCGGCTACATTCGGAATTATAATTTCGTGCGTTATGGCTTGGCTTTTAACTCGGACTAAAGCACGGGGCAGACAGATACCTGATTTCTTAATCACTTTAGGCAGTGGAACTCCCAGTGTTGTTATTGCATTGGCTTTGATTATGACTATGTCGGGGAGATTTGGCATTAACATTTACAACACACTTTCAATTATGATTATTGCCTATATGATTAAATATTTGTTAATGGGTATGCGGACAATAGTTTCTGCAATGAATCAGATTCACCCGTCTCTCGAGGAAGCTGCTTTAATTTCCGGTGCTAAATGGCAGAGAAGTTTTAGAGATGTTGTATTGCCTTTAATAGCTCCGTCTGTTGTTGCAGGCTGGTTTTTAATTTTTATGCCGAGTTTTTACGAATTAACTATGTCAACGCTTTTATATTCGACAGATACAAAAACAATCGGCTATGAGTTATTCACATATCAGACTTACCACAGTCAGCAGACTGCAAGCGCAATCGCTACGGGTATTTTAGTCCTTGTAATTGTCGTTAATTGGATTTTGAATAAATTGACTAAAGGAGAATTTTCGATTTAATCATGTCTTCTATCACATTAAAGAACATCACTAAATTTTATGGCGATGTTGAAGTCATAAAGAACTTCAGCCAAGTTATCGCTGACCATGAATTTGTTACTTTGCTGGGGCCTTCGGGCTGTGGCAAAACTACTCTTTTGCGCATGATTGCAGGCTTTGAGAAACCTACTACAGGCGAAATTATGATTGATGATGTCGTTGTCAGCGATTCCGAGAATTTTATTCCGCCTAATGAACGTAAAATCGGAATGGTTTTTCAGTCTTATGCTGTTTGGCCTCACATGAATGTTTTTGATAACGTTGCTTATCCTCTCAAAATTAATCACGTCAAAAAATCAGAAATTAAAGAACGTGTCGAGACTATTTTAGATGCTGTTCACCTTCTGCCATATATTAATAGAATGCCAAATGAGCTTTCCGGCGGACAGCAGCAGCGTGTAGCACTTGGAAGGGCTTTAGTTTCTAATCCTAAACTTTTGTTGCTTGATGAACCTTTGAGCAATCTTGACGCTAAATTAAGGGAATCAATGAGATACGAAATTAAGGAAATGCAAAAAAAATTCGGAATAACAGTCGTATACGTTACTCACGATCAGACCGAAGCTATGACCATGAGCGACAGGGTTATCATTTTCAACAAGGGCGTTATTCAGCAAATCGACACTCCCATCAATATTTATAAAAACCCTGCGAATGAGTTTGTTAGAGATTTTATAGGGCGAATAAATTTTATAAACGGAACTGTCAATGACGGCAAAATCATATTTTCGGATAATCAGTTTATAACTTATTCCGGCAATAAATCCGGAGATGTTTTAGTCGCAATAAGGACGGATTCTGACGGATATATAGTGTTTTGATTGAGATCATTTTGAGACTTTTTTTGAATTATGATGTTATAGATGTTATAATTAACTTATAATTAACAAAAATTTTAGCCTGAATGGAGGGATTGTCAAATGAAAAAACAAAATTTCAGTGAAAATCTTTGCAGTATCGCAGCTAAAAGTTATAACGAAAGACCTGATAAATGGCTTTCGTTCATAATTCATGCAATGGATACGGCGGGAATAATGGAAAAACTTTTCATTAAATGGCTTCCCGAACATGTAAGAAACGAGCTTGCATTAAGTTTACAGCCTAAAGGCAATCCCGAAACTGCAATTACAAAAGTTTGTGAATTTTGCAGACTGTTGGCACTGCTTCACGATGTCGGAAAAATTACCCCCGTTTTTCAAAATAAAATTGTAAAATCTATTGAAGGCCATTTTGAATTTTTGACAAATTTAGGTTTTAATCTTGCTGTAACGTCAGATTCAAAAAAATCTCCTCATCAGTTAGCAGGACAGGCAATTTTGAATTTTAACGGCTTCCCTGAAGAATTTTCTGAGATTGTCGGTTCTCATCACGGCAGGGGAAATTTCGGAAAAGCCCGTGATCAAATTGAAGATTATAGCTATAATTATTTCGGCATTAAAAACTCTCAAAAAGCTCTATGGACAGGCCTATGGAATGAATGGATTTCATATGCTCTGAATAATACGGGATTCACTGTTGATACACTGCCAAAACCAGATGTAAAATCACAAATGCTCTTGACGGGACTTTTGATAATGTCAGACTGGATAGCCAGCAACACATATTATTTTCCGTATGTTTCGATTGATAATTTATCCGAAGAGAAACGTGTCAAATACGCTTTTGATAGGCTTGATTTACCGTGTACGTTAGAACTTCATACAGTCTGCGACAATCCCCAAGTTTTTGCTGATAAATTTTCGTTCAAATCTAATTTTGTACAGAATAAAATCATGGAAATTGTATCACAAAATGATTTTCCTGGATTATATATTCTTGAAGCTCCTATGGGGCTTGGTAAAACTGAAGCGGCTTTGTCGGCGGCTGAAATTTTAATTGATAAATGCGGTTCCGGCGGAATTTATTTCGGATTACCAACTCAGGCTACTGCTAACGGAATATTCGGAAGGATTCGCGAATGGGCTTCAAAATGTGATACAGAAACTCATTCAATAAGGTTAGCTCATGGAATGACAGAACTTAACGAAGAATATCAAAGTATGTTTCATGGCACTGCTTCAAGTTATGCTGATGATAACGTAGATGAAGATAATAAAGATAATAATGTTATCGTGCATACATGGTTTGAAGGACGTAAACAGGCTCTTTTAGCGGATTTTGTAATTGCTACGATAGATCAGTTTTTGCTTGCGTCTCTAAAACAGAAACATGTTATGCTTAGACATCTTGGGCTTGCCGGCAAAGTTGTAATTCTTGATGAATGTCATGCTTATGATGCTTACATGAATATATATCTTGACCATACTTTAACATGGATGGGAGCATATAATGTTCCTGTGATTATCCTTTCTGCAACTTTACCTGCTAAACGAAGAGCTCAACTTGTAAAGGCATATCTTAACATGCAAAAATTGCCGACGATAGATTCAATATCTTATCCGGTTTTAACATATACAACAAAAGATAATAACGCAATCTCTATGGCTCTTCCATGTGAAATTCCAGAAAAAGTTGTTGCAATTCAAGAAATTGAAGAGAATAATTTAAGTTCTTATATCAAAGAAAAATTATGTGGCGAAGGCTGCGCTGCTGTAATTGTAAATACTGTTGCATATGCTCAGCTTTTATCTGATAAACTTGCTTCAGAACTTAATGATTACGAAGTTATATGTTTCCATAGTCGTTTTATAGCTTCAGACAGGGCAAAAATTGAACATACGCTGTTAAATCGTGTAGGGAAAAATTCAACATCAGAGACACGCAAAAAATTAATTGTTGTAGGAACTCAGGTAATAGAGCAGTCATTAGACCTTGATTTTGATACAATGATAACAGAATTATGCCCTATGGATTTGTTGTTACAGCGTTCGGGAAGGCTTCACCGTCATAACCGATCACGGCCTTCAAATTGTAAAGAACCAGTTTTGGCTATATTAAAACCTTCAGATGATAAACGTAACAAAATTTATTATAAGTGGATATTAGAACAGACAAAGCGTTATTTGCCGGACAAATTAATAATTCCTTCGTGTATTCCTGAACTTGTAAATAAAGTCTATAACGAACCTTCAGAAGAAGATAAAAATAGCGATACTTATTGGGAATACGCATATGATATAAAAGAAAAAGAGCGTAATGCAGAGAAATACTGTATAAAATCAAACAATTTAGGAAGCTGTTATCATAAGCTGCTTTCTAAATTTGTCAATGATGAAGCAGAAAATTCTACAAAAGGTGAAGCAGCCGTTCGAGATATTGACGATACAATAGAAGTATTAGTCTTAATTAGCAAAGATGATGGCCATTATAGTGCGATTTCTGAAAACAGAATCTTTGATACAACATATGCTTTGAGCGATATTGACAAAAAATTTATTGCTCATGAGCGTTTACGTCTGTCGCAGATATTTTCAAACTCTTGGGAAAAAATATCGAAAGAACTTGATATAATTCCTAAAAAATGGCGTGAAACAGGGCTGTTGAAGGGAGAACTTTTGCTTTTATTAAATGAAAACATGGAAACAGAATTGCTGAATAAAAAATTACGTTACAGCAAAGAACGTGGATTGGAATTAATCAATCATGAACAGGAGTGAAGCTATGCAGGAATTTAATCTTATTGATGAGTCTTGGATTCGTGCAATGACAAAAGACTGTAAAATTAAAGAAGTCAGTATCAAAGAAATCTTGTTAAATTCGCACGAATTTGCCGGACTTGCAGGGGAGACAAAAACTCAGGATTTTGCGATATTCAGATTTTTGCTTGCCATAATGTTTACCGTAATTTCACGTTATGATATAGACGGAAATTCTGTAGTTTTAGAGGACGAAAACAAAGATTTCATGATGAATCAATGGCGTGAAATATGGGATATGGGGCATATACCTTCAAAACCTATTGAAAACTATTTGAAACAATGGCATGATCGTTTTTGGCTTTTTGATGATGAATACCCGTTTTATCAGTCAACTGTTGTAAAAGCTAAAAAGGGAACTTATGCGACTTCGGCTAAGCTAATAGGTACTATGTTTGAAAGCAATAACAAACAGCGTCTGTTTGCAGATCGTATCGAAGATGGAAAAGTTTTATCATATCCTGAAGCTGCACGCTGGCTGCTGCATTTGAACAGTTTTGATGATATAGCATCTAAAAGTCCTGTAACACCTAAACGCCCGTGGGTAGGACATTTAAGTTTAATTGCCGTAAAAGGTAAATCGTTTTTCGAGACTATTTTGCTTAATTTGCCGGCAGGACTGGATTCTGAACGTGGAGTTTTTCATGAAAAACCTTCATGGGAAAATGATAACAATATTGATGAATTTAATCGTTTAATCCCTGTTCCTGATAATGAAGCGGCTTTATTATCGCTGCAATCAAGGCGTATCATGTTGAACAGGGAAGCGGACAATGTCAACGGTTATTATATTTCCGGCGGAGATTATTTTGAGGATACAGAGCTTTTTGACAGAGAATATATGACGCTTTGGCTTGCTTATAAGGAGAAAGGCGGCGGGAAAAATGCTGTTTTGAAATTTAAGCCTAAAGTCTATACATCGGCAAAAAAGGTATGGCGTGATTTCGGAAGTGTCGTAGGCCTCAAAATTGATGAAGAAGATTCCTCGACATCAAAGCGTCCTGGAATTATTAACTGGCTCGAAAATCTCAGATATGACGGAATAATAGATCGCTCTTACATGTTAAATATTGTAACTGCTGCTGTTATCTATGATTACGGACAGGCAACCTCGCTTCCTGTTAAGGATACAATATCTGATTCTTTGAATTTCCATGTTCAGTTATTGGGCGATTCTCAGAAAGAATATTGCAGACAGATCCTTATGGAAATTGAAAAATGTGAAAAGGCTGCATATTGGGTCGGAATATTATACAAATCACTTCAGGTTGCAAGCGGAAGAGCTGATAAAGACGCAAAAACAGAATTATCAGGTGAAGCCGATTCAAAATTACAGTTCTATGATGATATTGACAGGCCGTTTAGATTATGGCTTGCCAGCATAAGTTCTGAAGAGGATATTAACGAAGCATGTATTTCGATTGAAAAAAAATTGCGAAATATTGCTTTCAACTTTGGAAATTCAATTTCCCGACAGGCAGACAAACAGGTTATTTTCAGTCATAGAGAGATTCCTGTTTTTAGCCCAGACTCTAAGAAGCAGAATGCGGCAGAATATATATCAAAAGCATTGAATTTATATTTTGCTAAAATCGCTAAAATTTTTGATAAGGCAGGTGATTTGAATGGAGAAACTGACAAAGGCAGATCAGGTATATAAGTATGTATCATCTAAGTTGCGTTATTTAAGTGAAACAGGTGATACAGGTTATCGCAGAGGATTATTTGCAAATTTGAGGCGTGGCGTAGGAAAGACTCCCGGAGAACTTCCGGAATTATGGGGAATGATTTTTAATTATATTCCTGATGAATTATTGGGAAAAAATAAAAATATTTCGCATTCCGAATGGGCAGTGTATACAGCTTTAACGTTATATGCACTTCACCAACAGGGCAACGAGCAGAATATGAATTGCACAAAAATTTCAGTGGGAGAAGCTGCTGCAAAGTATGCTAAGAAAAATGAATGTGAAGAGCGTATTTTGGATCGTTTAAGATTAGTTGCTACGGCTGAATCTCAATATGATTTAGCGTATCATCTTCGCGGAATAATTCAGCTTCTCAGCAAAGACGGAATACAGCTTGATTATCCGAAACTGGCCAAAGAAATTTATTTAATGAACTATGATAACGAAGCTGCTGCAGTTACTTTATCATGGGGCAGAGATTTTGCAAGAATATGTTATCCATATACGGAAGAAAAGGAGAATAATAATGAATAAAAACAGATTTTACATCGATTTTCACGTCATTCAAACCGTCCCTCCAAGCTGCGTAAATCGTGATGATACAGGCAGACCTAAAACAGCCAAATATGGCGGAGTAGACCGTGCAAGAGTTTCAAGTCAGGCATGGAAACATGCGATTCGCAAGATGTTCAAAGAGATTTTTGATAGTGAAGACTTGGGTTTGCGTACAAAATATGTTGTAAACCTGATTTCTGAAAAGATGATTGCTGCCGGAATGGATGCCGAAAAGGCCGCTAAAGAAGCTCCAAATGCCCTTAAAAACGCAGGTATAAAAATCAACGATAAAAAAGGAAATACAACAGGTGCATTATTCTTTATAAGTTCAATTCAAGCCGCAAAACTTGCTGAACTCCTGATTAATGGCGAACAGGATAAAAAAGCATATAAAAATGCGCTTAAAACGTTCCCGTCCATTGATATGGCTTTGTTTGGCAGAATGGTAGCAGATGATGTCGATTTGAATGTCGATGCAGCATGTCAGGTTGCTCACAGCATTTCAACTCATTCAGTACAGAATGAATATGACTATTTCACGGCAGTAGATGATTTTTCACAGCTTGATAACGCCGGTGCAGGACATCTCGGAACTATGGAATTTAATTCGTCTACATTATATCGCTATGCAACTATAAACGTCTTGGATCTTGCTAAAACTATAGGAGCCGATACACCTTCAGCGGTGGCAGGTTTTGCGGAAGCCTTTATCTGCTCAATGCCCGACGGAAAACAAAATTCCTATGCAAACAGAACCCTTCCGGATTTGGTATACGTTACGATACGAAGAGATCAGCCGGTAAATCTATCTGGAGCATTTGAAAATCCTGTTAGTGCATACAAGCACGAAGGTTTTGTCAGAGGCTCGAAAGACGCATTATTCAAACATGCCAAAGACGTTTACGACAACTATTGCGACGTTCCCGACTACAGTTTCATTATAGGGGACTATGAGAACTCTGGAGCTGAAAAGAAAAATCTCAATGAACTTTTAATAAGTCTTCGTGAAATTGTAGCAAAAGAGGTGAGCTAATGTCCACTTTGCTGTTGAAGTTGGCAGGAGTTCTTCAATCTTGGGGAGTTGAATCGAAATTTGAGACACGCAGGACACTCGGCTTTCCTACAAAAAGCGGTGTTATAGGTCTTTTGGCATCTGCACTCGGATATTCTCGGGAAGAACCTTTAGATAGGCTGAATGCTTTACATTTCGGGATTCGTGTTGAACGTGAGGGGGAACTTTTGAGGGATTATCACATAGCCAGAGGAAAAAGAGATAAAGTAGATGTTTATATAACAGAGCGTTTTTATCTTGCCGATGCTGTATTTCTTGCTGGTTTTGAGAGTGCTGACACGGCTTTTATCAATGAATTGGCAGATGCTGTGCGTACTCCTGCATATCCTTTGTATCTCGGCAGACGTTCATGCGTTCCAGCAATGCCTTTGTTGCTTGGTATTCGTGAAACGCCGCTTTTAGAGACTTTACAAAATGAGCCGTTATCTGAACACAGACGATATGATTTCAGAACTTCAGATAACAGACTGCATATAATAACTGATTCCGAAGAACCCGATCCAAGTTCAGGATTTAACGATTTTCCGATTTCATTCAGCCGAAAGCATAGGAAATTTGGATTTCGTTCAATTAAGGAATACGGTTATAGCGATGAGATGAGGTGATATTGCAATGTATTTATCGAGAGTTCAGCTTGCTATGGATAATCGGAACACAATGCTTGCTCTTGCTGATTCAAACCATTTTCACGGAGCTCTGGAAACCTGTTTTTCATATACTGAATCACGAAAACTCTGGAGGCTTGATAATGTGAACGGAACTATGTATATGCTGGTTTTAAGTCAGGAAGAACCGAATTTATCGACATTCTGTAAACAGTTTTCGCCGTCTCAAGATTCATGGGAAACTAAAGACTATACGCCATTGTTAGAAAATCTGAAAGCCGATACGATATGGAGATTTCGCCTTACGTCAAATCCTACAATATCTCATCGTACGGATAAAGATAAAAGAGGAAAAGTTTTAGCACATATCACTACTGAATATCAAAGAAAATGGCTTATAGAACGCTCGGAGAAAAACGGATTTCAGCTATTTGAAAATGATTTCAACGTTACAGGCAATAAATGGCAGCGATTTATTAAAAAAGACGGACGCTATGTAACATTTCTATCTGTAACATATGAAGGACTTTTGAATATTAAAGACGTTGACTTATTCCGAAAAGTTCTTACTGAAGGTCTTGGAAGAGGTAAGGCTTACGGAATGGGCTTGATGACAGTAATGCGTGTGTAATAAAATGGCAGAAATAGCAGGAATGATAAAACCTGATATTCAGGATTTACCGCAGATTTCAGACAGAATGACGTTTTTATATCTTGAACACTGCAAAATTGATCGTAAAGACAGTGCTATAACGGTTACGGACGAGAAGGGAATTACGCATATCCCTTCCGCCGTAATCTCAGTGTTAATGCTTGGTCCCGGAACTGATATAAGCCATAGAGCAATGGAATTAATAGGAGATTCCGGAGTAAGTGTATGCTGGGTAGGGGAGCACGGCGTTCGTTATTATGCAGGAGGCAGAGCACTTACTCATAGTTCACGAATGATAATCAAGCAAGCCGAACTTTTACTAAATCAACGTAAACATCTTGAAGTCGCACGAAAAATGTATGCTATGAGATTTCCCGATGAAGATGTATCAGGATTGACATTGCAACAATTAAGAGGCAGAGAAGGCAGCAGAATCAGAAAAGTATACAGTAAGTACTCGAAAAAATGGAACGTTGAATGGAACGGCAGAGTATATAATCCCGATGATTTTACGGATTCGGATTTAATAAATCAGGCACTTTCAGCAGCACATGTATGTTTATACGGATTGGCACATGCTGTGATAAGTGCGATAGGCTGTTCACCTGCTTTAGGCTTTGTACACGTAGGGCATGAATTA
>JAFSKE010000022.1 GCA_017449135.1 Synergistaceae bacterium
TCTTCTAAGTCCGACATATCAATTTTTTCTTTGTCATGTCGTGCAGCGAGTAAAGCAGCTTCGTTGATTAAATTCGCTAAATCTGCTCCGACAAGTCCCGGAGTTCTTCGTGCTAAAATTCCAACATTAACATCATCGGCAAATTTTTTATCTTTCATGTGAACGTTCAAAATCTCTTCACGGCCTTTAACGTCCGGACGGTCAACAACAATATGTCTGTCGAATCTTCCAGGCCTCAACAATGCAGGATCTAAAATATCGGGTCTGTTTGTTGCTGCGATTAAAATCGTACTGCTGTTATCGTCGAAGCCGTCAAGCTCAACAAGCAACTGATTCAAGGTCTGCTCTCGTTCGTCATGTCCTCCGCCTAAACCTGCTCCCCTGTGCCTTCCTACTGCGTCCATTTCGTCAATGAAGATTATGCAGGGTTGAAATTTTTTCGCCTGTTCAAATAAATCTCTGACTCTTGCTGCTCCGACACCGACAAACATTTCTACAAAGTCAGAACCGCTCGCACTGAAAAACGGAACATCTGCCTCGCCTGCCGTAGCCTTTGCCAGCAAAGTTTTACCTGTACCGGGAGGGCCTACAAGCAAAACACCCTTTGGAACTTTTGCACCTAATTTTTTGAATTTTTCAGGGTCTTTTAGGAAATGGATAACTTCCTGTAATTCCTCTTTTGATTCTTCACAGCCTGCAACGTCATTAAAAGTTACTTTTGGCTTGTTGTCTAAAAATAATTTTGCCTTGCTCCTTCCGAATGACATTACACGACCGCCCGCACCTCCCTGCATGTTATTCATGAAATAAACCCAAACACCGATTAATAACAACGTAGGGAATAATGAAGTCATTAAAGTCATGACCCAAGTATTTTTCTGTGGAGCCTCGATTGTAACCATAATGCCCTTTGCAGCAGCTTTGTCGGCAATTCCCGAAACATCGAGACCGTATGTTAAAAATCTTTCTCCGTTTTGAAATTCTCCCTGAAGAGTTGCGGAACTGGATTCGCCGGGCGTTGTGTTGTTTCTTATCTGCAAAATTTTGATGTTGCCTGAGTCTAATTCTTTTAGAAATTGACTGTAACTTATTTCGTCATATTGTTTTTGAACTTCCTCAGGCGTTAAAAATGAGTTTACCATAGTAACTACTGCTAAAACTAAAATCAGATAAAGCCCGAGATTTTTCACTACTTTGTTCAAGATTAAAATTTCCTCCGATTTAGTGATATATAATAATTGTTGATTATAACAGAGAAAGGAAAAATTAATTATGTATGATGCTTTAGAACTTTCATTAAGCGACTGGCAGATATTATTTTCGCAATGGAACGAACAGAAATTCAGAGCCTCGCAAATTTGTCAATGGATATATGCGAAAAAGATTTTTAATTATTTCGACATGACAAATATCTCTAAAACACTGCGGGATAAATTGAGCGAAAATATTTTAATGACACTGCCGATTTTAATAAAGCAACAAAATTCAAAGGACGGAACGAAAAAATATTTATGGCAGTTAAACGACGGTAACAAAATCGAATCCGTATTATTAAATCACGGGGGACATAAAACGGCATGTATATCAAGTCAGGCGGGTTGTCCTTTAGGCTGTATATTTTGTGAAACCGGAGCTAATGGTTTTAAGAGAAATTTAACGAGAGGGGAAATTCTCGGACAGTTTTTAATGATGGAAAAGTTAAACGGAGCTGATATTAATAATATTGTCTTTATGGGAATGGGAGAACCATTATTAAATGAAGATAATATATTTTCGGCGATACGTTCATTAAACGACAAAAACATGAGAAACTTGGGAGCAAGACACATAACGATTTCAACATCAGGAATTGCGCCCGGAATTGAAGATTTAGCGGATTTTGAAATACCTTTGAGGCTTTCGGTATCGCTTCACGCAACAAACGATAATTTACGTTCAAAATTAATGCCCGTAAATAATCAATATTCACTGCAAAAATTAATTTCGGCATTGAGACGTTATAAAGACAGAACAGGCGAGAGAATTACGATTGAATATGCTTTAATCGACAGAATTAACGATGATGTCGAATACGCTTATGAAATGGCAGCATTGCTTGACGGATTAGAGCCATATATAAATTTAATTCCGTTTAATCCGATACCTTCGAGACCGGAATTAAAACGTTCGGGAGATTCGAGAATTAAAGAATTTTGCAGGGCATTGAGCGAATTGAAAATCGAATTTGAGTTACGTAAAGAGCGTGGGACTGATATAATGGCAGCGTGCGGACAGCTTGCAGGAAGTAAGTAGAAACACAAAAGGAGGATTGCTCCTCCCTAATATGTTATCCTTTTTACTTATGGCGAGTTATTGACAAAATAATATGCCATTTTCCAAGCCAAAAGCTCAAGGAAAATACTTTTATGTATTTCATTTTCAACAGACCTCCTCTCTTTACGAGAGTACCTGATGACCAATCAGGCGTGTAAATTTTAACACATAAAAAAACTCTCCTGCTTGGTCAAGGCTGGAAAGCTTTTTAGGTCTGTTGACGTGTTTACATGTTTGTGATATACATAAAAGTAAATTTATTATATCATAAAAAAAATTTATCATGAGCACTGAAAAAACTATACTTTTACATATTTGTTGTGCGCCTGACGCAAGCATTCCAATTCCTGATTTAATTTCTGAAGGCTGGAATGTCAAAGGCTTTTTTTACGGCGGAAATATTCACCCATACGATGAATATATAAAACGTCTCGAAGCTCTTAATATTTTAATCAATCACACGGGGATTGAGTGCGAAATTCTGCCTTATAACCCTAATGAATGGCTCGAAAAAATTTCGGGCTTTGAAAATGAACCTGAAGGCGGGAAACGCTGTGAAAAATGTTTTATGGCTCAATTTGAAGCAGGTGCATTGTTTGCTGAAAAATTAAATTGTGAAAATTTTTGCACAACTTTAACTATAAGTCCTCATAAAAATGTTGAATTAATAAACGATTTAGGCGAAAAAATTTCACAAAATCACGGCTTAAAATGGCTAAACAGAATTTGGCGTAAAAATAACGGTTTTTTACGTTCAATCAGAGAATCAAAAAATCTCGGTTTGTATCGTCAAAATTATTGCGGCTGTATGTTTTCTCGACATTAAAATAAGGGAAGATTGCTCCTCCCTTATTAGTGCTTTTATTTCTGGCGGTAAATCGTCAGCGTAAAATGCCAACGACCCAGCCAAAAACTGAGCACAAATTGTTTCACACACTTTGACATAAACAACACCTCCTCTCTTAAAGAGAGTGTCTGTTGAGCTACAGACCGGTAAATTTTACCATAAAAAAAACTTTCCCTGCTTGGTGAAGACTGAGAAAGTTCTTTGGGATTACAAACATATTGAAATATATAAAACAACGTACTATAACACAAATCCTTCCCAGCTTGCTCAAGGCTAAGGAGGATTTATTTTTGGTGTATGTTATGTCATAAGTTCATGAAACAATTTAGAATGAATTATAGCACAATATGCGTTATAATTTCTAAAATCTTAAATTTATTTTTCAATCGGTTTGTACGTCAAGATTATTGCGGCTGTATGTTTTCTAAACATTAAAATAAGGGAAGATTGCTCCTCCCTTATTAGTGCTTTTATTTCCGGCGGTAAATCGTCAGCGTAAAATGCCAACGTCCCAGCCAGAAACTGAGCACGAAACGTCTTGAAAGTTTATACAAGGCCATGCACCTCCTCTCTGCAAAGAGTGTCTGTTTGAGCGACAGACCAGTAAATTTTACCATAAAAAAAATAACCTTCCCAGCTTGCTCAAGGCCAAGAAAGTTTTGGGTGTATAGTCTTGCTCAACTAACAAAACGTTTCAAATGAATTATAGCACAATATGCGTTATAATTTCTAAAATCTTAAATTTATTTTTCAAGGAGTGATTTTTATTTTGGAAAGGCTCTACGCTACTTGGAGAATGTCGTATATCGAAGCTCCTAAGCATAAAGGCTGTATTTTTTGCGATTTTCCTGCTGAACACAAAGATGATGAGCATTTTATCGTTCATAGGGGAAAATTCTGTTTCGTAATCATGAATTTATATCCATATAATCCGGGTCATTTAATGATTATTCCCTACAGACATACAAATGTTTACGAGAGTTTAACGAACGAAGAAGTATCCGAGCTGCATTCATTTACGGTTAAAGCTATTAAAGTTCTCAAAAAAGTTATGAACCCTGACGGCTTTAATATCGGAATGAATTTAGGCGAAACAGCAGGTGCAGGCGTTGCAGGGCATTTACACAGGCATATTGTCCCTCGTTGGAACGGCGATAATAATTTTATGCCCGTGTTAGCTGAAACAAGAGTTTTATCGGACGCTATCGAAAATTCCTGGCGAAAAATTAAAGATGCTTGGGACGAATCTTTATAACGAACCCGAAAAATCAATAACTTACGAAGAAAAAATTAAACGCTCGGTTTTTATTGCAAATCTCGAAATATGCCATGACGAATTAGAAGCTAAAAATTTTCTCAACAAAATAATTTCTCAGCACAGAGACGCTACACATAATTGCCGGGCTTATATTTTTGCGGACAAAAGCGAATATTTTTCCGATGACGGCGAACCTTCAGGAACTGCCGGGAGACCGATTCTAAATGCCATTAAGAAAAGTAATCTCGTTAATGTCATGGTAATTGTTACAAGATATTTCGGCGGTGTTAAATTAGGTGTCAGAGGTTTAATTGACGCTTACGGAGGAGTTGCCGAAAAAGCTCTCGACATGGCCGGAAAAATTCAACGCATTATAACGTCAAAAATTCAAATCTCTCTCGAATATAATTCAATGGGTTTAATAACTCGATTGCTCGAAAACTTTAACGCCATTAATTTACTTTGGGACTATAAAGAATTTGTTAATGTTATAGCTGATATTCAAATTGACAAACTTGAAAATATTTCACTTGAACTAAACGAATTAAAATCTCGAAAAATCATTATTAACTGGGAAAATCTATCATGAAAATCACAATGCTTGGTACGGGAAATGCTTTAGTAACTGAAATTTATAACACGTGCTTCATAATTTCGGACGGAATTAAAAATTTCATGGTTGACGCCGGCGGAGGAAACGGAATTTTATCACGGCTCAAAATCATGAATTTCAAATTAGATGACATTCACGACATTTTTATAACTCATCAGCACATCGATCATTTACTCGGAATGATTTGGATTATCAGAATTTCAGCTCAATTAATGAATAAAAATAATTTTCATGGCGACATCAATATTTATTCTCATGATGAAGTCATAAATTTATTGGCTGATCTTGTGAAAAAATTGCTGCTTCCTTATCAGGCTGATTTTGTCGGAAAAAGAATCCATTTAATCACCGTCAAAAATAACGAAGTCAAAAACATTATCGGCCATGACATAAAATTTTTCGACATTCATTCCGAACGTACAAAACAATTCGGCTTCA
>JAFSKE010000023.1 GCA_017449135.1 Synergistaceae bacterium
AATATCCTGACGGGTTTTGACGAATGAAACGGCTAAAAATTCCATTCCGTGCTGAATACCCCATGCAATATCCTGTTTATCTTTTTCAGAAAGTGCAGGCAGCGTTATATCAGAACCGGGCAAATTAATTCCCTTTGTGTTTTTGAGTGTTCCCCCGACAATAATTTTACAATGGACATCATCGCCGTCGATTTTTTCAACTTCAAGATTTAATGTTCCGTCATCAATATAAATATTCTGACCGGGCTTAACTTCTTTTGCCAATAATCTGTAATTTACCCAAACTCTTTCGGGAGTGCCTTCAAATGATTCCTCACATGACGATAAAATTATTTTTTCACCTTGAATTAAATTAATTTCACCGTTTTGCATTTGTCCGGTTCGGATTTCGGGGCCTTTTGTGTCAAGCAATGCGGCGATAGGCTTCTTAACGGCTCTTTCAACCCTTCGGATTAACTTTAATTTCTTTTCGTGTCCTTCATAATCTCCGTGCGAGAAATTTAACCTTCCGACATTCATTCCTGCTTCGGCCATAGCTTTAAGAGTTTCATAATTTTCACTTGCGGGGCCGATTGTACATACGATTTTTACGAACATAAAATATTTTCCTCCGTATTAAAAAATTTCCTTTGAATTATACAGGCTTGAAGAAAAATTTTTAAGCGAAGGAAAATGATAATTATGCTCTATTTATCTTAAATAATACGAATCCTAAAGCAATTACGACAACAACAAAATTATTTCCCATTGATGAACACCCTCCGCCGGAATTGCCGGGATCAGTCTGTTCATTGTCAGTTGAGTACGAAAATGTTACGTCCATATAGGCAGTGTTTTCGTCTGATGCTTTAATAACAGAACTGTTGCGGAAAAATCGGTCGAACGATGAAGGATTACTCACAGAACTTGCCATTGCACCTGTGTCATAGCCATAACTGATTGAGACTGTATTTCCTGGAAGATTTATGATTCTGTTTCCGATGAACGGAATGATATGCTGCTGTCCGTCCGAAGTTTGGCAAATTACATTCGCACCAATCCTGCTAAAATTAAATGGCGGAAAATTCGCAAACATTCTTTCAAAGTCAATTATGTCTGATGAGATTGCATTGTTATTAAACTGCGAAACAGACACTCTCTGACCAACACAATTAAAATTCTCTAATCTTGGGTGTGTAGCGTAGTCAACATCTAAAAACGGAAGTGCATTCCCCGAACAGTTAAATTCCCTGATGTTGGGGCAGTCCGTGAGGTCGATCGCTCTTATCCTGCCTTCACCGGAAGCTGAACAGTCGAATTTATCAAGGCTCGTGCAACCTGTTAAGTCTAACGATGTTAATGCCGTATCTTGAAGTTCAAGTTCTTTGATTGGCGAACCTGCGATTTCGATTGTCTCAAGATTTGAACCGTTAGCACTGAAACTTTCAACTCCTGAGCCAGTGAGAACAATAATTTTGACTGAACTGTTGCCGCTTAAATTGACCTGCTTAATTGATGTATTTCCGCTTAAAGTTATTTCCTGCACTGTTGCGACATCTTCAGATGAAATATTCGTGAGACTGCTGGCTTTACTCAAATCTAACCTGACAATTAACGTTATATTCGCAAGGCCTTTTAAGTCCGTTACATTCGCAGGAATTGAAAGTGTAGTAGTTTGACCGCTTTCTAATGCTTGTTTGAGTGTGTCGTTTAACAAAGTCAAAAGAGATGTCGGTGATTGGGGAGTTTCAAGAGTTACGGTTGAACCGTTTGTTGTAGTGTTCGAGCCGCCATTTCCGGAAGTGTTATCAGGACTTACGGGAACAATGACATCATTTGATTTCGTAATATCTGTTGAAGTTACAGGTATGGTTTTATCGTCAGATTTTGTGTTCGTGTCAATGGGTGTTTTATCAGGTGTTGAAGGTGTTGTGTTATCGGGGACAACATCGCTGTTATTGTTATCAGGAATATTCGGAAGTTCAATCGGCGTGAATGTAACTGTAACGTCCATTGTCGAAACTTGCGAAAGTTCTATGTTCGCCTTGTAATCATACTGATATGTCATTGTAGCAGGGAGACCGCTGAAATAAATTGCTTCGTTGTCTGTTGAAGTAAGTAAAGATTTCCCATTTTTATCTTTGACATCAACTTTGCTTTTTACGGCAACATCATTATCATTGCTGGCTGTGTTATTGCTCAAAGGTAAAACTCTTTCGTTAAACATCGAAGCGTCCATTCCCAAAGCACTGAAAGGAAGTGAACAGGGATATTCTTTGTTATTTGTAGCTGTCGGAGTTACGGTTGCAGTTTGTCCCCAAATCGTAAGCCTCGTGAGAGCAGTATGTTTACTCAAATCGAATGTCGTAAAATGATTCTGATACAGCCCTAAACCAATTAACGCAGTATTTTTACTAATATCTAACGTTGTTAATTCGTTATCTCCAACGCTAAGACCCGTTAATGCCGTGTTGTTGCAGACATCTAACTTAGTTATTTTATTACCTGCACAACCCAAATCGGTTAAAGCTGTGTTTTTACTTACGTCCAATTCAGTCAACTTATTCATGGAAACGCTAAAACCTGTTAAGGCAGTGTTTTTAGTGATGTCGATTGTTGTAATCTCATTGTTACTTACGGTTAATTGAGTTAATGCGGTATTTTTACTGACATCTAACCCGCTTAATTTATTTTCGTAACATGTAATCTTCGTTAAAGATGTTGTTTCGGGCAGGGTTAATCTTGTCATATTTGGATTTTGACAACATTCAAGTGTAGTTAATGCGGTATTCTTGGAAAGGTCTAAAGCCGTCAATGAACTTCTGTTGCAAAGCAGAAAGGTCAAAGCTGTATTTTTGCTAAGGTCTAACTGTGTCAGCTTGGAAACTTCCAAACGGAGGGATTTTAGATTTGTATTTTTAGTAACATCTAACCCAGTCAATTCTTCAATTCCGCAATCCAACGAAACCAAAGCAGTATTTTTTGAGACATCAAACGAGGAAAAATAATTCCCAGCGCATTGCAAATCGATTAAAGCAGTGTGTTTTGTAACATCAAGTTCTGAAAGCCAAGCACCGGAACAGTACAGAGTTGTCAATTTTGTGTTTTTGCTTATGTCTAAGCTCCTTAACTCGTTTTTGCTGCAATCAAGAAATGTTAATTCCGTGAAAAATTCGACTCCCCTTAATCCATTAACTCCTATGTCATGAAATATATGATCGTCAGTGATTTCACCCGGAGCCTGATAATGTGATACAGATATGGTCGTAACCGCTGAAATTTCCGCAGTGCTTAATTTGCCGTCGCTATCCGTATCAAAATTTTTCTTGACATATGCACGAAAAGCAATATCAGGAAAGCTTGTAGCATTTATATCAATAAAAGTATCATCACTAAATGCTACCCCCCCCCCAAGTAAAAATACGTACAAAATTACCAGCATATACGCTGAAATCTTATTGCGTATCTTCAAAAGAATCATTCCTTTCTTAAATTTTGATTGAAATTATTTATATTTTATCATAAGTACACTTGAAAAACGATAGCACCCCTCCACCGCAAGCGGTCCCCCTCCCCTCAATGAGGAGAGGCAGTGTGTTCCCCGCATTTTCTGTCTCCCCTTGCTAAGGGGAGATGGTAGGTTATCATACGAAGTGCAACATGGAGGTGTTAAGTAATAAAAAATGACATAAATCTCCTCTGATAAAATGTTAAAAACTAAAATTTATTTGTAAGGAAGAGATTTTATGTCAAATTATGATTTATGAGGAGAGAAAATATCTACAACAGCTTTGGGAAGAAGGTTACGGAATAAGGAAAATTGCAAGATCTTTGGGACGTTCTCCTTCTTCATGTAAGCAGGAAAATAAAAAGGAAAAGCAACACCAAAAAGAGGCTTTCTGAAAATTCTGCTTTAGGTTCTTATGTTAGAGAAAAATTCAGTCAATATTGGTCTCCTGAATGTATTGCTCAGACTTGGAATATTGAAAATCCTTCTGACCATCTCGGTCATTCAACTATTTACAGATGGTTAAAAAAAAGGATTTAGAAGGATATTCACGAAAAACGCATTTACGGCGAAGAGGCAAACGAAAAGTTGTACGCAAAACCAATTACAGTACAATTCACCCCCGATAGGCTAATTGCAGACAGACCTAAAAATATTCGGA
>JAFSKE010000024.1 GCA_017449135.1 Synergistaceae bacterium
CATTGAAAACCCTTTCAGACACAGAAGGCTATGAAACTTTCGTAATTCCTGATGATGTCGGCGGAAGATTTTCAGTTTTAACGGCAGTCGGATTATTGCCAATCGCCGTAAGCGGTGCAGACATTGACACTTTGATGAAGGGCGCACAGAATGCACGTGAGATTTCACTCAACAAGAATTTTGAGGAAAACCCTGCTTTACAGTATGCTGCTCTCAGAAATATTTTGCACAACAAAGGCAAGAGCGTCGAAATTTTAGCGAATTATGAACCGAGTATGCACTATATTTCTGAATGGTGGAAACAGTTATACGGCGAAAGTGAAGGAAAAGATCAGCGAGGAATTTTCCCTGCTTCAGTCGATTTAACAACTGATTTACACTCAATGGGACAATTCATTCAAGACGGTTCAAGAATCATGTATGAAACAGTTTTGAATCTTGAAACGCCGCGCAAAGATTTTGAACTCAAAGAAGATGACAACAACCTTGACGGAATGAATTATCTCGCCGGCAAAAAAATGAGCTACGTTAATCAATGTGCAATGAAGGGTACAATCGCTGCGCACGTTGAAGGCGGAGTCCCTAACTTAATGGTAAATATTCCTGCACAAGATGAAATTTCACTCGGTGAACTGTTCTACTTCTTTGAATTTGCCTGCGGTGTAAGCGGATACATCGGAGCAATTAACCCATTCGACCAGCCCGGCGTTGAGTTTTACAAGAGCAACATGTTCAAGTTACTTGGAAAACCATCGAAGTAACCCCCCTTTGCCCTCTCTGTTAAATAAAGTTGACAGAGAGGTTATCTTCTGTAAAATGTTAAAACATTATGGAACTTAATAAAAATTTATATCTGATTTTTGTCGGATTATTTTTTGCTATCTGCTTAGCTTTGGGCGGTGCAGTTTGGTATTCGTTGAACGTTTTATACGAATACAGAGAAGAATATGACGTAATGTTGGCTGAGCGTGAAAGTTTTTCAAATACTATGGAGGCCTTGAAAAATAAAAACAGAATGCTCAGACAGATAGCCGGAATGGATTTTCAATCTTCAAACCCAACAGCTAATCTAACCGAATTTTTTTCGTATGCTACTAAAGCAATCGAGAATAACGACTTGAATTTACTTTCAAGACAGACAAGTGAAAATTCATTCGAGGGAAGTGCTACGAACATTTTAACAATGAAACTTCAAGGGAATTATTATTCTCTCATCAGGCTTTTTTCAGATTGGAGAAATATGCCTTTTGTAGCCCGTATAACGTCTCTGAAAATTAATCGAGATCAAGAGTCACCGGGATTTTTTATTGATGCCGATGTAGTTTTAGAAGCCTATTCCGCCGGAGATAATTAAAATCATGGAAATGTTTTCAAACGCAATTCTTGAATTTTGGGACATGATCACGGGAGTGATTGACGATAACAAAGCTAAAATCATTCGTTTTTCATGTTTTGGAATTTTAATCGTGGGAATATTTTGGGCAGCGTTTAATTATTTCAAAGCCGACAGAATCGCCGATACAAATGCAGATTCAGGATATATTGACAGATACAGAGCTCCGAGAGTTGAGGACACAAGCGAATTAAATAATTTTGCAAAGCTCGTTAAAACAATCAGCGAAATCAAGCAAGGCAGTGAAGCAATCGCAGAAACTATCACGAGAATTAATACAAACCCCTTTAACACTGATGGAGGACTTTTAACCGATTACATGCCTACTGAAAAGGAATTTATCGTTCAGGAACCCGAAATCCAAAGCCCTCAAATTTCCGTGAAAGCTATAATCTCATCGAATAATTCAAAAGCTGCAATTATCAGTGCAGGCGGACGAAACGGTTTAATCGTCAGACGTGGAGATGTTCTGCCTAATGATTTAGGAAGAGTTACGAAAATTAAATCTGACGGAATAACTGTAAGAGTTGACAACAGAAAAGATTTTGACTTTCCAGTATCACAAAATTCATTTAATATCGAAAATCTAAAATAACCTTTAGTGTCAACCCCTCCGTCAGCAAGCTGACACCTCCCCGCTAAACGGAGAGGCTGAGAGCTTGATACTAAATTTTAATTGTTTGTAATCCCCGCAAAATCGTTGTAGCCCGATAAAACTTTGAAATTCGTTCCCGAAGTTGCAACTTCTGCGGCAGTTCTTTCGTCTACAGTTCTGTATCCAAGCTTTGTGTCTGACGTTGTAGCTTGGAATGTTACTGTTGTAGTGTTACCGTGTGAGTCAGTAGCTGATTCAGTGTTGGACTGCGTAGTCGTTTGCTGCTGAGTTGTTGTTTCCTGATTCGTAGTTGTCTGTTGGTCATTTGTCGTAGGCTGATTCGTCTGCTGGGGAGCATTTTCACTTGTTCCGCTGTAACTGTTCTGAAGTGTCCAGTTGGTACTTCCTGCCTGAGCCCAATAATATGCTGCATTGTCTGTTATTTCAACATATTTATCAGCGTCAATTCCTGATTCTCCTGCAGCTCCGATTGCAGTACTTCCGGCTGAAATATAAAGTTTTCCGCCCGTTGCAACAACATAACCGTTTGAGTCAATTCCGTCTCCACCGCTTGATTTTACTGTTACGGTACCGCCCTCAAGATAGAACACCGACATATTGTCCTCGTTGACATTGATTCCGTCATCGTCAGCCGTAACATTGATTGTTCCGCTGTTGATTAATAAGTGCATTTCGGAGTCGAGGCCTTCATAGTCAGAATTAACGTTAAGTGTTCCGCTCGTTGCACCGTCAGCAAGTCCGATAACCATTGATCTGCGTGAATGGAAAGCTCCGTCAAGTTTGTAAAGTTTTTCCTGTGCCTTAACGTAATTTCCAAGATCTGAAGATGTGTAGCTGTCATCAGTATTAACCGTAACATCATTCAATCTCGGAACATTTGTTCCCGTGAATGTGTTTGTTGTTCCGTTAGCGATAACTACGACTGCACCGGCATAAACGTCGTTAGAGTCAAGTAGTTTTTCGTTGATTGTTTCGTATCCTGAGGCAACATCGCTTTCTGAATATGTGCTGTCATCGTAGCATTCGTAAACTTTTTTGAACACTAAAGCAGGGGCAACATTACAATTTACGGTTACGCCGTTGAGAATTAGTGCAACCTTATCCGTGCTTACGTCATCGTCAGTATCAACCCAGATTTGACCATTCCAGCTTCCTGAAAGTCTGTAAGTTCCGGGTTCGGTAATGTGAAGAACAGGATTATCGTAGGCATCTGATTCAGAGTGAACCATAGTTTTAACGATTGAATCAAAATTGCTTGCCGAAGCATTGAAGTTTGAACCCGGCATTGCAGGAGGTGTTCCGCCTTGACTGCTCTGATTAGGAGGTGTTCCCATTTCCTGGCCGTTCTGGTCAGGAGGTGTACCGGTCATACTGCCCATATCTCCGCCGGGAGCATCGCCCATTCCGGAAGGAAGTGCAACAGCGATGTATTTGTATGTGCTGTCGGGAATATTCTCAGCATCACTGTTGTAATACGCAACGTAAAGGGTATCGCTGTCTCCTTCAGCAGTTCCGTTTGCCTTTTTTGCGGTATTTGATGATAAGTAAGTGAAAGTGTCGGGAGCATAACGAATATCACGGGCAATATAAACGCCTTCAGTCATGGTAACTTCTTTTTCAACTTTACTTTTCTTTGTGTATTTCGTTGTTCCGCTCTGTCCGTACGTCCAATATTCTCCGGCGTAATCGGGTTTGAGATGCCATACGTAATCCTGAGCAGTTATCGTTGTTCCGCCGACTGTTGCAGTGTCGTTTGTGCTAAGAACAATATCAACAACGTCAGAAGTATCAATGTCAATTACCGAAGGCACGAACTCGAACTCCGAGCCACTGACGCTTGAAATTGTCAGACCCGAATATTTTTGCAACGTTCCGCCCCAACGCATAACCCCCGTGCTTGTAGTGTCGTTACTTCCTACTGCTCCGTCAGGGTTAAAGGCAAAAACGACTGTTTCATTTGTTCCGTCAGCTTTCGTTATGACAAACGGTGTATCGTTGCTGGCAGTGTCTGAAAACTGAAGATTCAGTGTAACAGGAGTTGCATTTGACTCTGCTGGAGCAACATAAAGTCTTTTGTTCTGAATTGTAGGATCAGTTCCTCTTATGCTGCCTCCCTTATAAATATTATAAGTATCACCGCTGACAAATGCCGCCGAACTTACAACCATTAACTTGCTTGTCGTTGTCGTTGAACCATTATTATTATTGCTGCTTCCGCCACAGCCCGACAATGACAAAACCAACATTCCAAGAATTAAAACATAAACGATATTTGAAAATTTTTTTACGTTCATATAATAATCTGCCTTTCTTTGTAAAATTTTTGTTGTATATTATATTATAATTTCAATAATAATATTATGAATTTTTTATGGAGGTGTTTTTTATGGCAAACAAATTTTTAATGGCATTAGTTTTAGTTTTGATTTTTCCGGTTTTTGCGTTCGCTAAAGATTCTCCCGAATGGGTAGCGAATCTAAATGTTGCACAGGAGACTGGACAGCTTGCAATAGTCAGAGGAATAAAAGGTTCTGACGCAGAATTTTCGTTTCATGTTAAGGATTTTGACGGCAAATGGAGCGAAATAATTTCCTGTCCTGCATTCATCGGCAAAAAAGGCTGGGGGAAAACCCGTGAAGGCGATATGAAAACTCCTAAGGGCGTTTTTCACTTCACAATGGCATTCGGGATCAAAGATTTTTACGGCTGTAAAATAGGCTACACAAAAGTTGATGATACAAACTATTGGGTCGGGGATTCAAATTCCGAGTATTACAATCAATTTGTCTCAACAAGCTATTATGACGATTTCAACAAAAAAGACAGTGAACACATAATTGATTATAATCCCGGTTATCAATACTGCCTCAACATAAGTTACAATGAGGACGGCGTACCGAGATTGGGAAGTGCGATATTCCTGCATTGTTACACAAAAAACAAATTCACGGGCGGCTGTGTTGCAATTCCGGAGGATAAAATGGCTGAAGTTTTGGAAAATGTCAGAGATGACTGCATAATAATTATGGACACTGACAAAAATATAAGAAATTATTAACATGAAAATATTAATTGATTTATTTTTAACGTTTACAAAAATCGGGGCTGTAACTTTCGGCGGAGGTTATGCAATGCTCCCGATTTTACAGCGTGAAATCGTCGAAAATAAAAAATGGGGAACTGAAGAAGAACTTGCAGATTATTACGCAATAGGACAATGTACACCTGGAGTTATAGCCGTCAATGTCGCAACGTTTATCGGTCGAAAGATTGCAGGGAATTTGGGAGGCGTAATTGCTACGATAGGCGTTGTATTTCCTTCGGTCGTAATAATTTCGTTATTGGCAGGAGTAATTCAGGCTTATTCTGAACTTGAATGGGTAAAACATGCTTTTGCAGGAATAAGGGTATGCGTTTGTGTTTTAATTTTTAATGCCGTTATAAAACTTTTTAAGAAGGCCATAATCGACATTAAAACACTTTGCATTTATATTTTAATTCTTTCAGGTTCGATAATGTTTAATATTTCGCCCGTAATATTCGTAATTTTAGCGGGGATTTCGGGAATAATTCTAAAGGTGATGAGTGAAAAATCATGATATACATAAAATTATTCTGGGAATTTTTCCAGACGGGATTATTTGCAGTCGGCGGAGGAATGGCTACATTACCATTTTTATATAATATTTCGGATCGCACGGGGTGGTTCAGTCATGAAAATTTAGCGGAGATGATAGCAGTTTCGGAATCGACTCCCGGCCCGATCGGCGTAAACATGGCGACATATTCGGGATATGTAACGGCGGGAATACCTGGAGCGATAATTTCGACATCGGGATTAATAACTCCGAGCATAATTATAATTTTGTTGATAGCGGCATTTCTGAAAGCATTTCACGACAATAAATATGTTATCGGAGCATTTTACGGGTTACGTCCTGCGAGTGCGGCAATGATTACGGCGGCGGGAATTTTAGTTGCAAAAGTTACGTTTTTGTCTCAGGGAACAGATATAAATTTGAAAGCTGTAATCTGGGCAATGCTTTTATTAACGTTCACACACTTAATAAAATTCACGAAAAATTTTCACCCTGTATTCTGGATATTTTTGTCGGCTGTCATAGGAATAGTTTTCAAATATTAACGCCCCTCCGTCTCTGCGAGACACCTCCCCGTAAACGGAGAGGCAAAGTCTCCCCTTTCAAGGGGAGATGTCAATTTATTGACAGAGAGGTTATTAATGTGTTAATACATTTTTCAATTTCGTCCCAAGTCTTTTTCGCTGCTCCTCCCAAAGTCTGAAAATATTTGTCGCAGTTCTCGGCAGCTTTTGTAATCTCTTCAGGCTCTAATGCTTCCTCCCAAGCTCTTGCAAGTTCAGTATCGTTATTAATACATTTAGCGGCTCCCATTTTGTCCATTCTTTCGGTGTCGGGAAAATCAGTCATGCAAAAACCGTGAATTGCAGGTATTCCGAATAATGCAGGCTCGAAAGGATTTTGTCCGCCCTTTTCAACTAAACTTCCTCCGACAAAAACAGAATCAGCAACTGAATAAAGTTCAAACAAAATTCCGATTTTATCGACTGCTATAACATTAAATTTTTCGTCATCGGGATTAATTTTCGATAACAATTCGGCGTTAAGTTCATGATACGGCAAAGCTGTTGCGATCGTCATTAAAGCTCTTTCGGGGTGTCTTGGAACTATTACAAGTCTTGCGTCAGGGTATTTACGTCTGACAATCCTGAATGCCGAAATCACAATTTCATCTTCTCCCTGATGAGTACTGCCGGCGACGAATAACGGAGAATTATTTTTTTTAAGCCAGCTCCATTTGTCGGAATTTGTGAATTTTCGCCTGTCCAGTAAAGCGTCAACTTTACAATCTCCTGTTATAACGATTTTTTCGTCAGGTACTCCCAAAGCCAGGAATCTTTTTTTATCGTCTTCAAACCTTACCATTAATTTTGTGAAATTATTGAGAACTCCGCGCCAAAAATATTTTGTACGTCTCAACTGTTTGAAGCTGTGATCTGAAATTCTGCCGTTTGCCAAAAATGACGGGATATTCCGTGATTTCAACTGCGATAAAATTTCAGGCCACAATTCAGTTTCCATTGAAATATATAAAATCGGCTTTATGTTATCGAGAGCATTTTTGACAAATTTTTTTGCGTCAAAAGGACTGTAAATTATTTTATCGATAACATCTCCCAATAATTTTTCGGCCATGTCATGACCTGTCTGAGTAACAGTTGAAATTACACATGGGGAATTGTTTTTTGTTTTTATACGTCGAATTAAGGCACTTGCTGATTGAACTTCACCGACCGAAACAGCGTGAACCCAAATAGGATTTTCGGGAATGTCAGAATAATTCCCTGTCCGTTCGGATAAATTATGCTTGTGTTTTTGCTTGAGTAAATTAATACCGCCGAGTTTGAAAAAAGGATTAACGCAGGATCTGTACAAAAACATTCCTGCGGAGTAAAAATTAAATCTTGATTTCAATTATAAAAATTTCTCCTTTTATGCCAACGTTGCAACCATAACGGCCTTAATCGTGTGGAGTCTGTTTTCGGCTTCGTCAAAAACTTTTGAGCGATCACTCTCGAAAACATCTTCGGTAACTTCAGAACCTTTAACGGCAGGCAGACAATGCAAAAATATAGTTGTGTCTTTCCCTGTTGAATTAAATAATTCCGAATTTACCTGCCAATCATGCAATAATTTATGACGTTCTTCCTTCAATGCTTCCTCGCCCATTGAGACCCAAACATCTGTATAAATTGCATCAGCATTTTTAACGGCATCTTTGGGATTATTGACGACTTCGATTTTTGATTTTGAAAACGCACGGCATTTTTCGAGCAAATTTTTGTCGGGTTCTAATTCTTTTGGACAGCTTACGGTGTAATTAATTTCCATTTTTGCACAGCCAATCATTAAAGCGTTAGACATGTTGTTTCTGCCGTCTCCGACATAAACGAGATTTAAGCCTTTGAGTTTTCCGAAATTTTCAATCAACGTCAAAAAATCCGCCAAAACCTGTGTGGGGTGGTCAACGTCCGTTAAACCATTCCAGACAGGAACGCCCGAATATTTAGCAAGTTCCTCGACAGTTTCCTGTTTGAAGCCTCGAAATTCGATTCCGTCAAACATTCTCCCTAAAACTCTTGCAGTGTCCTTAACATCTTCTTTAGCACCTAACTGAATATCGTTTTTGTTCAAATATTCAGGAAAAGCACCTTCATCGTTACATGCTACAGTAAAAGCACATCGGGTTCTTGTCGAAGATTTTTCAAATAACAGAGCGATATTTTTTCCTGCTAATAAATT
Organism: Synergistaceae bacterium; assembly: GCA_017449135.1. Lineage (GTDB taxonomy): Bacteria > Synergistota > Synergistia > Synergistales > Aminobacteriaceae > JAFUXM01. The sequence goes on from JAFSKE010000024.1 coordinate 8,351, forward strand.
CCCCCGAATGCCTGCACGTTTTTTAGATTTTAGATCCGCCGAAAGTTTAAGCATATAATTTATTTCGTCGGGCGTGAAGTCCATTAATGTTAAAAAACTTCTGCCCTTGAGATTGATTGCCATGTTTAATACAACTCCTATTGATAAATTCTTGCCTCAAGAGGTAAAAATTCAGATTTCTTAAATTCATTTTCACTGCTGAGGATTAAATTTTTGTTTTTCAGAATGTCGGGAACTTTCACGGATTTTAACGAAAAATTCACCGCCGTTATAATTTTTTCACCGTTGAAAGACCTTTCAAAAGCAAAAATATTTTCGTCCTCATTGAACAGTTCATTATAATCCCCGAAAATTAAAGCACTATATTTTTCACGAAGGGATTTTAATTTTTTGTAGAAGTTCAGAACAGAATCAGAATTTTTTTCTTCATCTTCAGCGTTGATTTCAAGATAATTATCATTCACCGGAAGCCAAGTTTTTACGTTTTCGGGCGAAAATCCTGCATTTGTTTTTTTGTTCCATTGCATCGGAGTACGGGCGTTATCACGGCTGAAAAATTTTACGAATTTCATGGCCTCTTCGTGTGAAAATCCTTCGTTGAGTGCGAATTTATATTGTCCGTGCGATGAAATATCGTTATAAGTCGAAATGTCGTTCCAATCTACGTTTGACATTCCCAATTCCTGACCCTGATAAATAAACGGTGTTCCTCTCATTGTCATTAAAATTGCTGCGATGAGCTTTGCGGATTTTTTTGTGTCAACGTTTGCAGGGAAAAAATGATTTACGCTTCTCGGCTGATCGTGATTTTCAAAAAATACAGGATACCAGCCGTTATTTTTTGTTGCTTTCTGGCTTGCGTTTATTGCGGCCTTAAAATCTTTCAATTTCCATTCCTGAGGATAGCACCATATTTCAAAATCATCAAAAGGCAGATTAACAATGCTAAATTCAAACAACATATCAAAAACTCCGTCATAACCTACCCAGTCATTTAATTCATTGGGTTTGACTCCGTTAGCTTCCCCGACGGTGAAAATGTCATGGCCTTCAAAAACTTTTTTCTTGAACTCACGCAGAAAGTCCAAAATTCCTTTTTGATTCGCCGTCATTAAATGAATATTAACAGTTCCGTCTTTTCCGTCAGGTTCTCCGTCAATAAATTTTTCGGGTTTCTTAATATAAGGTATTGCGTCAATTCTAAAACCTCCGACACCTTTTGAAAGCCAAAAATTTGCTGCGTCGTATAATGCCTGTCTGACTTCAGGATTTTCCCAATTCAAATCGGGCTGTTCTTTTGCAAATGTATGAAGATAATACTGCTGTCTTTCTTCGCACCATGTCCAGGCACTTCCGCCGAAAATTGCTCTCCAGTTTGTAGGGGCTTCACCGTTTTCCTTTGCGTCTCTCCAGATGTACCAGTCTGCTTTAGGGTTTGTTTTGCTTGATTTTGATTCGAGAAACCATTTATGTTTGTCGGACGAATGATTAAAAACCAAGTCCATAACGATTTTAATATTTCGTTTCTTTGCTTCGGAAATTAAATTTTCAAAATCCTCCATAGTTCCGAAATCAGGATTTATTCCGGTATAGTCCGAAATGTCATAACCGTTGTCAACCATTGGAGACGGATAAATCGGCGTTATCCATATTGCACAAATTCCTAAATCTTTAAGATAATCAAGTTTTTGAATTATTCCTTTAATGTCGCCTGTTCCTGTTCCGTTTGTGTCGAGAAAACTTTTAGGGTAAATCTGATAAACCGGTTTTTGCTGCCACCATTTAGAATCCTGAATTTTTTGTTTTAACGTCAAAATCCTCATCACACTTTCATTTAATCTTTCTTCAGAAATCCGCCCGGATTTTACAGCATTCAAGACGCCTTCAAATGCTTCAAAAAAATCATAGGGCATTAACAGAATATCATTTCCCGCATCAAACGCCATAACCGCTGCTTCGGACGATGAGTAATGATTTCGTATTGCTTTCATCATAAGAGCATCAGTGATTATTAAACCGTCATACTTTAACTCATTGCGAAGTTTACCGGTGATTAATTCATGCGAGAGAGTTGCAGGGAGATCGTCATGTGTAACATTTTTTAACGTTATGTGAGATGTCATAACAGAATCGGCTTTTCTGAAATTTTCGCGGAAAGGTATTATTTCATTTTTCAACAATTCCTCCCAAGTCTTAGAAATTGAAACATAGCCTTCGTGTGTATCATCTTTTGTGTCGCCGTGTCCCGGAAAATGTTTAATGCTTCCTGCGATTCCTCTTGAGTGTAGGCCGTCAAGATAATCATTTACATTTTTTGAAACTGTTTTGTAATCGCTCCCGAAAGCTCTGTCGCCGATAATGATATTTTCGGGATTTGAATTAATATCGGCAACGGGTGCGAAGTTCATGTTAAAGCCGTAATCTTTGAGATAATCCGCAATAATTTCCGCTGCTTCACGAGTTTTTCCTGATTTAGCCATTGCCTCAGAACTTGAGAATTTTTTGACGTTAAAATTTTTTGAGTGTGCAATCCTCGCAATTTTTCCGCCTTCCTCGTCAATAGCAATAACCGGAGAAAATTTGCCTGACTCTTTCAATGCCTTTGTCAAAGTTTTTAACTGTTTCGGAGTGTCAATATTTTTTCTGAAAATCACAAATCCGCCGACAGGATATTCGTTTAACGTTTCAAGCATTGATTTCGATAAATTTTTAACGCCTTTAGCACTGACTTTATCATTGTTAATTTCTTCTAAAGTCAAATTTTTATCGAGATTGTCGGGACGAATGAAAAATAACTGTCCGACTTTTTCACGCAGAGACATTGAATTTAGAATTTCAACGGGATCAAAATCAGCATATGCCGAAGGGACTAACAATAAAATAAATATTAAAACCGTAAAAAATTTTTTCATGCTAAAAATAACACCTCACAATATTTTTTGCTATACTTTAACACAAATTCAACAAAGGAGATTTATTGATTATGGCGAGAAAAATATTTTTGTGTGCATTAATGATTTTATGTTTTTCGGGAATGGCATTTGCAGTTGAAGATTCGGAAATAACTTTCAAGGGAAATTTAATGATTATCCAGGACGGGAAAGAAATTCGTGTTATAAAGACAAAGAAAATTCCGATTCCTAAAGTTGAACAGTTTGGAACTCAAGATGATCACCCTGTCGTAATGGCTGAAATGTTCGAGCGTGAAGGATTTACAAAAGCTAAACCCGTTATAACCGTGAAAACTTCAAAACCTTTTACGTTATCATGCAACAGGGTCAAGGGCGTATATTACATCGGAAATGATTATGTACGATTTGAGGACTGGGTAAGCGATGAAAAACAAACTCAATTATTACGTGTAGGCGGTGAAAAATCACCGTTTGAAATTCCTGCTGTTAAACGAGATTATTATGTTGAAGTTGAAATGACGGAAAAAGAGCTTGACGAACTTCTCAAAGAACAGGGCGTTGAAGGTGAGGACGGCGAATTATTCCTTGATGCTGCGGTGCTTCAATATTTCAAAATGAGGGTAACAAAATAACAAAGTCTCCCCATTCTGTGAGGAGACATATTTTTATAATTTATAATATTGTCGTAAAAAATTCTTTCATTGAATTTACTGCATTATCACGAAAATATTTCGCACGTTCATTTTTGTTTTTGATTTTAATTAAAGGTGTCGGAAATAACCCTAAATTTATATTCATAGGCTGAAAGTGTTTAGGCTCTGTTGTACGAAGATAATATAACAATGATCCTATCGCTGACTCTCTCGGCCATGAAGGAATTTTTTTCCCTTGAATAAAATTTGCTGCGTTAATTCCTGCAACAACTCCCATTGCTGTACTTTCCATATACCCCTCAACTCCGGTAATCTGTCCTGCAAGAAAAATATTTTGAAACTCCTTCAACCTCAAATTTTCATCAAGAACTGCCGGAGCATTAACGCTTGTGTTTCTGTGCATTACACCGAGTCTCACAAATTCCGCATTTTCAAGGCCGGGAATCATTCTGAAAATCCGTTTTTGTTCGTTCCATTTTAATCCGGTCTGAAAACCTACAAGATTATATAAAGTTCCGTCAAAATTATCCTGCCTTAATTGAACTGCTGCATAAGGTTCATGATCAGTTCGGGGATTTATTAAGCCTCTCG
>JAFSKE010000025.1 GCA_017449135.1 Synergistaceae bacterium
TGTGTCAACTTACACTGATTATAAAGATATTAGCACGTTGAATTTTAAGACTGCTCCGATATCAGGAACGAGTTATAAATTAAATTTCGCGAATGAAAACATTGAAACTGTAACTAAAACCGTGAAATCTTCGGACACTGACAAATCCCTTGAAACGGTTTTAGGATTTTCACTTGATGAGAGTGAATATCCAAATGTAAAAGTCACAAACGGCACTACAACTTACAAATACGGAAGAGATTTCACGATTAATTCTGACGGCGAGATTGAATGGCTTGAACAAACTGAAATCACAAATGAGCCTGCTTCTTATACCGTGACTTATGATAAGTCGATATATCAAGCTATCTCTTCAAAAGCATCTAACGGAGTTCGTAATTTGACAGATTTGACGGGGGATAATCCTTTTCCTACATACTCAGATTTTGTAAGTTCATATAATCTGCCTGTTACTCCTTCAACGTTGAGATACGCAAATAATATAATTGATTTTTACAGTGATGATTTTGATGACAGTTACAACTTTGCAATAGGTACTGCTGATTCTGACGGAACATTTGTAACTGGAGATTATGTTTACGGGCGAGATTATGTTCTGAGAAAAGAAAGTTCGGGCGATATCAATCTAATTTGGTCTGATAATACTGTTAATTCTGCTTTTATCACTGATTATCAATCTTATGTGCAAACAACTCACGGAGTTACAATTTCTACTTCTGATACTAAGGGACAGCCATCGACAAGATATATGGTGAAATTCAACCAAACGCAGACAGCCGAAAATGAAAGTGATGAACTTGAAACATTATTAAACGGATATGACGGCGATTACAACAGTATCACAATTACAGATTCTGACGGGAATGTTTATGAATGTGCAGCAAGTGAAGATAATTTAGATGATGAACATTTCGCAATAGTAAACGGTGAACTTGTCTGGAATACTACCCCCATTACATATAACGATCCTTCCCGTCCCACAGCCTCCACCGAATACGAATTAATTTACACAAGCACTGACGGCGGGGAACTCTTCAAAATTGATGAGGCAGTTACACGCTCAAATTCTGACGTTATAGCTTTGACTTCAAGCGGAAGTTCAATCGATTATGACGAAATGGTCAACGGAACTGTTACGATTACTCAGGGTTCTAAAGTCTTCTACGAGAATTACGACTTTGAAATCGGCAAAAATGATAACGGCGAAGTTACTATCGACTGGAAAACAGGCACGAATTACGAATGGTATTATCCTCAGCCGGGTGCTAATTCACGTTACTCAATCAATCTCGTTACTGCTGACGGCGACACAAAAACTTATTCGGGCGTTAGAAGCTACACCGACACTTTAGACTTGAGAAGTTTAAGCGATGACTGCTATTTTGAAGTGGCGGAAGGCTCTTTAACCAAACTGACTTATAACAAAGTTACTTACGATTTAACTGACGCTGCGGACGATGACGAAACTACTACAACCGATGTCGAAATTGTCAGAGATACTCTCGGTTTAAGCATTGCTGACGGTACTAACGGAGGAAAAAAGATTTTCAATTTCAACTGGGTTACTCCTGATTTAGAAGCAAGAGATAACCTGCCTGCTTATGGAGACGAAATCGAAATTTCCTACGACTACTACGCCAACACTTTTACTTTGAGCGATGACGGAGACGGGATTATTGACCTTCTCGGACTTAATGATGACGTTACAGAAGCTCAAAATGCAATAATCGTTCTTGACAACACTCAAATCGAAAAAGACTTGAACGACATCGGGGCTGATTATGACAACGAAATCTCAAATTTGAAGGGCGTTACTCTTCACTTAAAAGGCGTGGGAGAGGTCTCACTTGATATTTTCCATGACGCTGAAAAAGCCGTCGAATCAATTCAGACTTATGTTGATAACTACAATAGTTTAATGTCTTGGATTAACACAAGAATGACCGAAAGCCAGGTTGATGAAGATACTGCTGCTACGGTTGATTCTGACGATTTCAGAATGCGTTGGGGACTTTTGCACGGAAATTCACTTTTGAGAAACGCTAAATCCCAAATGAGAAATATATCCGCTCAAAATTTCACTTACTCATTCACTAAAAGAACGAGTGCAGGCGAAATTTATGGAACTATGGCGAATAACGGCTTAACAAGTTCTTCGACTTTCAGACTTAGAATCGGCTCTACTTATTCCGACATCACGATTGAACCGACTGACACTCTCGAAACTATTGCAGCGAAAATCAATGACGATACTGCAACGGCTCAAGCAAGAAATTTGCATTATGACTCAAACGGTCAAAAGCTCGAAGATGCTTTGTTAAAGGCAAGTGTAGAACAGGATAAACTCGTTATAAGCTCATCGGGGACTGACGAAATCACAATTTCGGGAACTGCCGCCATGAATGCCCTGAAAATGAATTACACTTATAAAGGCGTTTATCAGCTCGGAATAGGCGTTAATGCAAATGCTACATTGGGTTCAACGTCAACTGTCGATTTAACGAAGGCTGAAAGCGGAGAACTTGAATTTAACACTGACAAATTCATGGAAGCCCTTGAAGATAATCCCGACGAAACACAGGAATTAATGCTGATGTACGCTAATTCAATGGACAACTGGGTTAAATCCATGACTACGGCATCAAATGACGAATACGGCTCGCCTACGGGGTCTCTGTCGCGTGAAATCAAAAACCTTGAAAACGAGATCAGCGACATCGACGAATACCTCGAAAAATATCAGGAACGTCTTGACCGTATGGAAGAATCTTTGAGGACTAAATACGCAGCTGCAGAACAGAGAATTTCAAAGTTATCGCAGCAGGCCAGTGCAATAGCTTCAATCCTGCAGCAGTTGAGCAACTCAGGAGGCAATAATAACAGTAGTGCTTCGAGTTAAAAACTTAAAACTTGACGTTACGAAAAAATAAGCTAAAATATCCCTCGTAGTTTCAAATACGGGATGTAGCGCAGTCTGGCTTAGCGCATCTGCATGGGGTGCAGGGGGTCGGAGGTTCGAATCCTCTCATCCCGACCATTTTTTTTATTTGCCCTGTCTCTCGCAAATAACGCACAAAGGAGAGACCAAATTTGTCCATAGGGAGGAGGTGTAGAGAGTGCGTAACTACGAAATGCTTACAATTCTTGATGCCGGAACTGATAATCAGACAGAGGAAATTCAAAAGATTGAAGAACTCGTTAAAAGTCTCGGCGGAACTTTATCAAAAACCGATGTTTGGGGAAAACGAACATTAGCCTATCCTATTCGCAAAAAAACTGAGGGATTTTATGTGTTATTCACATTTGAACTTGAGCCGGCACAGACATTTGAATTAAGACGTGTTTTAGGTCTTAGACAGAATGTTTACAGACAGCTTGTTATTGTTCTTGATGATTAATTTTATTAATTTCAGGAGGTTTTTTGAGCGATGAGAGGTTTTAACCGTGCCATAATTGCAGGAAATTTAACACGTGATCCCGATGTAAGAACTACTGTTAATAAAAAGTCTTACGCAAGATTTGCCGTTGCCGTGAATTATCGTTATAAAGATCAGAACGGCGAATTGAAAGACAATGTTGACTATATTAATGTCGTAGTGTGGGGTCCGATGGCTGAAACCTGTGGTAAATATCTCAGGAAAGGCAGCGGAGTTCTTCTCGAAGGAAGGATTCAGACCAGCAGTTATGACGCAAAAGACGGTTCAGGAAAAAAATATATGACCGAAATTAATGCTGATAATATCCAGTTTTTGGGTTCAGGTCAGCAGCAAAGTACAGGGACAACACCTTCGGGAGCTGTTAATGCCAATAATAATGCTAACGGCGACGGGGACGACTTTGGAAAAAGCATTGACGAAAGCGGTTTTTCAAACACTCCACCACCTGAAGCAATGAGCGATATTGACAATTTACCCGGCGGAATGTTTCCGTTTTAATGACTAATTCTAAAATCTTAAGGAGGAATTTTTACTTTATGAATGAACGTGAAAATGAACGAGATAATAAATCCGGCTCTCAGATGATGAGAAACGGCGGAGGCATGAGACGAGCTGCTTCACGACGCAGACCGAAATTCTGCTATTACTGCGTTGAAAAACAGGAACATGTCGATTATAAAGATGTCGAGAAACTTCGTAAATACATCAGCGAACGTGGGAAAATCATTCCCAGACGTGTTACGGGAAACTGTGCAAAACATCAGAGACTTTTGACAGAAGCTATTAAACGTGCAAGATATATGGCTCTTCTGCCGTACTCAATGGACTAAAAATTAAATGAAAAGAGTTATTCCCTGCATTGTAATCACTCTCGCAATGATTTACGCAGGGATTTTTTTACCTGTCGCAGGCGTTCTCGGATTAATGCTCTGTCCTTTGCCGTTAGCTGTTTTAGGCTGTCTCGAAGGTCAAAAGAAAATGAGCATTGCCGAATTAATGATTGAGGGAACATTATTTATCGCCGTATCGCCGTCAATGGCTGTATATTTCCTGTTGGGTAGCGCACCTTTAGCGGGATTTTTGTTTATGATGTCGAGGAACGAATTTAAGGAAATCAGGAAATTCTCGCCCGCAGAGAGCTTTTTAATGTGTCTGGGAGGATCTATCGTCTTTAAGATAATTTTAATCGCCGCATTCTGGATTTTCACGGGGAAAAATGTTTTTATGCCGGATATTCAACAGGCTAATTTAATGCTCTTTCAACTCTACAAAAACCAGCCTGATTTATACGAAACCGCCCGGAGCGTACTTGCTACCCTGCCGTATTTAATGCCCGCCATGCTTGTTATATATGCGAGTTTTGAGACTTTTATAAATTATTCGCTTTGCAACAGGTTTATGAGAAAGTTCTTTCCGACATCTAAAAATTATCCGCCCGAACTGCCTGAATTTAAGCTATGGAAATTCCCAGTGTCGATTTTGTTTGCGTCGATTTTTGCGCTTATTGTGGGGTATTTTTTCGATACTGACACGTGGTTTCAGGGAGCTATTTTCATCATGAATCTGCAAATTGCGATTAGTGCCTTGATGTTCGTTCAGGGGCTTTCAGTTGCATTCTGGATTATGGACGGGTTCAAATTCAGACGGGGCACGAAAATTTTTGTGTGCTTCATTCTGGGTATTCCGTTCTTCTGGCCATGGCTTATAGTAATCGGAATGTGCGAACTGGCATTAAATCTCAAAAATCGGATTAAATTTAAGGCATGATAAAATGTATTTATTCATGATTTTATTTTAAGGAGGAATTTTTAATGGCAAGAACTAAGAAAAGAGAATCAGTTTTCTTGACACCTGAGCAAATAGCAGAAATAAATCTTCCGAAAATCGGTGTCGGCCGTATCCGATGTGCTCAAGATTCAAAACGATACATTGAAAGAATGAGCGAAATTCTTGACAATATATCTGAAGAAAAATTCTTGAAGCTACTGGAATTTACCGGAATGTACACTAAAACAGGGAAATTGAAAAAGGAGTTTAGATAATGTATTCAAAACTGCCTTATGTTGTCTACGGTTTTCACGGCTGTGATGAGAGCATTAAAAACGAAATTCTACATAATCACGGCTTTTTTACTCCAAGTCAAAACTCTTACGATTGGCTTGGAGAGGGGATTTATTTTTGGGAAAACGACCCTCAGCGTGCTATGGAATTTGCAACAGATGCAATCGAACACACTAAACAAACTAAGGGAATTATTAAAAAACCTGCCGTTATCGGTGCTGCCATTGATTTAGGATATTGTTTGAACTTATTGGACAGACAATTTATTGACTTAGTCGAATTAGCTAATCAAAGATACATCAAAAACATGCAAAGTTTAGGAGAGCCTATACGTCAAAATAAAGGTGAAACGGGACGCTTCAGGGATTGTGCCGTTATTAATTTTTTACATGCTCTAAACGAGAGTACCGGCGAAGAGAATTTTGATTCCGTCAGATGTCTGTTTAGGGAAGGAAACCCGCTTTATGAAAATTCCGGATTTTACCGACAAACACATATTCAAATCTGCATCAGAAATCCTAACTGCATTAAAGCCGTTTTTGACCCAAGAGAAGCCGACATCAAATTCCCTGTGCCGTAAAAATTTAACCTCCCCATAAAGGAGAGGCATTATTATTTTATCTTATCGGTTCAATCAAGCCGTAGCTGTCTTCGCCACGCTTGTAAACTACATTTATTTCGCCTGTGTCGCCGTTCTGAAACACAAAAAACGTGTGTCCGACTAATTCCATTTGTGCGACTGCTTCGGCTGCGTCCATAGGGTGTACGGTAACCTGTTTAATCTTGTCGATTACATTGGTTTTGACTTCGGGTTCGACCGGTTCATCAAGACTGAATGAAAAATCTTCGCCCGCTCCAAGCTGTGCCCTGTCCTTCAGATATGATGCGTGTTTCTTTATCCTGCGTTCAAGGTTCTTTAATGACTGGTCAAAGGCCTTTCGGGGTTCTGTTGCGTCCTCTTCTGCCCTCAAGATTACTCCATTGGCATTAGCAGTTGTTTCAACGTTGAAATTACCCTTGTGATGCGATACTACAATCTGACAGTTTAGAATTTTACGGAAAAACTTTTCAAGGCGTGAAATCTTTTTCTCCATGTATTCTCTTAATCTGTCGTCAATTTCGGCACCTCTCTGCACAAATCGAATGTCCATAAATTATTCCTCCTGATTGATTAAAATATTATTGACATTATTATAATATATTTTTGCATTTTTATTTCAACGTTGACAAATAAAATTTTTGCTGGTATATTTTTTTAGCTTATACGTACATTATTGGTCTCGTAGCTCAGTGGATAGAGCGGCTGCCTCCTAAGCAGCAGGCCGGGTGTTCAAGTCTCCCCGAGATCGCCATACGTAATTCTATAAACCCTTTCTTCAGGGCACTCGATGTTATGACGGGAACGTTACAGGAATATAAACCCTCCTTTACGTACTGTTGTCGCATCGAGAGCCATTTTGTTTTAGGGACTTTATCTGACTTCGTAAACACTACCAAAATCTCTTTATCGTTCGTCCTTATCCATTCTTGAAGTTTTTTATCATTGGCCAATAATCCGTGTCGGAAATCCACAAGATGCAAAACCAATTCAAGATTTTCACGGTCTTTGATGTAGGCGGAAATTAATTTTTCCCAGTCGTTGCGTTCGGCCTTGCTGCGTTCGGCATATCCATAACCGGGAAGGTCTACAAGGCGAAATTCTTTGCACCCTTCCGTTGTTACCCTGTAAAAATTTATGCTTCGGGTTTTGCCGGGAGTTGAACCGGTTTTCGCAATTCTTGTGTTCAAGAGGGCGTTTATTAATGATGATTTTCCGACGTTTGAACGACCTGCTACCGCAATTTCGGGAATGTTTTTATCGGGCAGAATTAATTGTCCCGGTTTGAAACATGACGCTTCAAGCCGGGATTTTGAAAATAATATTTCACTCATGCAATAATTCTCTTAACGGGATATTTTTGTTATCTATAAAATTATGTGTGATAAGGAGTTTTTTACCCGCCTTTAACTCTGTAGGCATCGAGGGCAATTCATATTCGATGTCAAGCATGAGGTTTTCCATTATAGCACGTAATCCGCGAGCACCTGTCTTTTTCTTTACTGCCATATCCGCTATCTTTTCCAGTGCTGACGGGGTAAATTCAAGTTTTACGCCTTCAAATTCAAACATTTTTGTGTATTGTTTAACGAGTGAATTTTTAGGTTCCTGAAGGATTTTTATAAATGCCTCTTTGTCAAGTTCCTCAAGTGAAACTAAAACGGGTATTCTTCCGACTAATTCAGGAATAAAGCCAAACGTAACTAAATCTTCGGGCTGAACTTTACTTAAAATTTCATGGCCTCCGGACTTCTTTGCTAATTCACCGCCAAAACCCATTGACTTTTGAAGCTCACGACGGGCTACAATAGGCTCTAAACCGTCGAATGCTCCGCCGCAGATAAATAAAATATTTTCTGTGTTAATCTGGATAAAATCCTGATGAGGGTGTTTGCGTCCGCCTTTAGGGGGAATGTTTGAGACAGTTCCTTCAAGAATTTTTAATAGTGCCTGCTGAACTCCCTCGCCGGAAACATCTCTTGTAATCGAAACTGATTCGGATTTTCGTGTTATCTTGTCGATTTCATCAAGATATATTATACCCCGTTCCGCTGCCTCTAAATCATAATCCGCTGCCTGCAATAATCTCACTAAAATATTTTCGACATCTTCACCGACATAACCTGCTTCGGTAAGGGTCGTTGCGTCGGCTATGGCAAAAGGTACGTTCAGCTTTCTTGCAAGTGTCTGAGCTATTAATGTCTTTCCCGAACCCGTAGCTCCGAGCAATAAAACATTGCTTTTTTGAAGTTCAACGTCGGAATTTTTAACGCCGAGATTATTTTTTATTCTCTGATAATGATTATAGACCGCTACGGAAACTACTTTTTTCGCTCGATTCTGTCCGACTACGTATTGATCTAAATATGCACTTAATTCCTTTGGATTTATGGCTTCAACGTTAAACGGAGAGGCTTTTTTTCCAATGTTAAATTCAGGAGAGTCAGCAGAATTTAGGCTTGGCAGGTCGATTTGAGGCATACTACCTTTCCGCCCAGAAAGCATTATCCCGCAAAGGGTTACACATTCATTGCAGATTGAGACTTTTCCGCCGGGACCGTCGATTATGTCATCTACCATTGATAACGTTTTTCCGCAGAATGAACATCTTTGTTCGTGTTCGTGTTCTTCGTTATTATTATTTTTCTTTTTCGGAGACATCTTTATAAATTACCTTGAATCAATGATTTTATCAATCAGACCGTATTTTAACGCTTCGTCTGCCGTCATGTAATTATCCCTGTCAGTGTCCTTTGCAACTGTTTCAATATCCTGTCCGGTGTGAGAGGCAAGAATTTTATTCATTCGTTCCTTCGTCTTAATAATATTCTTAGCCTGAATCTCAATGTCGCTGGCCTGACCTCTTGCACCGCCCAAAGGTTGATGAATCATGATTTCAGCATTGGGCAGGGCATAACGTTTTCCCTTTTTTCCGCCTGATAACAAAATCGCTGCCATGCTGGCTGCAAGACCAACACAAATTGTTGACACATCAGGCTTTATGTACTGCATTGTGTCATAAATCGCAAGTCCTGCGCTGACACTTCCGCCGGGACTGTTGATGTAAAGATTTATATCCTTTTCGGGATCTTCGCTCTCAAGGAATAATAACTGTGCAACGATTGAATTTGCTACGTCGTCGATGACTTCAGAGCCGAGAAAAATTATTCTGTCCTTCAACAATCTGCTGTAGATGTCGTAACTTCTTTCGCCTCTGCCGGTCTGTTCAATTACATATGGAATATAATATGACATTTTTTATTCATTCCCGTTTTTAGTGAGTTCATTAACTTCTTTGACTTTCATTTTTGAGATTAAAACGTCGGCGATTTTATCCCAGCGTAAACTGTCGGTTAAGCGGTCTAAATCCTGTTCGTGTTCATAAAAATATTTTGCAATGACACCTTTGGGTAAATTCATGTTTTTTGCACGACGTTCAAATTCGGCTTCTAAATCTGATTTTTCGACATGAACATCAAAATTTTTCGCCAGTTCGTCCATTACAAATACATCTTTCAGGGCATTTTCGGCACGTGTACGCAATATATTTTCGTAACCTTTTCGGCCTTCTTCAGTGTTAAGCGAGTAGGCATCATCGAGGGAAATTTTGTTTGTCTCTGCCCATTTTTTATCGTTTTCACGGTATTCTTCGATTTGACGTTTTACGAAATTTTCGGGGAGTTCCAGTTTTGAAGCGTCAATTACCATTCGGGAAGCACGTTCACGTAAATCGTTCAGGTTTGACTGCGTTAAATCTTCTTCGAGTTCAGATCTCAATTTTGCGTAGAATTGAGTTTCGTCTTTAATATCCGTGTCCTGACCGAAAACAAGTTTATAAAAATCTTCGTTCATTTCGGGCAAAACATGCTCGGCTGTGTCCTCAATTTTTGAGACGTAGCGTACACGTTTACCGGCCAATAATTTTTCGGAATGATTATCTTCAACGTTAAATTCTGATACTGCTTCCATGCCTTTTGACTTTCCGATTAATGATTCGCGTACTTCTTTTCGGATAGTTGTGTCGGCCAAGTCAATTACTTCGTGCGTGGGAGCAGGAATTGGCTGATTTTCGGCTTCGGTTCCGTCATCATTTATAACACGGGTTGTTAATTCGACTTTGACAATATCGCCGTCATTCACGGGTCTTTCTACCGGTTTTTCGGTCGATAAATCAAGTTTGAGTTTTTTTGCCAACTGTTCGACATCTTCATCTTTTACATTTGTGATAACTTTTTCGATTTCAAAATTCTCAATTTCGGGAAGTTCAATTTCCGGCCTGACTTCAAATATCAGCTCACACTTCACCGGTTTTCCTTCTTCAATCGGTTCTTTTACGTCAAGTGCTGGAGTGTCCAGCGGGTCGAGGTCGTAATCTTCGATAATCTGACGGATTTGGCTGGGAACAATTTTATCGAGGGTTTCGTGATAAATCGCTTCTTTTCCGAATCGCATTTCGAGAACATTTCGGGGGGCTTTTCCTTTCCTGAATCCGGGTATGTTCAACTGCATTGATAATTCGTTTAATGTCTTTGAAAGTGTACTCTTAAATTCGTCGGATTCTATTTCAAGTCCGATTCTAACTATATTCTTTTCCTGCCCAAGTAATTCCGTTTTCATGTTTTTAATAAAACTCCTTTATTTTTTTAACGGCTTTTGTCAAATTCTATCACAAAAACATAAAATTTTTTGCTATAATTATCGCCGATAAATTTTTATATGAAAGGAAAGACTTTTGTTAAGAATACTCTTGACAAAATTTGATTTTAGGTATAATGATAACAGAACAGAACAGAA
>JAFSKE010000002.1 GCA_017449135.1 Synergistaceae bacterium
AAACGATTGCTCCCGGTTCCGGAAGTACAGTTACTGTTGCCATAAACGGAAATATAAACAAGACTACAATTTTTAATGCTGTCTGGCAACGTTCAAGACCGTTAATAGTTTATGATCTCAACGGAGGCAGTTGGAACAGGACTAATCATGAGAATGTTACATACGGAGAGAAGCTCGCTAAACCTGCAGACCCGACAAGAGAGGGTTACGCTTTTAATGGCTGGGTAATGAAAACGGACAGTAAGGGAATGCGCGGCAATAATGAAATAACGCTGAGTTACGGGAGCAATTTTGACTTTGACACAACAAAAGTAATTGATACTATCAGGTTAAAAGCCCGGTGGAAGCACGTTCATTCTTTTGCGAAGATTCCTTTATCGAAAATCAATGACGTTATGCCAGGTGCACTGTCTCAGACGTATATAGATAAATACAACACGCATCTGCACTTCAAGATATGTTCACTCGCAGATTCTTATACATTTGAGGCACACGAATTTGACAAAGACGGAAAATGTGTTTGCGGTTTTGATATTAACACATCTGAAGTAACGCTTGAAATTTCGTACAATAACAGGGAAGACAGCAATCCGTTCAAATTTCAGTATAAAAGGAACTCAAATGTTAATCTTACAGCACCGATTTTAGGGACGGACAGATTTGTAAAATGGGAATATCGTTCTCTGAATGGCACAGAATGGAAAGATTTAGCAGAGTATCCTGACATTAGCTTCCCGATACCTGGCAGTATTCGTGTTAATGCAGTATATCAGAGTTTAACTAAACCGGAGCTTACGTTGAAAGCCGAAAATAACAAGGAAGACTCCCTGTTGTTTACGATGTCATATACGTTGCCTACAGACTGCACTGCTAAAAGTGCCATAATCGCATTTGGGGATAACTATATGCTATGGTATAGGAAAGTAGTGAGAGAGTTTATTCCCGATCCCCCTACTACAGCTGATATGCTGGGTACACTTAAAGATACCTTTCAGCCTAAAAATATACTGAGTAACAGTGCAAAACTTCTTGGAGAGTTTAATGACATGACTAACAAGATAATTAACTCTACTATGGACGTTGTTGGAATTGAAGATCCTACGATAAGAAATATGATATCTTTTACAGCGAATTTTGTAATAGCCAGTGCAACAGGAGGGCCTGCCGCAGTTGCGGGAATGCTTGTAGAAGCAGGAGTAAAAGCTGTAGGATTGGAGGATACCGTTGTAGGTGAAGCTATAAATTTAGCAACTTCGATTGCAACGGGCGACGTTGATGATATTGTAGAAATTACCGGAAATGCTTTGACGTTGGCAAGCGACATAGCAGGAGAATCTTCCGTATCGACTCAACAAAAAGGACATTACGAAGTTCAGTATTGGGTGAGAGAGGATAACCTGCTGGATCCTGCCAACAATTACAAGGTACAGTTAATGTCTACAATGATGCAGGGCGAATCTGTAACACTTCCGGGACATAACCGTGCAAAATACGAGACGGCAGAGTATTTGGGAAAATATAACGGCTTCGCTTATACCGGTTACAAAGGAATCAAAGATGCGTATGACGGCAACCGCTATTATTACGTAATAGGCTGGGTTCTATATACAGAAGATAACAGCGGTGCTGATAAGCTGGCAGTTGTAGGTCCCTTTGCCGTAACTTATAATCAGGCAGCAGCTAAGACGTTTGTTGACACTGAAGTATCTATAATCGACGCAAACTGATTAAGGAGGAATAACGATGAAACTGTTAAAAAAATTATTCGTGATGTGCGTTATATTAGCTGTTTTCGGCATTCCTTCGTCGGCTGAAGATGTCGTAATAGATACTTCATTTATAGCGTATGGACGTGCGAATCTGATTGTTAATGTTGACGGAGAGATTTCAAATGCACTGTCGGATACATTTGTGCCGGGAAACGCTGTATCTCTTACAGCACCTGATGTAGCGGGAAAAACTTTTAATTACTGGACTAACGCTGAAGGAAAAATCATAAGCTACAATAAAGAGCTGTCGTTGACGATATATTCAGATACGGGCTTAAATGCAGTATACGGTACTGCTACGGTAACGGCAGTACCGGTAGCAGAGTTTTTGTCGATAACAAAATCAGCTTCACAGATACTGTTCAACGTTATAGCTACAGTACCTTCAGGCAATACAATCACAGAATACGGGATTCGCTACAGCACTACTAAGAACACATTAGAGGCATTGAAGGGCACTGATGGCGTAACAGCAGAAAAAGCAGGAAATTCTGACACAAATTGGCGTTTCTTTGTGCCAAACGGTGATGACACTGCATGTTATGCTGTTGCTTACGTAGTATCAGGAGGACAGACTTATTACAGTAATGTGATAACGGCGAATCTGTCGAATTTAAGCAGCGGTCTTTCATTTCTTGCAGGAGCAGTATATTTGCCTTTAGGAGAAGAATTTGACATTGAGAAAACGCCTGACTTGCGGGCTGCGTTGAAAGAGACTGTATTTGACATAACATTTGACGCAAATAACGGTACAGGTACAATGTCGCCGCAGGGAGTTATTAAAAATATCGAAACTAAACTCAACGCAAATAAATTCACACGCAATGATTATGATTTCACAGGCTGGAATACGGAAGCAGACGGCACAGGCACGAGTTATCAGGACAATGCAAGCGTAACTCTGTCAAGCAGCATGAATCTTTATGCACAGTGGAAATTCACCGGAGCGACAACACCTGAAACGACACCTGGAGAAACGACACCTGGAACGATAACAGTTCCGGTTTTGACATGTACGACACCGACAATTACGATCAGGAAGGGCGTAACATTAGCAGCCTTGACGGTAAAATCCGATGTATCTGTTCAAAAATGGCTGACTGACGGCGAACTTCCCAAAAATTTAAGTTTCAACACTGATGAGAATAAATTAGTGATAAGCGGCACAGTTTCAAGAGAAATCGAAGCAGGTGCGTATGATTATACAGTTCGAGCATCTAACGAAGCAGGAACGTCAGAACCTGTCGCAATCACAATAACGGTATCAGGAACAAGTACTGACTCAGAAGTTATACAAATATCCGTAGAAGAAATTTCTAATATGACCGATGAAGAGATCACCCGAATGTTCATCGGCAAAACAAACATTGAACTCACGGGAAACATCACAAACCTCTCCGAGTTAATAAAAAGACTTGAGAGACTTATGAATGTTAAAATTCTTAATCTGTCTCAGATAATGGGTGCGGTCGAATTGAAGCTCGAAAACACGAAGCTGGAAGGAATAACGCTCGAAGGCAATCAGTCAATCAAAAATATCGAAATAACGGGCAATCTTCTGACGTTGAATTTGAAGAACAGCAAAGTCGAAACCGTTGACGTAAAAGGCTGCAAAAATTTAGAAATCATCAATATTGAAGGGGCAGAAAACCTGCAGAAACTTAATGTCAGAGAAACGAAAATCACGACATTAAACGCTAAAGACTGTACTAAACTTGAAACAGTTGAAGCCAAAAGCTGCAAGAATCTCAAAGACGTTAATTTTGAGGGCTGTGAAAGTCTTGAATATCTTGATGTAAGCGAAACTGCAATAACCCAGCTTGATGTTGCAAAACACTCAAAATTGGGAACACTTTATTGTGATTCGAGCGATATTGAGAAATTAAACATCGAAGGCTGTGAAAATCTCAAGAACTTAAATTGCAGCAACAACAGCTTATTAATGCTGCATGTTTCGGGATTTACGAATCTCATTTCCTTTGACTGCCATAATCAGAGGGCGGAAAAGCCTCTTGCAAGCCTGATGAATTTTGCAGACTTATTATCAGACAGAGACAGTTCCAAGATGTATACAACAGATGAAATTCCGGAGAATCCTGAAGAAATAACTTCTTACCTGACTAAAATTAAAAATCTTCAGGCATTTAATGAAGCAGGTAACGAAATTTCTCTTACTTTCAATCAGGAAAGCGGCGAAGTTACCTTCAGCAGCACTCCAAATACATTGAAATACGATTATGATACGGGCTACGGGAACGTTTTAATGGATGTTGAAATTACGGCATCAGGAGAAAATTCCTATGACGCTTTAGGTGCTTCGGGAAGCGGTTGCTCATCGAACTTCAGAATTTCCGAAATTGGGATACTGTCGGCACTGATGTTACTATTTATACCGACACTAAAAAAGAAATACACTGATTAATTAATAACGGACTAAAAGAGTTGTTGATTTTCTTAATTGATTAAATCATTTTCAAAGTCAACAACTCTTTCACGATACGCAAAATGTTTATTTGCTTTACTCTTTAATACGAGAAAACTAATTCGCCTGATTTAACATCGACATTAATTTTTGTTTTTTCTCTAATTCCGCCTGCGATTAATGCTCTTGCTAATTTCGTTTCGACATTGTGAGTTATAAATCTCTTTAATGGTCTTGCTCCGTAAACAGGATCATATCCCGATTTTGCTATGAATTTCAATGCCTCGTCCGAAAATTTTAATTCAATTTGACGGTCTGCAAGTCGTTCTGACAAATTACTAAGCAAAATTTCAACGATCTTTTTAACTTCTTCTTCGTCCAACGGCTTAAACATCACAATATCATCAACACGATTCAGAAATTCAGGTCTGAATGATGCTCTCAAAGCCTGCATAACTTCATTGCGGGTTGTCAGCGTTATTGTGCCTCCGACAATCCCTTCAAGCAAAAATTGAGAACCTATATTGCTTGTCATGATTATCACGGTGTTTTTGAAATCTACTACATGGCCGTGCGAATCCGTAATCCTTCCATCGTCCAAAACCTGCAGCAAAATATTAAAAACATCTGGGTGAGCCTTTTCGATTTCGTCAAACAAAATCACGCTGTAGGGTCTGCGTCTGACAGCTTCGGTTAATTGTCCGCCTTCATCATAACCGACATATCCGGGAGGAGCTCCGACTAATCTTGAGACTGAATGTTTTTCCATGTATTCTGACATGTCGATTCGGATTAAATTTTCTTCACTGTCGAATAATGCTTCGGCCAATGTTCGAGCTAATTCGGTTTTTCCAACTCCCGTAGGCCCTAAAAATATAAATGATCCGATTGGGCGTTTAGGGTCTTTAATTCCGCTTCTTGCTCTCAAAACTGCATCGGCCACAAGATTAACGGCTTCGTCCTGTCCGACAACACGTTTATGCAGAATTTCATCAAGTTTCAATAATTTTTCCCGTTCACCTTCAATCAGTCTTGTAACTGGTATTCCTGTCCAACGGCTTACAATGTCGGCAATTTCGTCCTCCGTAACTTCCTCACGCAATAACTTTTTGTGAGTGTCCTCTTGTTTTGAAATGTTATCAGAGGTGGAATTTGCTAATTTATTTTCAAGTTCCGCAAGTTTTCCGTAACGTAATTCGGCGGCTCTGTTCAAATCGTAATTTCGTTCAGCCTTTTCAATTTCGGATTTTACGTTCTCAATTTGTGAGCGTAAATCTCTTATTCCCGTTATGGATTTCTTTTCAGATTCGTATTGTGCTCTGAGAGTGTCGGCTTCGTTTCGGGCTTCCTGCAATTCCTTCTGCAAAACTTTTAATCTTTCTTTGCTTGCATCGTCTTCTTCATGTTTTAATGCTGCTTCTTCGATTTCAAGCTGTAAAACTTTTCGTGATGCTGCATCAAGTTCTGAAGGCTGTGAATCAATTTCCGTCCTTATCATTGCACATGCTTCATCGACTAAGTCAATCGCTTTGTCAGGTAAAAATCTGTCCGTGATGTAACGATTCGACAACACCGCTGCTGACACTAACGCATTATCTCGAATTGTAACGCCGTGATGAGCCTGTAACTTTTCACGAATACCCCTCAAAATTGAAATCGTATCTTCAACTGTGGGCTGTTCAACGTCAACGGGCTGAAATCTTCGTGCAAGTGCCGCGTCCTTTTCGATATATTTTCTGTATTCGTCAACCGTTGTTGCTCCGATACAATGTAATTCGCCTCGTGCAAGCATGGGTTTTAACATATTTCCTGCGTCAACTGAACCTTCAGCGGCTCCGGCTCCGACTATTGTATGAAGTTCATCAATGAATAATATGATTCTTCCGTCAGAGTTTTTAATTTCGTTCAACACGGCCTGCAAACGTTCTTCAAATTCTCCCCGATATTTTGCACCTGCAACAAGCGAACCCATATCCAACGCAAAAACCGTTCTGTCCTTCAAACCTTCGGGAACATCGCCACGCACAATTCTTTGAGCAAGTCCCTCGACTATTGCAGTTTTTCCGACACCTGGATCGCCGATTAAAACAGGATTATTTTTAGTTTTACGGGATAAAATTCTTATTACTCTTCGGATTTCTTCATCACGCCCGATGACGGGATCTAATTTTCCGTTTTTAGCAGCCTGAACTAAATCACGTCCGTATTTTTCGAGAGCTTCATAGGTTGCTTCAGGGTCTGCGCTTTGAACTCTCTGTGAACCTCTGACTTCTGTTAAGGCCTTCAAGAATTTTTCTTCCGTAATCCCTGCTTCCCTCAAAATTTTTGAGCTTTCTGTCAGTGCCATAAATAAATGTTCTACTGAAACATATTCATCTTTTAATTTCTTTGCACGTTCTTCGGCTTTGTTTAAGACATTTTGAAGTTCATTCGTGATATAAATTTTTCCTTCTTCAACTCCGCCTCCCGTAACTCTCGGCAATTTTGATAATTCGTTTTCGGTTTTACGTTTAAGAACATCAACATTAATTCCCATTCGGTTTAATAATTGCGGAATTAATCCTTCGTTGTCATTGAGCAGAGCATATAACAAATGATTTTCTCCGACCTGCTGATGATTATATTCTGATGATACGGCCTGAGCGGTTGCTAATGCTTCCTGAGATTTTCTCGTAATTTTATTCATGTCAATCATAATTATTTTTTCACTCCTTCTTCTTTAACCATATTTAACCAAATTTCAAACGGTAATTTTAAGCATGAAAAAATATTTTTCAATACGTAATTCACACTATTCATAAATAGGATATAATAATTAAAATTTTTTATTGGAAGTGAAAATTAATTGTGCGATTTTTAGGTTCGCTCTTAAAATATTTTATATATCTTTGTTTAATCTTAATAGCTGCGGGATCAGCGTTATTTTATTTTGATACGGGATCATGGTTAATCTTGCCACTTGCACAGAGGGCAGGAAACTTCTATTTATCACCGTTAAAACTTGAAATTAATAACATTAACGGCTCTGTTAAAAATGGCTACTCAATCGAAGGATTAAAATTAATTTCTAATGACGAAAATTTATTCACGCTTGATTATGTTTCAGTCAGTCCGGATTGGGATTTAGCTTTGAAAGGGCTTGATGGTGTACCTTTTATAAATTCTCTCGAAGTTAGGGGGATTAGTTCCGACTTAGACAAAATTAATAAACTTGTAAATCATTTTAGCAGTGATGAGGATAAAGCAGATGATGACGAAGACGAAAACGAAAATTCAATTAACGTAACAAAAATTAATCCTGTAAATATTTTAATTAAAGATGTAAATTTCGGAACACCTTTTGCAAACTTGAAACTTGACGAAATTAATCTTGATAAAGAAGGAAATTTATTTTTTGATTCAAATATAATTTCAGGCGAAAATATTTTCCCATTGAAAGCACATTCAAACATTGATTTTGAATCGCTTAATATTTCGTCAGACTTGTTAATAGGCTCAAAAGGCACAGGAAACTTATCAGCTAATATCAAGGACATCAACGCAAAATTATTTTTAACTGCTTTGTCGCTTGAAGAGATTTTGAAGTTTTTACCTTATGACGAAAATTATTCAAATGCTACGGGGAGACTTGACGGAAAAATTTTTGTAGAAAGCGATGACGGGAAAATTTTTGCTAACGGTGTAATCTCAATGCCGAGAGCAAACATTATGGAAATACCGTTGAATTTCAGATTGCCATTCAAATGGAACGGCGAGAATGTTTTTGAACTCGAAAATGCAAATCTCAACACTAAAGCAGCAAGTCTAAATCTAAATACGTTTATTGACAT
>JAFSKE010000026.1 GCA_017449135.1 Synergistaceae bacterium
TAGTACAGGTTTTCGAGGGAACTTCGGGAATTGAAAACGAAGATACAAAAGTTCGTTTCGTCGGAAAAGTTTTAACCCTGCCCGTTTCAAAAGATATGCTTGGACGTGTCTTTAACGGACGCGGTGAACCCATTGACGGTGGAGCCCCGTTAATCGCCGAACAGAATCTCGACATTAACGGAATGCCTATGAATCCATTTTCACGTGATTTCCCTTCGGAATTTATACAGACGGGAATTTCAACGATTGACGGATTAAACCCAATGGTCAGAGGACAGAAACTGCCGATTTTCTCAGCTTCCGGACTTCCTCATAACAGAATGGCTGCACAAATTGCACGTCAGGCAACTGTTATCAGCGGACACGAAGATTTCGCAGTTGTTTTCGCAGCAATGGGAATTACGTTTGAAGAAGCATCGTTCTTTATGGAAGATTTCAGACGAACGGGAGCTTTACAGAGAACAGTTTTGTACATTAACCTTGCCGACGACCCCGCAATCGAAAGAATTTCAACTCCGAGAATTGCATTAACAGCGGCGGAATATTTAGCTTTTGAATGCAACATGCACGTTGTCGTAATTCTCACGGACTTAACGAACTACTGCGAGGCTCTCCGTGAAATTTCAGCGGCTCGTAAAGAAGTTCCCGGACGAAGAGGCTATCCCGGATATTTGTACACAGACCTTGCAACGATGTATGAACGTGCAGGAAGATTGAAAGGCAAGAGTGGATCAATCACACAAATTCCGATTTTGACAATGCCTGAAGATGACAAAACACACCCGATTCCTGATCTTACGGGATATATCACCGAAGGACAGATAATTTTGAGCAGAAGTTTACACAGACAGGGAATTTATCCGCCTGTTGACGTAATGCCTTCGCTTTCAAGATTAAAGGATAAAGGTATCGGACGAGACAAGACCCGTGAAGATCATGCCGACTTGATGAACCAGTTATTTGCAGCTTATGCAAGAGGCAAAGAAGCTAAAGAACTTGCGGTAATTCTCGGCGAAGGTGCGTTGTCTGACGAAGATAAAGCGTTTGCGAAGTTCTCGACAGTCTTTGAGGATAAATATATCCGTCAAGGCGAATACGAGAACAGAACAATCAAAGAAACTCTTGAATTAGGCTGGAATTTATTAACGATGATTCCTGTTAAAGAACTTAAGAGAATCAGAGACGCTTACATTGAGAAATATTTGAACCCTTTGTTGAAGGCAAAAGCTGAAAAGACGGGAGCCCCGCTGGCAGGCGAAAATTAGGGAGGGATTTTGACCTATGGCACGCATAAACGTCAACCCCAACCGAATGGAACTGTCAAAGCTGAAACGTCGTCTTGCAGTTGCTAAGAGAGGCCATAAACTCTTGAAGGACAAACAGGACGCTTTGATTAAAGCATTTTTGGAGAAGGCAAGAGCAGGAAAGGAATTGCGTGAATCCGTCGAAAAAGAATTGGCGGAATGCTACGGAACTTTTGTACTTTCACGGGCTCAGACTACTCCGGAAATTCTCGAACAGGCTTTGATTTTTCCCGGTGCAAAGTCAACTTTAACGGTTAAATGGCACAACGTAATGAGCGTTATGGTTCCCGAATATGACGTTAAACAGGAAGGTAATCCCGTTAATTATGGATTTGTGAATGTTCCGTTATTGCTTGATGAAGCTCTTGAACAGTTCAGCAAATTAATTTTAAGACTTCTACAACTTGCTGCTGAAGAAAAAGCAATTCGTTTAATGGCCGGTGAAATTGAACGAACAAGACGCAGAGTTAATGCTCTTGAATACGTTATGATCCCGAATTTAGCCGAGACAATACGTTACATCAGCATGAAACTTGACGAACAGGAACGATCGACTTTGAGCCGATTAATGAAAATCAAGGAAATCGTTTCAGCATAAAAATTAAATAAGCCTCTCTGTCGCTTTGCGGTGGAGGGGTTATTTGTAAATTTATCGAAGGAGGTTTATTGTATTAATGAGTAACAAAAAATTTCACGGAATAATTACGATTATGTTTTTGTTATTCGCTCTCTCAATCTTGAGTTCAGGTTGTGGGGGGGGGGGTAGGATCCCTTACCGAAAATGACATTAACGGAACCGTAACTTACACCGTAACATTTGATTCAAACGGCGGAACAGAAATTGACCCTGTCAAAGTTTCTTCCGGAGGCACCATCGAAAAACCGAATGACCCGCTCAAAGAAGGTTATGTTTTTGCGGGCTGGTTCAAAGATAATGAAACTTTCAATGACCCGTTCATATTTGGAACTGACGGAGATAAAATTTCTCACGACATTACACTTTATGCACAATGGTTTGAACCCGACACATTAATTGCAGAATACGCAGCAGGTGAAATTGTTATCGGCTACGCTGCCGGCGACAATGCAAAACACGTTACACAAAATTTGACACTTCCGACAAAAATTGAAAGTTCGGATATTACATGGGAAAGTAATTCGGGAGCTGTTTCGACAAACGGAACAGTAACGAGACAGAACACAGACACCGATGTTATTTTGACGGCTACGGCAAATTACAACGGCAAAAAATCCGCAACTAAAACTTTCAACGTCAAAGTCATCAAAAAACGCACACGAGACAACAGCAAGATTGAAGCACTCACGATTGCAAACGCTTCAAGCGGCGATGTTACGATTACGAGGAACGAATCAGGAGACGTAACGGACATTGAAGGGCAGTATGTGAGCTTTAATATTGAAAATGCCGATGACGCTTTGGACGCTGTAACGGTTTTGAGGGGCGAACTGGGAATTAAAAATCCTGCGGAGGAACTGAAAACATTTTCTGTATCATCTCATAAATACGGTGCAGAATATCAACTTGACCAAGTTTACAACGGAATTGAAGTGTTAGGACGGGGAATAATGGTCTCCGCAAATTCAAAAACTAAAGGCGATTTTATTCACTCGAATATTTTATCGTCTGACATCGTTGCAAAAGTCAAGGGAAATATCGCTCAATCCACTGCTGAAACAACTGCAAAAGGCACAAGGAACGTTACAGTTGACAGTGAAAGAACCGAAAAAGTTATTTACACTTACGGCAAATACGCTGATGAACCTGTATATGCTTACATTGTTAGAGTTTACGGAACTGTTGACGGCGAGGAAATTGACGAAAGCGTTGTAGTGAACGGCGACACCGGAGAAGTTATAGGCACTTCGACAAACATACTTGGGGCAACCGGAAGAGGTTACACGGAATTAGACCCAAATACCCCTGTAGAATTTCACGTTGAAGAGGTTTCAACATTATTCGGAGAAAATCAATATTTTATGTCAAATCCTGACCTTCACCTTCAAATTTACAACGGTATCGTACCTATACGTGCACTCAGTACGTCAACAGACTGGGCGGATTCACATCAGGTTTCAACGTACGTCAATATGATTGAAGTAATGAAATGGTGGAAAACGCGATTCGGTAGAGATTCACTTGACGGCAACGGCGGAATAGTTAAGGTTGTTACTCATGCGGGATCTGACGATAATGCGGAATGGAGCGTTTTTCTGCAACAGATACTTGTATATGACGGCAACAGTTCGGGGTACACAAGTGGATCTGACATTGATGTTTTATTACATGAATCGACACATGGTGTTATGCAGTATAACGTAGGCTGGTTAAACCCCAAAAATGCTATAACGCGTTCTATTTCGGAAGGATATGCGGATATTTTTGCATGTATCAGAAAAGAAGAATGGCAGTTCAACGAAGATCAATTTACAGGCAATGCATCATTCGATTGTATGAGAAATATAGCAAGCCCTGACAATGTTAAGTCAATTTACGGTTTTGCTTTATCTACCGGGGAAGTAACAGCAGACGATGCTTATGTTCGAAGCATGAAATACGTTTCACATGCTGCTTACCTGATGCAGAAAAAAGGCCTGACGTGGGAAGAGCTTGGGGATGTCTGGTATCACTCAATGAATACAGGATTAAGGTATGAAGCACGGGATATATTTAGAAAC
Organism: Synergistaceae bacterium; assembly: GCA_017449135.1. Classification (GTDB taxonomy): domain Bacteria; phylum Synergistota; class Synergistia; order Synergistales; family Aminobacteriaceae; genus JAFUXM01. The sequence goes on from JAFSKE010000026.1 coordinate 4,002, forward strand.
GAAGATTTTGAAGATGCCGTAAAAATGATGTTCCTACGACAATCAAGTTATGCGGGTGTCCGTGACTGCGTAGTAACCGCTGCAAAGAAAATGTCATTATCACCAGAGAAGATTACTGCGATTGAAGAGGCGTTTGACGAGGCTTGGTACGGGAAAAAAACACCTGCACCTACACCCTCAACAGGCGAGGTTCCGATTGACGCTACGAATTTTCCTGATGATTACTTCCGCTCATATGTCAAACAGAATTTCGACACCGACAGCAGCGATACATTGAGTGCTGCAGAAATCGCAAATGTTATTTCGCTTCATTTTCATGCTTACAGAGACGGACATGTTATTACATCATTAAAGGGGATTGAATATCTGACTTCTTTACAAGAGCTTGAATGTTTTAATAACAACCTAATTAGCCTCGACCTCCGAAGTAACACTGCTCTTGAGAGGATAGTGTGTTATCAGAATCAAAATCTTACTGAATTACACGTTGAAACCTGCGTATCTTTGAAAGAATTACTTTGTAATGCTAATCGACTGACATCCTTAGATGTTAGTAATTGTAGCTCTCTGGAAATACTTTGGTGCAATGATAATCAACTGAGAAAATTAGATATAAGTGGCTGTACATCTCTGTTAAATCTGGATTGCAACGCTAATCAATTAATATCTTTAGATGTTAGTAATAACATATCTTTGGGCAATCTGAATTGCGAGGGAAATCAATTAAGAAAATTAGATGTTAGCAGTTGTACTTCTCTGCGTGATTTGATCTGTAGTAATAATCAACTTACATCCTTAGATGTTAGCAATCATACATCTTTGGAATGGCTGGACTGCAAGGGGAATCAACTGAAAGAATTGGATGTTAGAGGCTGTACCGCATTGTACTTTTTGAGCTGTTACGATAATCAACTAACGATCTTAGACATGACTGATTGCTGGCCTATTTACTTCGAGTTAGATGAAAATGAGGTAACCATCATAAACGGACCCATTTTTAACGACAATGCAAACTCAACCGTAAACGACAGCTCCATAATCCTCGCAGCACTCCCGTCCTTCAATGCGTCTCAAACATGCGAAAAATCGTTTAACGTCTCCTTCGACACCATCGCACCTAAAGGCAGCACATTAATTTTCACTTCCGAATCCAAAGATTTGTCGGGAACATTCTTAAACAATGACGGAGAAGAAATCGTAATGCCATTAACGGAATCGCTTGACCATGCTAAAGTCTCGGCGAATTTTGAAGCGTTCAAAAACTATTCTCCCGTCATTGTCGCCAAATCTGAAAATGAAAATTCTGACAGCAACAGCGGTTGTAATACCGGGATTTTCGGAATCGCGATTTTGTTTGCAGGTGTGATTTTCGCAAGGAAACACTGAAATTTTGATTAACAAATAGCCTCTGACTTTCACATCAGAGGTTATTTTTGTTTTACAAAATATTTACAATAATGTAAAATCCCCGAAAAGGAGAATTGTAAATAAAATGACAAAATCAAGTACAATAACAATGAGTGTTGACGACAAATTAAGAAAACAGGCTGAAATATTATGTGAGGATATGGGACTGACGTTATCAACAGTTTATACGATGTTGTTAAAAGCCATTGTTCACACTCGCACAATCCCGTTTAAGATTCAGGCTGCCGATCCTTTTTATTCTGACAAAAATCAAGAATATTTAATGGAATCCATTAGAGAACTTGATGCAGGACACGGACAGGAGCATGAATTAATCGATGCGTAAAATTTGGTCGCAGCGTTCATGGGAAGAATATGTTTCATGGCAGACAGAGGACAGAAAAACTTTACGCCGAATAAATGCTTTGATTAAAGACATAGAAATTAACGGTTGTCTTGTTGGAATTGGTAAGCCTGAAGCCTTGAAACACAAATTATCGGGTTGGTACAGCAGACATATTGATGATTATCACCGACTTGTTTATAGAATGCCCGATGAAAATTCACTGGAAATATCTCAATGCAAAAATCATTACGATGATTAAATAGCCTCTGACTTTCACATCAGAGGTTATTTATTATTTTACTTTTTTATTTTATCTGCCGGACAAAAATTCTCCAGCCTCGAACATTTTATTAATTCCGCTTAAATATGCCGACAATGACGCTTCTACAATATCTGTTGAAATTCCTGACCCCGTGTACATTTCGCCCGTTGCAGCACTCGAAATTTTAACTACCGCTTCACCGATTGAATCCTCGCCTTCAGTTACTGCCCTGACACTGAAATCTTCAAGTCTTGCGTCAATCCCAAGCATTTTGTTAATTGCCTTGAATGCTGCGTCAAGCGGCCCTGCTCCGTATTCGACATTTTCCATAACTTTATCATCACGTTTAATCTTAACGTATGAAATTTTAGGAATGTCGCTTCCCGATGTTATGGAATGACTGACAAGCTGGCAAAGAGGAACATTATTTTCGCTCTCTGTCTTTGTTATCTTTGAACGGTGTAAAGTCAATGCTTCTAAATCCGAACTTGTAATAACTTTTTTAGCATCGGCAAGTTTCTTAAACCTTACAAAAATATCTTCGAGTTCTTCGTCTGGAATTTCGTAGCCCATAGCTTCAAGTCGTTCCCTTAAAGCGTGCTTTCCTGAATGTTTGCCCAAAACTAAAGCCCTGTGAGGTATTCCGATTTCGTCTGGATTCATGATTTCGTAGGTCTGAGCGTTTGTGATGATTCCGTGTTGATGTATTCCTGCCTCATGAGCAAAAGCGTTTGCACCTACAATCGGCTTTGTCGGAGCAATGGGAACTCCGGTTATGTTGCTTAAAAGACGGCTGGATTTATAAATTTCAAGTGTATTAATATTTGTGTCGGCCTGATAAAAATCTTTTCGCGTTCTCAATGCCATAACTATTTCTTCCATGCTTGCGTTTCCTGCACGTTCTCCAATTCCGTTTACTGTGCATTCAACCTGAGTTGCTCCTGCCTTAACACAAGCTAATGAATTAGCAACTCCCATTCCTAAATCATTATGACAATGAACTGAAATATCAACGTTTTCAATTCCAATTACATTTTCACGCAAATATGAAATTAAATCAGCCATTTCCTGAGGAGTCGAATAGCCGACCGTGTCAGGAACATTAATTGTAGTAGCTCCGGCGGCTATGGCATTAGAAAATGATTTTGCTAAAAATTCCCTGTCTGAACGTGAAGCGTCTTCGGCTGAAAATTCAATGTCATCGCACTTAGATTTTGCATATGAAACCATATCTGTTATGGTCTGCAAAACCTGTTCGGGGGACATTCGCAATTTGAATTTCATGTGAACGTCGCTTGTTGCAATGAAAACATGTATACGAGGCTTTTTTGCGTCTTTAACTGCGTCCCATGCAGTGTCAATGTCGAGTTTGTTACATCTTGCCAAACTTGCAATAATGCAGTTCGGTGCAGATTGAGCGATTGCCTGAATGCTTTTGAAGTCCATAGGCGAAGCAATCGCAAACCCGGCTTCAATAATATCGACACCGAGTTTTTCAAGCTGACGAGCCATAACGATTTTTTCGCTTAAATTCATGCTGCAGCCCGGAGACTGTTCGCCGTCCCTTAAAGTAGTGTCGAAAATTTTAACTTTATTCATGGAATTTTATACCTCCTAAATTCCTGTACTTCCAAAACCTCCCGAACCTCTTTGTGAATCATCGAGAGATTTTACTTCTTCAAATTTAGCCCTGACAACAGGAACAAAAACCATTTGAGCTATTCTGTCGCCGAAAATTATAGTAAAAGGTTCGTCGCCTTCGTTCTTCAACAAAACCATAATTTCGCCTCTATAATCCGAATCTATAGTGCCAGGACTGTTGGGAATAGTTATTTTTTTGTTTAGAGCAAGTCCGCTTCGAGGTCTGATTTGAGCTTCGTACCCCTCCGGAATTTGAAGTTTTATCCCGGTTGGAATTAAAGCCTGTTCGCCGGGTTTAATCATTCCGTACATGGTAGAGCATAAATCAACGCCCGAAGCCCCCGCCGTAGCATATTCCGGAATAGCTATAGTGTTAGCTTCACGCCAGATTTTAACGTTAATTTCCTGCACTTATTCTCTTCCTCTCCTTCTGTCTCCTCTTGCACGTCTGTTATCGAAATCGTTTCTCGTAGACCTGTTCGATGAGTAACCCCTTTCAAGATAGCCGCCCAATTTCGTAGCTTTTGCAACAGCCTTAGGTGTAACTCTGTCTTTCATTGAGAAACTTGAATAGCCTCGTGATGAGAGACTCGTGATTAAATTCTCTCGTTCACGTTCATCAGGCAAAGCATATGCAAGCCCGGCCTCCCTGACTTTTTCTTCGTTAGCTAAAGCCCTTCGTCTGCTCAAATTAGCACGTCCCTGATCGTCAATTTCTTTTACCATGACAAGAACTTTATCGCCGACTTTGAAAATATCTTCGACACGTTGAACTCTGTTTGAACTAATTTCGCTGACATGCAACATGCCTTCTTTGCCAGGCTGACATTCAACAAAAGCTCCGAAGCCCGTAATTCTCGTAATCGGCCCATAGAAAATTTCGCCTATGGTTAAGTCTTTAATTATCGACATTACAATAGCCCTTGCGTCCTCAACATGAGCCATTGTAGGCCCTAAAATCGTAACTGTTCCGTCATCTTCAATTTCCATTTTAACGCCTGCATTTACGGTTATGCTGCGAACGACTTTACCGCCGGGACCGATAATATCTCTGATTTTTTCGGGATCAATTTCAAACGATATAATTCTCGGTGCATTCTGAGATAATTTATTCGGAACAGGTATAGCATCTTCCATTTTTTCGAGAATCTCAAAACGTGCTTTTCGTGCCTGATTTAGAGCCTGTTCGAGAATTTCGCGCGTAATCCCTCCAGCTTTGTTATCCATTTGGAGAGCCGTAATTCCTGCCCTTGTTCCTGCGACTTTGAAATCCATATCGCCGTAATGATCTTCAAGGCCTTGAATGTCGGTTAAAATTTGAACTTTCTCGCCCTCTTTGATTAAGCCCATAGCGATTCCTGCAACATGACAGCGAATCGGGACTCCTGTCTGCATTAAAGCTAAACTCCCTCCACAGATACTTGCCTGAGAACTTGAGCCGTTAGATTCCATGATGTCCGAAACAACACGAATAACATATGGAAATTCATCTTCAGTCGGAATTACAGGTAAAATTGCACGTTCAGCTAATGCACCATGACCGATTTCACGCCTTCCCGGACTTCTTATAGCTCTGACTTCGCCGACAGCATAAGGAGGAAAATTATAATGCAGCAAAAATCTTTTCGCAGGTTCATTAAGTTTAATACCGTCCTGAATCTGGTCATCTTCGCCGATCATTCCAAGCGTTACGGTTGCAAGCGATTGAGTTTCCCCTCGTGTGAACAGAGCAGAGCCGTGTACTTTAGGCAAAATATCAAGTTCACATGAAATTGGGCGGATTTGATTCATTTTTCTGCCGTCAACTCTGATATTTTCGTTAATGATAATGGCTCTCATGATTTCTTTTGTGCGTTTGTCAATGTAGCCGGTGATGTAAAATTCTTTGTCGGGATCTTCTTTGATGATTTCGCTGAAGAGTTCAAGTGCTTTAGTTTTGATTTCGCTGATTTTTTCTTCTCTTGGTTTCTTCTCCTGGATTCTGACTGCCGTATCAATTTCACTGTCAAAATTTTCTCTGATTTTTTCGTCTATTTCGGGAATTTTTTCGGGGATTTGAATTTCTCTTTGAGGTTTTCCGATTTCACTTTTCATTTGATTAATGACGGCTATTATTTTCTTAATTTCCGAGTGTGCGAGCTGTAATGCGTCAATCATTAACTCTTCTGAAACTTCATAAGAACCTGATTCAACCATTGTGATGCCGTCTTCATGTCCTGCAACGATTAAATTAAGCATTGAGTTATTCATTTGTTTTTCAGTCGGATTAACGATTAAATTTCCTCCGACAAGACCGATTCTGACAGCACCTACAGGCCCTCCCCAAGGGATTCCCGAAATTGCAAGTGCTGCACTTGTTCCGTTAATTCCCAAGATGCTTGGAGGGTTAGTCTGATCCATTGCCATAACCGTTTCAACAATTTGAATTTCGTTTCTCATGTCATCGCCGAATAATGAACGAATTGAACGGTCGCAGACTCTTGACGCTAAAATTGCACTGTCAGCAGGCTTACCTTCACGCTTAATAAAACCTCCAGGAATTTTACCTGCTGAATAATATCTTTCTTCGTAATCAACTACCAATGGGAAAAAATCAATTCCCGTCCTTGCTGTGTCTGACATACAGGCTGTACATAATAAAACTGTTTCTCCGTGTGATGCCATAATTGCTCCATCAGCCTGTTTTGCGATTTTTCCTGTCTTAAAAACAATAGGTTCTTCCCCGATTTCGACAGTGTAAACTTTTTCCTGATTCAAATTCAAAATTATTTTTTACTCCTCTTAGTTATAATTGAAAGATATAATATCATAATGTAAAAGGGGAGTAACGCTAAAATGAATGCAAAAATTTCGTCAATATTAAAAAATCTTCCCGAACGTCCGGGAGTATATTTAATGAGAAATTCAGATGGCGAGATAATTTACGTTGGCAAAGCAAAAAAATTAAAACGCAGGGTAAGTTCATATTTCAGACATCATTTATCACCGAGATTAAATAAACTTGTCGAATTAATCGATGACATTTCAATTATCAGAACTGAAACAGAAGCAGAAGCCTTAATCGTTGAAGCGAAATTAATTAAAAGATATTCGCCTTTCTTTAATATTGAGTTAAAAATGAGCGAAAAATATCCTTACGTTAAAATCACTAACGAAGAATATCCCAGAATCGAAATTACAAGACATAAACAAAATGACGGTGCAAAATATCTCGGAGCCTTTGTTGACGCAGGAAATATCAGGGAATTAATGAGACTTTTTGAGCGTTATTTTCCGTTGAGAGTCTGCAAATCAAAAATTAATCCAGACCCAAATAAAAGACCCTGCATAGAATATAATTTGGGACGTTCAATGGGTGCTTGTGCAGGAATGTGTAAAAAATCAGAATATCTCGAAAGAGTTACGGATATAATTTTGTTGTTTGAGGGTAAAAATGCCGAGCTGACTGACAGATTAAAAACTCGAATGAACGAAGCCGCTAAAAATATGGAATTTGAGAAAGCCGCTAACTTTAGAGACGCAATCAGAGCAATTTGGAAGTTATCGCAGCAAAAAATTTCGTCAGTTTTACAACAGGATTTAGACAATGAAACTTGGAATGTATTAAACAGGATTCAGGAACTTTTTGGGTTAAAAACTCTTGCTTGGAGAATTGACGCATTCGACATCTCACACACTTCCGGCCATGATACTTACGGCTGTTGTGTAGTGTTTGAACAGGGAAGGCCGAATAAAAATTTATATCGAAAATTCAAAATCCGATCGTTAAAAGACGGAGAAATTGACGATTTTCAATCAATTTATGAAACTGTTAAACGTCGTTATTCTCACGTAATCGACAATTCAGAACCCGCCCCGCAGTTAGCTTTAATCGACGGTGGAGAAATTCAGCTTGAATACGCAATGAAGGCTTTGAAGGAATTAAATTTTGATTTACCTTTGATTTCACTTGCAAAACGTGAGGAATTAATATTTATCCCGAATAAAAAAGAACCTTTGAGACTTGAAAGAAGCGATCCAGCTCTTCAATTACTTCAAAGGTTAAGGGACGAGGTACACAGATTTGTAATTACTACTCACAGACATGCACGTGAGAAAAGGTTACTTCATGGGAATTAATTTCAACATTGTAATTCTGTGATCTTCGAGTCCTTCAACTTTTATCTGCCAGCCGTTGTACTCGAAGATTTCGCCTTCTTCAGGAAAACTGCCCGACAAAGTTAATACAAGTCCGCCTAAACTTTCAGCGTCTTCACTCTCAAATTCCGTGCCCAATTCCTCGCTAAGATTTTCAAGGCTTATGACTCCCTGTACAAGATATGAGCCGTCATCAAGTTTTTGAATTTCGGGTGTCTCTTGATCGTATTCGTCTTGAATTTCGCCGACAATCTGTTCCAAAATATCCTCCATTGTTACAAGTCCTGCAACACCGCCGTATTCGTCAACGATAATTGCAATATGGATATGTTCACGACGCATATTTTCGAGAAGCTCGGCAGTCCTGATTGTTTCGGGAACGAAAATCGGTTTCCGCAATAAATTTCTGACATCACAATCTAAGTTAGAGTCAAGCAAATTTTTCAGTGTGTCTTTAACATACAAAATTCCGATTATGTTGTCAGGGCTTTCCTCATAAACCGGGATTCTTGAATGGCCTTCTTCAATGAATAATTTAACGGCATCAGCGAGAGTATTATCGGCTTCAAGAAAAATCATGTCAGTTCTTGGAACCATGATTTCATGGACTTTTGTTTCGTCGAAGTCAATAATTCCGTCAATCATTCTTCTTTCACTGGCTTCTAATGCACCGCTTTCCTCGCCGATTTTTACGACCTGTTCAATTTCATCACGAGTAACAAAAACCTGTTGAGTTCCTAAATCAATATGCAACAAAAATCCGATTCCTGTTACACATTTTTTCATTGCCCAAGCTATCGGAGAAATTAAAAACGCTAAAATCCTTAAAATCGGAGACGAAAAAATTAAAACATTTTCAGAATAAACCATTGCGGCACTTTTAGGGAGAATTTCACCTAAAATAACGATTAAGACTGTCATTACAGGTACAACGAAAACTAAAGCCGACGAGCCGAATAAATTTAACACAACACTTGAAGCCAAAGCCGAAGCAGAAATGTTTACGACGTTATTAGCAATTAAACATACCGTTAAAGCCTCTTGTGTGTCATCAATCAGCCATTGAAACGTTGAATTTAAGAATTTATATTTTCCCTGTTCCTGCAAAGTTCTTAATTTTCCCGTCCCAGTAGCAGTTATGGAAGTTTCCGCACCGCTGAAAAATGCTGAAAGGAGAAACAAAATCACAAAGCCTAAAATTATCATGATAAGTTATTTGTTCCTCCGACAACATGTCATCAGCTTTTCTTTGATTTCGTCCTGAGACTTCCACATCGCAATTTGTTTTTCTTCGGTGTCATGATCAAAACCCAATAAATGCAAAAACGAATGCGCAATCATCAAGCATATAGCTTCATCGAAATTCATTTCAGAATGCAGCCTTTTAACTTCTTCGGGGCAGATTATAATATCACCGAGTGAAAGCACGGGAAGTTCAGGAATTTCAACTGCTTCATCTTCAATCATAGGGAACGACAAAACGTCCGTAGCCTCATCAACATTTCTGTAATTTCGATTTAATTCACGAATATAATCAGGTTTTACAAAAGAAATCGAAATTTCAACATTCTCGAATTTAGTTGAATCCGGATAAAATTTTTCAAGTTCGCCCTCAAGAATTTTCTCAATTCCGGAAAAATCGAAAATCGTACAATCGCCTTCGCCTGAAGAATCTTCGGGAGAATCAACGCACAATGATAATTTCAAAAATAAAAACCTCTTTCATAAAAATATTCATAATCCATATATTTTATATTATTTTATTTTTTTCGTTCTATCTTCTTTACTTTTCGGGTGTGATACATCGACATTAAAACCGAAATTAAAGTTTCTTTTATCAATGCAAGATCTTTCAACGTAAAATTAACTTCATCGAATTGATTTTCGTTTATCTTGCTCGTTATAACCTGATTAACGATTTTTTCAAGCGTAACGAATGTATCATCAATTTCTCGGATATTTGCGGCTCTGACGGCGGCTTCAACTGAATCGACAATCATTAACAACGCTGTTTCCCTTGTCTGAGGTTTAGGCCCAGGATAACAGAACGATGCCCATTCGACATTTTCACCCATTGCAACGGCCTTATTATAAAAATATCTCGTGCAGGTTGTTCCGTGATGTTCGGCTATGAAATCACGAATACGTTTCGGGAGTTTTGCTTCAAATGCCAAGTCTAAACCGTCCTGAACATGAGATCTGATTGTCATTGAACTTAACATCGGCGACATTTCGTCATGAGTGTTAATCCCTCCGCCCTGATTTTCAACAAAATATTGAGGTTTTCTAAGTTTTCCGATGTCGTGATAATAAGCTCCTGCCCTCAATAAATTAGCGTCCATATTTAATTTCATTCCTACAGCTTCGATTAACGTTGCAATAGTCGAACAGTGTTGATAAGTTCCCGGAGCGTTTCTCTGTAATTCTCTTAATAACGGGCTTGAAGGGTGAGAGACTTCACGCAAACTCAAAATTGAAAGTACTCCCAAATATTCCTCGAAATACTGCAAAACTAAAATCATGAAATGAGACATCACAACTTCAAAAATTGTGAACTTTAACAACATCTTCCAGAAAACTCCGAGCGGGATAAATAATCTGAAATCGTCCTGCACATATGCAACTCCAATATGCTGCCTCAAAAACATTCTAATAGCCATTAAAATAATTGCCGTTAAAATAATTCTTCGTGAAACCTGGCGACGCGATTCAAGATTACGAAGGAAATAAAAGCCTATTGTTGACGAAAAAATCGCAAGTACTGCAAGTAAAATCTGATACATTACAGCCTGTCCGACAAGGATAAAAATTCCCGAACATGAGGCCAATAATGCCAGGCAAAACGCTAAATAATCAGGAATGCACAAAAATGAAATCGTTACAGCCGCCAAAGTTCCTGCACCGTAAATCCCTAAACGCAAAGCTACAGTTTCAGAAATCCAAGCCGTCAAAATTATAAAAACTACACACCACCATGTAGGCTTTTGCTCGCCTGCACCGTGATATAAAATGTTCAGCCATAAAGGTAATGAAATCACAAAGATTATTACGGCAAAAATTTCTTTATACGGGAAAACATCTTCCGTGTAGCCCTGAAGCCTTAACAAAATTGCTGTCTGTTCGGTTACGGTGTCGCCTTTGTTGATTATTACGTCGCCTATTTCAAGCCTTCTGTCTAAAATCGGAACGTCATTAATTGCTGCCTGACGTGCAAGTTTAGTTAAATCTTCGTCAACTTTGAAATTCAAATTTCCAAGCCCTATTAAAATCTGATAAACTAAATTTGCATCGCTTACAGACGTTGAGACTTTCCCGATTTCCTCCCATAATATCGAAGACATTAAAGCATTGTTACCCCTGTAAACTTTTTCGGATTCTAACCTGTCAATATATGAATTTCCGACATTCAAGGCAAGATTCAAAATTCGTGCTTTATCCTCGTTTTTCAAGTGCATAATCGCTCTCAATAGTGCTTCGGGGAAATTTGCAAGATATAAAGTTCTGGCGGAAATGTCTTTCAAGTCCCTGATAGCTTCGAGTCGTCTCTGAAGTCTTGTTTTAGCTGAAAGATCCCTGACCATGACACCTGCGACGCTTTCAGCAACCATAGTCTGCAATGCCTTAGCTGCGTCCATGTCGTCATAACGAATCTGAGAAATTACACGGTAAGTTTCGGGAGAAGGTTTATTGATTGAAAAACTGTCGCCCCTTTGAGTTAAAACAGCCCATTGAATCAGGACGATTAAAATTCCTGCGACTAATAAAAATATTAACGGTGCAATAAGTTTAGATAAAAAAATAAAGTTTATTCTCTCGAATAAAGTATCTTTTGTTGAGACTGGAATTTTATATTTATATTTATGCTTCATTTTCGTATTTTGCATAGGCCTGAACGATTTTTTGTACTATTTCATGTCTTACAACGTCGGCATCGCTTAAATTAATAAAATCTATTCCCTTAATTCCGCTTAAAATTTCTCTAACGCTTTTTAACCCTGAAGGAGCCCCGCCGGGTAAATCAACTTGTGTAATATCGCCTGTAACTACAGCTTTTGAACCGAAACCCAATCTTGTTAAAAACATTTTCATTTGCTTGGGTGTAGTGTTTTGTGCTTCGTCAAGAATTATGAAAGATTCGTTTAACGTTCGTCCCCTCATGTAAGCTAAAGGAACGATCTCAATAACGCCTTTATCAGCATAACGCAAAAATTTTTCGGGCGATAATAAATCATAAAATGCGTCATATAACGGCCTGACATAGGGTTCAACTTTTTCCCTTAAATCTCCTGGAAGATAACCTAAACTTTCTCCCGCTTCAACTGCCGGACGGACTAAGACAACACGATTAACTTTCCCTGCTTTCAACATTGAAACGGCTTCACAGACTGCGAGATAAGTTTTTCCGGTACCAGCAGGGCCTGTAGCAAATAAAATAAAATTATCACGAATCGCTTTAATATATGCACGCTGGCCGGGAGTTTTTGCACGAATAGGCTTTCCCCTTGCAGTCGTACAGATGATTTCGGAATATAATTCGTTGAGTTTTAATTCGTGTCCTTCAGCTAAAGCGTCCATTGCAGATCTGACATCGGCGGATTTAATTTCGTGTCCTTTCTCCGCAACTGAAATTAATTCTCTTAAAAGTTTAGCAACGATTTTAACTGGTTCAGGATCAGGGGAGCTGATTTTGACAACCCCGTCATGAATTGAAAGTGAAACAGGATAACGGGATTCAATCTCGACAAAATTCTCGTCGTTCTGACCGAGTAATCTTGCCTGAGTGAATCCGTCTCCTGATAAAGGTATTTCCATTTTTTATTTTTATGCCGGATATGCTTCGGGTGATGCCTGTGCTTGAAGTCCAACGTCTCTTTTGTGAGCTCTTGCGTACTTCTTCGGAAGGAAATCTTTTGCAACCTGAGGGAACATAATCCACGTTAAAGCATCTTCGGGTTCAAGTGCCCAAGGTTTGCAGTCTTCACGAGCCTGTTCCATTTCGGGAGCAATTTTTTCGCCGGGTCTGCACGTAATCGGTTCTTCGTCTCCGATAGCAAGTTTCTGGACTTCGGGATCTACAGGTGCAGGGGGCTGGCCGTAATAACCCAAGAAATATTGTTTAATCTCTTTCGGAAATGTTTTCCAGCGACCTCGCAAGACATTAACTGTTGCTTGAGTTCCGACCATTTGGCTTGAAGGCGTAACAAGCGGAGGATAGCCCATTGCTTTACGGACGACGGGTACTTCGTTCAAAACATCTTCGAGCTTGTCTATTGCGTTCATTTCCTTTAACTGCTTAACCATGTTCGAGTACATTCCGCCTGGAATCTGATAACGCAGAATATTAATGTCAACTCCTGCAATTTCGGGTAATAAATCTTTGTATTTCTCACGAAGTTTTTTGAAGTGATTACAAATCGGGAGTAAATCATCAATTTTAATTCCTGTGTCGTATTCAGTTCCTGCCAAAGCTGCAACAAGCGATTCAGTCGGAGGCTGACTCGTTCCGAGTGCGAAGGGCGAAATTGCTGTGTCAACAATATCTGCACCGGCTTGAATGCCTGCGTAATATGCCATGCTTGCAAGTCCTGTTGTGTAATGGCTGTGAAGTTCAACGGGAATGCTGACACGTTCCTTGATTGCTTTGACAAGTTCTGCACAGTCATTCGGAGCGATTAAACCGGCCATGTCTTTAATAGCGATTGAGTCGGCTCCCATTTCCTCCATTTTCTTTGCCATGCTTGCAAAAGTTTCAAGGGTGTGAACGGGCGATAATGTGTAGCTCATGCAAAGCTGTAAGTGTGCGCCTTCTTTTTTCGTCTGATCGGCGGCGACTTCAACATTTCTTAAATCGTTAAGTGCATCGAAGCAGCGAATAATATCAATTCCGTTTCCGACAGCTTTTTTAACAAATTCACGGACTACATCATCGGCATAATGACGATAACCGACAAGATTTTGACCTCTCAATAACATTTGTAATTTTGCATTTTTAACTCTTGCACGGATTAATCGCAATCTTTCCCAAGGGTCTTCGTCAAGGAATCTCATTGCCGAGTCAAAAGTTGCTCCGCCCCACATTTCAAGAGCCCAATAACCTGCGTTATCCATGTATTCAAGAACGGGGAGCATGTCATCAGTTGTCATTCTTGTTGCGATTAAAGACTGATGAGCATCTCGCAAACCTGTTTCGGTAATTCTGACTTTTTTTTCTCCTGCCATAAAAATTTTTTCCTCCTGTTTATGTCAAATATTAAAAGTTAATTTTTATTTTGAGTTTATTATACTTTATATTTTTTCCGTATAGTGCATTAATTTTTGACAGGCTTCGAGATTTAGAAAAATAAATTCTTCCGGAGGCATGATATTAGCAAAAAATTTTTCGTACATTTTTTGAACGTTGCAGATTAAAGGGCGTTTGTCGTAAATGCTGCATAAATTGTTTTCGAGATATTTGCAGACACCATTGCCCCTGTCGAAGTCATGAAGCTGCGGAACATGCTTTAACATTCTGCAACACATTCCGCATTTTTTACATGGAAAGTTAAGATTCAATTTTTATGCCGGCAATGCTTGTCTTACTTCGTTTGCAGAGTCCAATGATTCTTGAGTTACATTTCCTTCTTTTGTCAAAATCGGAGTGTCAAGAATTGTTTTAACTGCTTTTGCCAGTGAAGCTGCAGCGGCTACGGTCTTTTTTTCAGCAGGAGAATATTTGCCGTAATCCGTTCCGCTTGTGTTGATAGTCTGCACCAATCCTTTATTCGCTGCTGACAACAAAATATCAAGACGCATTAACAATCTTTCATGTAAATATGACATTCTTCGGATTCCGTTACATGCTGAGATTGCAGTTTCTATTTCTCTGTAAAATCTAAGTGCCTGAGACTTATTACTCCTTGCTTCAGATAAATTTCTACTTGCACTTGATTCTAAAAATATTCCCAAAACGGCAAGGGCAGGAGCTGCTAATGTTCCTCCTAAAACCGAAGTTACACCTGCTGCGATACTTCCTCCTGTTAAAAAGGCAAGAGTAGCATTTGAAGTAATAAATCCGCTCAAAACTGAAGCAACACTACCAGAAGCCAACCCTAAAATTGAAGCAGTACCGTAAGCACCGAAAGACATTAAAGCTGTTGCAGTCGCACTTGAAAGGGCAGAAGCAAATTTATTCATTTCACGCAAACCTTCAAAAGAAGCAGAATCAAGTTGAAATTTTCCAAGCTCGTTTAATTCTGTTGGCTCGTTAAAATTTACGTTTTTAATCTGACTGAATGCCTGAACAAAATTTTGAATGCTGTTGTTAAGAACATAACTCTTTTTTCTGCCGAGTGCTTCAAGTGCTTTTTTTGTAGCTTCCTGTGCCTCTTCCATTCGATATTCTCCGTTGCGGACTAAATCGCTTGCTTCAGTATTGATTCTCTTTGCGTCATCATTAGCAACATAAGAGCCTGCAACTTTGCTTGCTCCAATTAAACCTGCTCCGCCCAGTAAAAGCGGTATTAATGGTAATGGCATTTTTCCCTCCTGTTTAACCAACCTCTATAATGGCCTTTACGCTTGCGTCAAGGTCTTTTTTGTCTTTTGCTGCTTCACCCGTCAATTTCAACGAGCCGTATTCTTCGATTATGTACGGAGTAAGTACTTTGTAGGCTTCGGCGATGTCTGCCATTTCAAAATAAACAGACTCGTCAATTTCCCAAAGTTCCATATATTCCTTGAGAACTTTCACATTTTCCGGAGTAGCTTTGTCATAATAATGTACCCACGCACAAAACTCCCAAAAACCCGCGCGACGATAACAAGAGCGTTGAAAATACATAACTGGATCTCTCTTGCAATTATCGTGCATACTATCTTCGTGTTTGACCTGTTTCCTAAAGTAAGTTTCAACGTTACTAAAGGGAACATTCTCAGGGTCGTCAAGTATCTGATCTCCGTACTTATCATAGCGGCTGACACTTGTAATGAAACCGCAGGAGTCGGGGATAAGTTCTCCCCTGTAAAGCCTAAACTTTTTCAAAATATCTCCCTCGTAAAGCCCAAACTGCCACTGCCTAATCTTTTCCAAAATTCCCAAAATATCTACCTCCTAAAAATTTTTATAAAACAAGGGCTTCACTGCTCATCATGAGTTCGTCAAATTCCCTCATGTCGTTAAATTGGACAGTTCCGCCAAGTTTTTTTGTAATCATATTTGCCCCCGAAATAAAGCCGTCAATATCGCCGATTTCAAAAGCGTCTTTCATAACGTCAAATGCAGTGTGAAAAGCCGTTATGTGTTCAATCATATATTTTGAAATTAACGCTTCGATTTTTTTACGATATTCTTTTAATGCTTCGATTGCTTCGTTACATTCACGTTCAATTCTCAAATATTCTTCGTATGCAATTTTTTCCAGATTAATAATATTTTTTAATTCATTGTACCATGCACTTGAAACGGCATAACCGATTATTGAACCTGCAACAGCTCCGACAACTGGAATCGGAATTACAGCCTGTCCGATTTCCGCACCTGCAATCGCTCCGGCCATGCCGACACCTTTTTCCTGTAACTCTTCAACACATTCTGTCCCGCTGATTTCACCGTTTGAATATTTGAGTAAAGTTTTACCGGCCTCAAAAACCGCTATTGCAATTTGAGCAGGCATATTTGATTCTGCCATTGAACGAATTAACCCCGAAGCAGAATTTTTCATAACGCCCGATAAAGCACTCATTCCGAAATTTGAAATGTAGCCGACCGCAGCTCCCGTTCCGGTGTCGTAAACAACTTCGATTGCAGCATCGCCGAAATCTTTTTCACCTGAAATCACAGACACAATATTTCTAACTGCTGAAATTCCTCCGCCGATTGCAGCACCGTACTTTGCACCTTCAAGTCCTGCACCGTGTCCGACTTTTGCAATTTCCTTTGCAGTTGCTAAAGTTGGGTGTTTTCGTGCAAACATTGCTTCTTCATTTGTCAAATTGCTTCGTTTTAAGCCTTTGTTAATTTTTTTGTAACGTTCGATTTCAAGTTTTTTCCTCTCTGCTAACTCAAATTTTCCGTCTTGACGATTTTTGAGAATTTGCTGTTCGAGTTTGTCAATTCGTTTCGGAATTTCCGCCTTAATTTCGTCATAGTAATCTGAAGGCACAGTGAAATTCACGCCTTTATCGACATATTTTTCGCAAAATTTTTGAGAGTGTAATTTATCGAGACAAGCCGAAGCATTATCGCCGATAAACTTAAACTGTGAAGCATCAACAATTTTTCCGTTTTTGAAAACAGCTTGATCGTACTTGGTTTCATTAGTTCCGCCGATGTCGCCGAATTTTTCATCAACTCTCTTTGCAATATCATCTGTGCGGGCTGCTCTTGCGGAATTTCCTTTCACGATGTTATGAGCGTTTTTCTTTGCAGTGTCAAGAACTTCTGCTGAAAATCCGCTTTGTTGTCTTAAGTTTTGAGCTTCATACTTTGGATTAACTTTGTAACCTGAAATATTCTTCAAACCTTTTTGTAAAGCTTGTCCTGTTGCGTTATCAATTCCCTCGTAAGCTACAACAAATTCTTTTGCAGCATTTCCATAACGCTGAATAATCGTCTCTGACGCCCGAGCTACTGCAATATTTTCAGCAGTTTTATTTTTGTCGATGGAAATCACAACCGCCTCCCTAATTTGTAAATCAACATGTATTATTCCCTTAATTTATTATACTTTACTTTCATAAATTTCCTGATTTAACATTCCGGAATCTTTCGATATTGTTACAGTTGAAACTATCGCTCCGAAACTGTTTATAACGCCGATAAAAATATCCATTACGGCATCGACTCCGATTATGCAGGCCAATGCTTCAGACGAAACGCCGAGCTGTGCAAGCAACGCCGAGAATGCTATGTAAGCTCCTCCAGGAACGCCCGGGGTTGCAAGAGTGATTATCGATGCAGAAATTAAAACCGAAATCACAGAAAAAAACGAAATTTCAACGCCGAAAATCTTAGCCATTAAAAGAGCCGTTGTAGCCCTGTAAAAAATACTGCCGTTCTTCGAGAAAATTACGCTCAAAGGCATTGAGAACGAATAAATTTTTGAAGGCACTCCCAATTTTTCAGCAGCTTTCATGTTTTCCGGCAATGATACACTGCTCGATGTAGTACTGAAAACGTGAGCCATAGCAAATGCAGTTTTCGACAAAAATTTTGAGACGCTTAAACCCTTGAATTTTAATCTAAGGCAGTCAACGCATAAAATTAAAATCATTCCTGTAAATACTATTACAATTATGCTGAAAAGTGAGAAAAGCAATTCCGCTCCCGTCGTTAAAAACATTGACCATATAGAACAAAATACAGCAAACGGAATGAAACGTGTAATCATTGATGTAATTTTCCTGAAAAGTTCGTCCCATGCAGAAAATGAATTTTTCAATGTCTTTGAATAATCGCCTATTGATCCGATCGCAAGACCGCACAAAATTCCTAACGCCATTAACTGAAGCATATCTGATTTCAAAAAAGGATTTACAAAATTTGAAGGTATTATGTTCACTATCAGATTTTTGATTGAAAAACTCCCCGCCGTAAACGTACTGACTTCAGAACCGTGAGCAAGAATTTCCGAAAACGGAAAACCTGCAAACATGGCTGCATAAAAAACTAATCCGGACAAAACACACGCAGTAAATTCCATGATTAAAAATAACGTCATGAATTTTCCGCCCATTTTCCCGATTTCAGAAAAATTATTGAATTGCGAAACACTGTTCACAATCGAGAAAAATACAATCGGAGCTACGACAATTTTTATTCCGTTCATAAACATGTCTCGTACAGCTTCAAGAATATTGTCGTTCAAAATCATGTAAATTTTTTCAGGCACAAAATATCTGCATATAATTCCGCATACTACAGCAAAAAATACCGCAGTCAATGTCTTATATAAAAATGAATACGGAGATTTAACGGCTTCAATTTTTATTGAGTTCAGACCGTTTTTATGCTTGTATTTCAATTTATTTCCGAATGAACGCAAAAGAAGATTTTGAATCGCTGATTTTGAATCGTCATCATCATCTTCAACTTTTAACGATGAAATTTCTTCGGCAAATTCAAATTCTCTTCCGGGAACTGTTATTTCAATATTCAACGTGTCAAGAAAACGTTTTATTGATGTTTTAATCGTGAAAGTTTTGTCGGATTCTGAATTATTAATCAAACTCAACAGGCTTTCTTCAAACATTAAGATTACTTGATTTTCGTTAATGCTTTTCATTTTGAAGTTCCTGACAGTTTCATGAACATAATTCAAAATTTCGGAGATTGTTTTGTCTTTGTCGGAAGGATTAAATTCAAATTTTTTAACCATTTCTTTTTTTGCACCTCCATAAATAAAAAATACTCCCCACGAAGGGGAGAATCTTTCTTAAATGGGTTTATTATTATTAGTCGTCATTGAACGCTTTTTCGTTTTTACGTACGATGCGAACGTATTTGTCCCAGTCGTAATAAGGCTCTGAAACAATTACTCCCTTAGGAATATCGTTTTGCTTCTGGCTGTCCTCTGAAAGCTGATACCAGAACACAACATCTGAACGTCCAGCAAATAACGAGGCTGCTCTTGCTCCGGTGTTCGTATAAACGAGACGGACATTGACTTTTAGTTTTTTAGCGATTTCTGAAAGCAACGCCGTATTAAACCCTGCTGCTCTTCCGTCTGAAGCTACATAGTCAATCGGAGGAAGATCGCCAGTAATTGCAACTCTGATTGTCTCGGCTCCGGCAAATTTTTCAAAAGCTATTGATTCAGTTTCGCCGTCAGTTTTAAGATAATGTTCTTTCAATTTATCAAGTGTTCCGTCAGCTTTGATGTCTTTGAGAGCGTCATTAAATTTTTTGCAAAGTTCTTCATTCTTTTCCATGAATCCAAAAGCGAGATATTGTTTGTATTTGAGATTAATAGTTTTGAGAATTTTGAAATCAGGTCTGCTGCTAAGAACATACTGTGCGACTATTTCGGGTAAACCCATTTCGTCAATATCTCCTGCTCCGAGAGACAACGTCATAGAAAGAATCGAATCATAGAAAACAAAAACGTAATCGCCATCGTCAGATTCTTCGTTGATCTTGTGTACATAATTTGCAAAATCGTCCTCGTCAACATTCAACTTTGAGAGCGTTCCGACTGTTGAAGCCGAAGCCGACAACGCAAATGAAAATAAAAACACAACAACAAGAAAGAAGGATATAAATCTTTTCATAAAGTTACACCTCTTGATAATAAAATTTAGTATCTTAAGGATAATACCCTTCCCCCAATTCTGTCAAACAGAAATTATTTTTTGTTTTCGTTTTTAAGCATGATGTCAACGTATTTATCCCAGTCGTAATAAGGCTCTGAAACAATTACTCCCTGAGGAATATCTTTTTGTTTATTGACACCGTCTGAAAGCTGATACCAGAAAGCAACATCGGAACGCCCTGAAATTAACGAGGCTGCTCTTGCTCCGGTATTCGTATTAACGAGGCTGATATTGACTTTGAGTTTTTTTGCGATTTCCGAAAGCAACGCCGTGTTGAAACCTGCTGCACTTCCGTCCGAAGCTACATAATCAATCGGAGGAAGATCGCCCGTAACTGCAACTTTGATTGTTTCAGCATCTGCAAAATTTTCAAAAGATATTGATTCAATTTCGCCGTCAGTTTTAAGATAACGTTCTTTCAATTTATCAAGTGTTCCGTCAGATTTGATGTCTTTGAGAGCGTCATTAAATTTTTTGCAAAGTTCTTCATTTTTTTCAGAGAATCCGAAAACAAAATATTGTTTGTATTCGGGCTTAATAATCCTGCTGACTTTCAAATCGGGTCTGTTATTAATGACATAATGTGCAACAATTTCGGGTAAGGCCATTGCGTCAATATCTCCTGCACCAAGAGACAACGTCATGGAAAGAATCGAATCATAGAAAACAAAAACGTAATCGTCAGCTTCAGAATGGTATTTGAGAATAGAATTTTTCCAATCGTTCTCAGTAATATCTAATTTTGAGAGCATTCCGACCGTATAAGCCGAAGCCGACAACGCAAACGAAAATAAAAACACAACAACAAGAAAGAAGGATATAAACTTTTTCATAAAACGATACCTCTTAAATAAAAAATATCGCTAAGGATATACCCCCCCAAATTCTGTCAAGCAGAAATATTTTTTATTTTCGTTATTTACGTACGATGTTAATGTATTTGACCCATTCGTAATAAGGCTCTGAAATAATTACTCCCTTTGGAATGTCAGTTTGAATATTGCTGTCCTCTGAAATATGATGCCAGAAAACAACATCGGAACGTCCTGAAATTAACGAGGCTGCTCTTGCTCCGGTGTTTGTATAAACAAGACGGATATTGACTTTGAGTTTTTTTGCAATTTCATAAAGCAATGCCACGTTGAAACCTGTTGCTTTTCCGTCTGAAGCGATGTAATCAATCGGAGGAAGATCGCCAGTGATTGCAACTTTGATTGTCTCAGCATCTGCAAAATTTTCAAAGGATATTGATCCAGTTTCGCTGTCAGTTTTAAGATAACGTTCTTGTAATTTATCAAGTGTTCCGTTAGATTTTATTTCTTTGAGAGCGTCATTGAATTTTTTGCAGAGTTCTTCATCTTTTTCAAGGAATCCGAAAGCGAGATATTGTTTGTATTTGAAATTAACAGCCTTGCGAATCTTGAGATCAGGTCTGCTGTTGATAATATATTGTGCGACGACTTCAGGTAAAGCCATTGAGTCAATATCTCCTGCACCGAGAGCTAATGTCATAGAAAGAATTGAATCATAGAAAACAAAAGTGTCATCGCCATATTCAACTGAATCGACTTTGTGCATATAGTTTGAAAAATTGTTCTCTTCAATATTCATTTTTGAGAGCAATCCGACCGTTAAAGCCGAAGCCGACAATGCGAACGAAAACAAAAACACAACAACGAGCGCGAATGATATAAATTTTTTCATAAAATTACACCTCTTAATAAAAATTTTGCAAATATTATACACGAATTATTTTTCCGTGAGTTTTGCTTTGTCCCAGAATTTGTCAAGTTCATCAAGCGTGTAATCTGAAATATTTTTGCCTTCAGCTTGAGCGGATTTTTCCATAAATTCAAAACGTTTCTTAAATTTTTCGCAGACTTTATTTAACGCAGCATCGGGATCAACTTTTAATCTTCTTGCCAAGTTCACCGTCATAAACAAAACATCGCCTAATTCTTCCTCGATATGTTCGGGATTATTTTCGTTTGAAGCGTCTTTGAGTTCTTGAATTTCCTCATCGAGTTTATCAAATAAAGGTTTTGTTTCATTTTTAGGCCAGTCGAATCCGACATGAGCAACTTTGCCTTGAATCCTGTTTGCTTTCAACAATGGCGGGAGACCGTCGGGAATGCCTGATAAAATCGAAGTGCTTTCATGTTTTTCTTTGCGTTCCTGAGCTTTAATTTTTTCCCAGTTCCTTAAAACTTCGTCAGCGTCTTTAGCGTCAACATTTCCGAAAACGTGAGGGTGCCGGCGGATTAATTTATCGCAAATTGTCCGCACAACGTCTTGAATGTCAAAATAATTTTTTTCCTTCGCAAGTGAAGCAACAAAAACAACCTGCAACAATAAATCTCCGGCTTCTTCTTTAATTTCATCGATGTTATTTTTAGTTATGGCATCGGCGAGTTCGTAGGCTTCTTCTGTAATGGGAGTGCGTAAAGTTTCAAGCGTTTGTTTTCGATCCCATGGGCAGCCGTCGGGGGCTCTTAAACGTTCGATAATGTTTACGATTTCGTCAAAATAGTGTGAGTCAGATTTCAAAATTAATCACTTCTTCATTTATGATAAAATTAAATAGACGGAACAGGTCAACTAAAAATTAACAACAATTAAGTTATTATTTCTTAGCGGTGAAACCTATCCCAAATGAAAAAGAATAGGCGAACCAACGATAAAATAGTAGAGGCGATGTAACAAACCGTGCGAAGGATGTCTCGCCTCTGTTTCTTTTTGGGACGTTTGTGCTTCGTATTTTTCTTTGAAGACACCTTTAACACCTCCCTTCCACAGGGCGGATTCTCCGTATAACAGCAAGCCCCTGACTACTCGCTCGGAACCCTTCCGTCAAAAATATTATATCAGTTTATTTCGGTGATTTTCTTCTGCTTTTCGGCAAAATATCCGGCGATGTTTCGTTCCATAAAGTATAAAATCCGTATTCGTCAATTTCATCTTGAGTCCCTAAGAAGTCTAAAACATTTTTCCCGATATTGTGTAATTTTGTAATCTGGGTTTTGCTCAGGCCTTCAAAATCTAAATCCATGCTCGCTAAAACTTTTTCGTCATTTCCTGCGTATGTAACTTCAGTACGTTTTTGTCCCGGTGCTATGACATATAACGGTGCTGTCGAAACTTTAGAAATTCTCGTAAATCCTTCATCATCTTTTACGACTTCAACGGCTAAAATGCAGTTTCTTTCTCTCGGCAGAGTTCTTTGAAACGAAACAAAATTCCCAAGCGACCACGCAACAACTTTTATATTTTTTATATCATTGCTGGCAATTTTAATTTCAACGGGCTGTAAAACATGCGGGTGAGTTCCGATTATTAAATCTGCTCCGTTGTTGAAAGAAATTTCGGCGGCTTTTTTCTGGTGAATGTTAGGCTTCAACTGATATTCATTTCCCCAATGGAAACACGCAATTATAATATCGGGACTTAATTTTTTCGCACGTTCCAAACTTATTTTCAAATCTTTTTCAGAAATTACATTTAAGTGAATGTCATTTGATTTCGGCCATAAATTGCTCCCGTAAGAATGATTTATAAATGCTGCTTTAATTCCTTCATTCTCTAAAAGTATTGCGTCATTTGAAACAACATCATCAATTCCCAGTCCGACCCATTTTATGTCGGCAGAATTTAACGCTTCAACAGTCCGCCTCGCACCTCCGGCACCTCTGTCAAAAATGTGATTGTTAGCGAGTGTCAATAAATCAATTTTCAAGTCATCGCTCAAAACGTCAATTAAAGAATCCGGAGTGTTAAATAACGGATAGCCTGAATATTTTAATTTTTTTCCTGTGCCTGAAAAAGTTGTTTCGAGATTTCCGACTAAAAACGAATCTTCAAGCAATTTTTTAACACGTCTGAATTGCGGTGAAAAATCGTAAGTGCCTTTGAGTGTTTTGTCTTTGCCTTTGTAAATCGCTGCATCAAGCTGCTGTTGATGAGTCATAATGTCGCCAATGAATAAAAATCTTGCTCGTGTTTCGGCAGCGGCTGAAAAAGTTTCGCAGAGTAATAAAAACATAATTGAGAATAAAAAAATATTATTTCTTTTCACGATAAATTAACCTCACAAAAAAATTTAATTTATATTAACATGATAGAAAATAAAAAATAAGGAGTGAATGAAAATAATTTTAACGATAGACGAAATAAAATCCGCAGTAATTCCAATCGCAGAAACATACGGTGTTAAGAAGGTAAATTTATTCGGTTCTTACGCAAGAGGTGAAGCGAATAATTCAAGCGATGTTGATATTTTAATCGACAAGGGAAAACTTCACGGACTGATTCAATATTTTTCGTTTGCTCATGAATTGGAGGATAAGTTAGGCTGTCATGTTGATGTTGTTACTGAAGGAATCCAAGATAAAAATTTTCTTGATGAAATAAAAAACGAAGGAATTTTATTGTATAAAAATGAATGATAAAGATCGTGCGTTAATTAAAAGAATGATAGGTTATTGCGATGATATTTACGATTTGCTTGAAAAATTTGATTACAGTTTTCAGAAATATTTAACGAAAATTGAATTTCAATATTCATGCGGAATGTGTTTAATTCAAATTGGAGAACTTGCAGGAAAAATATCGGACGAAACCGTTAAAGCCAATCCTCAAATAGCATGGAGAGCTATTAAAGCTATGAGAAACATTCATGCTCATGATTACGGTAATGTTGATCATTCGATTGTTTGGGATTCGATTGAAAATGATGTCCCGGATTTAAGGCAAAAACTCTTAAAACTTTTGAACGCATAATTATTATATAATTTCAATCATAAATTCATTATTAAAGAGGAATTTTTTACATGGACGAACTTGAAAGCTATTTGAAAACAAAAAAGGAAAAAGATTATTACTGGTGGACAATAGAATACAGCACTAAAAACAAACCGGAAAGCGAAGAAATTTTAAGCACCGTTGCGACACTTTCGGATTGTATAGGCTCATATATTTTCACGGAGAATAACAGCAACAAATTATTTTTGCGTGCAGATTACGACAGTTCAGAAGGAATTGACGAATTACTTTATAAAGTTGAACATATCTTAAAAGACCCGAATTTTAGAAATGTCGATTTAACACGCTGCTACAAAACTTCAAACCAGCCTTGGGAAAAACAACATTATGACGCATTCCCGCCTCTTGCTGTCGGAAAATCTTTAATGGTTATGGCTCCCTGGCATGAAAAAGAAGTTATCCCCGCCGATCGTACACCGATTTATATTTATCCTGCGAGTGCATTCGGAACGGGTTATCATGAAAGCACACAGATCGCTTTATCACTTCTCGAAGATGCAGTTAAAGACGGCGACACGATTTTAGATGTTGGAACGGGAACGGGGATTTTATTTATTGCTGCGTTGAAATTGGGAGCTGATAAGGCAATCGCAAGAGACATTGACCCTTCAACTCTTGAAGAAGCTAAAAGAAATATGAATCTTAACGGAATTAATCCTAAAGTCTGCGAATTATCCGAAGGCGATTTATTAAAAGGTTTCAAAGGACAAGTTAATATTTTGACGGCGAATATTTTGTTAAATCCTAACGTTTCAATGCTTCCTGATGTCAGGGGAGTGTTAAAGCCTAAAGGTTTTGCGATTTTTTCGGGAATGACAAATGTTGAAAGCCATACGTTTTTATCAGTGTTAAATTCTTCGTCAATGCTCGTTGAACGTGAAATGCGAATAGGAGATTGGTGGGGTTGCAGAGCCATCAAAGCATGGGGATAAAAATCTTCGTTCATGTTTTCGGCTGCCGTTCAAATTTGTGTGAAGGCGAATATATCGCTGGAGCATTAAAATCAAACGGAGCTGAAATAACCGAAAATATAAATGACGATTTCAATGCCGCAGTAATAATTTCGTGTTCAGTAACTCAGGAAGCAGGAAAAAAATGCAGGCAGTTAGTTAAACGTGTCAGAAAAATTTTAGGCTCTGAAGGAATTTTGGCGGTCTGCGGGTGCTGGTCTCAAAGTCTTGACTCGAACATGGCCGAAGATTTAGGGATTAATATTTTGTCGGGAAGCAAAGGAAAAAATATTTTGCCTGATATTTTGTTGAACGCAATCAAAAATCACGACACAAAATTTCAGGATTTAAGAGAAAAAAATATATTTGACGTTTCCGAATGGGAAGAACTCGAAATAACTCAACCCGTTATGCACTCAAGAGCTTTTATCAAAATTCAAGACGGCTGCGATCATTTCTGCACTTATTGCATAATTCCGTTTTTGAGGGGACGGCCGGTCAGCAGACCTGTTGAAAATATAATTTCCGAAATTAAACGCTTAATTGACAATGGCTGCAAAGAAATTATTTTCACGGGGATTCATTTAGGGATTTACGGGCGTGATATAAATTCCTCGCTGGCTGACTTAATAAAATCCGTCTCAAAAATTAAATCGTTAAAACGTTTAAGGCTTGGCTCCCTTGAACCTTTCTGCCTTGACGAAAATTTAATTAATGCTTTGAGTGATTGCGAAATGTTCTGTCATCATTTACATTTACCCTTACAAAGCGGAGATGACGAAATTTTATCTTCAATGCGGCGAGGCTACAAGGCAAAGGAATTTTTGAACGTCTGCTATAATGCTCGAAAAAAAATCTCTGACAGGATTCACATCTCAAGCGATATTTTAGTCGGCTTTCCAAACGAGAGCGAAAATGCTTTCAACAATACACTAAAAATCATGCGGGAAGCAAATTTGGGGCGTGTTCATGTTTTCCCGTATTCAGTCAGAAATGGAACTTTGGCGGCAAAAATGGAAAATCAAATTCCACACGAAACTAAAATCTTCAGAACTTCCGAAGCAATTAAACTCGGCCATGAATTATATGAAAATTACGCAAAAAGTTTTGTTAATCATGACGTTGAAATCTTAATCGAAAAAAATAACAAAGGACACACGAGAAATTATATAGATGCTTATTGTGAAGGAAATGAAAACGAAATTATAAAAGCTAAGGCGGTTAAATATGTCGATAACGGACTTGAATGTTTGCGTCGGAATTGATTACGGCTCAAAGACTTCAAAAATATCATACGATTCTGAAATAATTTCTGTCAATGAAAATTTTGATGCCTTAGAATTGCGTGAAGAAGCTGAAATTTATTTCGATGAACCTGTGTTTTCATGCGTCATTGCGATTCCCGAAAATTTCACATATAAACAAAAAGACGATACTATATTTCTCTCTAAAAAATCGGGTTTCAAAAACGTTAATATAATCTCTAAGAACGAAGCAATAAATTTATATTTCAATAATTTTAATTACAACGGGAAAATTTTAATTTATGATTTCGGTGCATCGAAAAGCGATATTTTAATTTTTAATGACGGCGAAATTTTAGGCAGTGAAATTATTGATGATGTTTCTGGAAATGAATTTGATAAAGTTTTTGCATCATGGCTAAGTGAAAGATTTACGCTGAATTTAATCGACAAAAAAATTCTCATTGACAAAGCCGAACAGATAAAAATTTCACTCTCTGATAATGAATATGTTTTGTGGCGGGACGTTAAAATTCTGCGTGAAGATTTTGAGAGATTAATTTATTTCACAATAAAACGTGCTTCACATGTTCTGCAAAAATTTATGAGAATCTATAAGCCTGACAACTTTATATTAACGGGAGGCTGTGCAAAAATTCCGATTGTGCAAAGAGTTTTGAGGGAGTTTACAAAATTTTCGCCTGAAATAATCGACAACATAATCGCTAAAGGTGCCTCGATAAAGGCCGCCGAAATTTCAAATTTAAGCGATAAAAACAAAAATCCCGAACGTTTGAACTTAAATTCAAAAATTCGGGAACTTAGAGGAAAATTGATTGAAATCGAAGATTCTTTGACACGGAAACAAAAAGACAAGTTATATTTAATCTTCAAACAGGCTGAAAATATTTCCGTAAGCGATCCCGAAGTCTTAGTCTTAATCGAAAACTTAATCAGCGAAATTAAAGACTCTGCGAAATAAAATCTGCTTCCTCATCGGGAGTCTTTATTTGACCGTCAATAATTGCTAATTTTATTTCGTTCAATTTGTCGCCGATCTGTTTTCCCTTGAAGCCCATAGCCTGCAAATCTTTTCCCGTCAAAGTTCCTTTTACGTTTGTCCAGACTTCGAGATGTTCAATTATTAAGCGTCTTGTGTCGGGAGTCTTTAAGCATGTCAGCCAATAAACCAAAGGCACTGCACCATAATCCTTGAAAAATAAATATATATCGGAATTTTTCAGCGTCTTATAATTCGAGCAGAATTTTTCAACGTTAGGCCATTGCTGAAAACATTTTGTTAATTGCTCTCGTTCGTTTGGGCTTAAATTCATTCTGTCCATCGCTGAAAACTTAATTTCATATTTCGACTCCGTAAACACTATCGCCATTTTTATAATCCATTCCATACCCTTAAAATCGACTGCGTGTTTTCTAATCTGCGGCATAAAATGTTCAAGAATATGAAGTTTCTGATTAACACTTTCAGGGGTTACGTTCATTCCTGGAAATAATGAAGCCCACACGCCTAATTCTGACATTCTTGTTACAATTTTTCTAAAACATGCTTCCTTTGAAATTAATTCAAGTTCTGCCCTCACTCTCGCAGTTGAAAGACATTCAAGCAATCCCCCGCGCACGGCACTTTTCAATAATCTTAAAGTATTATCTTCAAATGTCATGTTTAATCTTTGCTCAAGCCTAATCCCCCGCAAAACTCTTGAAGGATCTTCAACGAAACTTAAATTATGCAAAATCTTTAATAATTTATCCTTGAGATCTGCACGTCCTCCGAAATTATCCGTCAATGTTCCCCAATCGTCCTCGCTCAAAGAAATTGACATCGCATTTACGGTAAAATCCCTTCGTCCTAAATCCTGCCTTAATGAACTGTTTTGTACAACGGGAGTCGCAGCTGCATATTCGTAAAATTCTCTTCTTGCTGTTGCAACGTCAACTTTCTCACCGTCAGGAAATGTTATCGTCCCTGTTTTGTATCTTCCGTGAAGTGTTGCACGACAGCCGGGTTCATTCCATGACGAAACTAATTCTTCAGCGTCCCCCTCGACAGAAATATCAATATCCATGTTGTGAACTCCCATTAAAATATCTCTGACAGTTCCGCCGACTAAATAAGCCTTCATTTTTAATTCATTCGCTTTAGCTCCGACACGACGCAATAATGAAAGTGTTTTGAGGCTGAAAGAATTTTCCATTAAGTGAGAAACATTTTCGACCCATAAAAACCCCGTTGAGTCCCTCGAATTATCTTCGCCCGAAAATTGCCCCGAATGATATAAAGCCTTCAACAAATCCGCTCGTGAAAGTGTCCCGACTAATTTTCCGTTTTCGTCAAGAACAGGCATTTTTTCAAATCCGTATGTCGCCATCATTCTATGAGCTTCGTCAATCGATGCTTGAGACGAGAGACTGATAATTCCCTGAGTCATGAAATCAGAAATTTTTGCTCTGTCCAATCCGTGAAGATGTGCTTTATCTAAATCACGCCGTGTCATCATTCCCACGACTTCACCTTCAGAATTTGCAACGGGAAGGGATTTTATTCCGAACCTTAACATAGTTCTGTAACCTTCTTCGACTTTTGCATCAGGGTTTACGGCGATTACGGGAGACGACATAATGTCCGAAATTTTCATTAAGGGAGTTATGGATTTATGAAGTCTGTTTTCGATTTCGTCGAGTAATTTTACAACCTCTCTGTCATCTGAAGGGTTAGTCAACGGTATTGTTGCACTTCCGGCTTGAAAATGTCCGCTCCCTCCGTAAGGTGCTAAAAATTCCTTGACGTTCAAAACATTTTCAACACTGCGGGCAATGATGTTAATTTTTTTACCGCCGTTATTGACAACTGCAATCGTAACATGAGAGTCGCAATACTCTTTTAATTTATTCACGAATATTGCAAGGCCTTGAACATATTGCTCGGTTTCTGCCCATGTCAAATAAACTTTTGCACCGTTAATATATTTTTCTCTGGCATTTTCAGCAAGATTGTCAAGCAATTTTCTATCGTCCTGTGAAATATCGCTTTCAACCTGCGATAAAATTCCTGACAAATCCGCTCCCAATTCCCTTAAATAACTTATTGCCGCAATATCTCTTTCAGTCGTTGTCTCATAAGTTAATGCTCCTGTGTCGTCATAAATTCCGAGTGCGAATAACGTTGCTTCTTCGGGAGTGATTTCCTTACGTTCATTTAATAAATGTTCAACGATTAAAGTTGTCAACGCTCCTATAGGTTCATAAATTAATTCTTCGGCTGGAATGTCATCAAGAGTCGGCGGGTGATGATCGTAAACATGAACGGCGACATCTTGACGGCCTGCAAGAGCTGCGAATGTTCCGATTCTCTGACGTGAGCGGGTATCAACGACAATCATTAACGTAACTTCATCGAGAGGAATTTTTTTAGGCTTCAAAATTTTTGTAGTCCAAAGACGACCTTTGCGAGATAAAAAATCCCGGACTTTTCTGCTCATTGAACCGGGCGGACAGATTACGGCATCAGGATATAATTTTTGAATCGCTATCATGCTTGCGAGCGAATCAAAATCTGTGTTCAAATGGCTTGTAATTAAGTGCATGGTTTTATTTCTCTCTCTTAAAATTTATGCAGTTATATTTTTGTATCGCTCTGAATTTAGAACTGACAACATGTATTCTTCGGGCGTAATTTTTCCGTTCGTCAACATCTCAAAAATTCTCGGCGATGTCCCGCTGACTAAAATTACTCCCTGTTCATTTTGTCTGACGGGCTGCTGACGACGTCTGCTGTCAACGTTCCAGAAAACAATTTTCGGTAATTCGTAGCCATTTTCGGAGAATAATTTTTTAGCATAATCGAAATTTGTAATTTCTGCATTGTCGACACAATAATCAAATTCCATGTCTGAAATCATATATAAAGTTTCGGGCAGTTCCTTTTGAGGGAGATTATATTTAACGGCGGTGTTCAAAATCAGCTCGAAAACTTTTTGAATGTCAGTGTTTGCGACTTCGTCAAAACGTCTGCAGTAATTTACTTTTTCGACAATGTCAGAGCCTTTTATTTCGATTAACTGCGGATTCTCGGAGAATGTTATGAAATGATTTTTGAATTTCCCCGAATTTCTTTCAGCAAAGTAAATCCCCAGCGAAATTGCAACGGCTATCGGCGATAAAAGTCCGTCAATTCTGTACATTGAGCCTGACCCGTCAACAACTGCGAGGGCGTTTTCACCGTTAGTAAAATCCTTTTGAGCGTTCCATGTAACATTAAGGGAATTTCTTTCAGCGTCGGAAAAATTTTTCGGCTGCCATGACACTATCGGCAAAATTATTTCGTAAGGTGCAAGAGTTTCCGTGTTAAGTTTGATTTTACCCTGTGCAACGTTCTGCAGAAATTCGCTGTAACGTTCGCCGTCATTCCTGATAAATGCTTTTCGATATTTGAACATTGCTTTTGAAGGCTGTTTTGAATAATCGAAGGTGTAATCTTTTTCACGCAGATTATTTTCAAGAATTTTTATTTTTTCTCTCAACTTTGAAAGCGTTTGCCTGTAAGTTTTGTAATTCATTCCCAGAAATTTTGCGATTTTCATTGCCTTGATTCTTGTATTTTTGTCAGAGGCATTTATTGAGGGTAACCATTTCGCTAATAACGAAGGATTTTCGGATTTTATATCTTCGTCAAGCTGTGATTTTATAAAATTCATTGCCGATAAATAAACCCCTCCGTTATCTTGCATTATCAAAGTTAATAAATCGTCATAACGTCCGTATTCAGGGATTAACGAAATATTTTTTGCGATCGTCGAAGGTGAATTTTCATAAAGCCATTCAAGAATCGCCCTGAAAGTTTTTCGTTCGCCTAAACCGCCTCTGACATCACGGGCATAAAAAGCAATTTTAACAGCCATGTCTTTATTTTCGGCAAAAGCACGCATGAATCTTGTTTGAATTTCGTCTTTGTCAGAATTTCTCAAAGCCCCGACAGTTGCGAATAAATCTAAACATTCAGAACCTGTTGACTTGTGAGTTAAAGCAAAATTTTCGGTGAGTGTTTTATTTGATTCTTCTTTAAGATATTCAAGCATCATTATTACAACTCCTGATATTAAGAACAAGGTGCATTTTTCATCAATTTTACTTGATTGCGAGCCTAATATTTGCTGTATGCACCTTTATGTTTGAAATTATAGCATGTTTTTGATTTCGTGTTAAAATATTTTTATTCAAGTTTTAATCTCAGGGGAAAAAAAATATTTTGCCACTACATTTGCCACTACAAAAAGTTTTATTTTTTTATTTGTTTGCAATGATTCACAAATCTGATTCAAAAAATAGAATCGCAATTTTTAATTTCATAATTTAGTTTTTGTGTTCATATTTTTTTCACAACTTTCACGGACAATTTTACTTCTTTCTAATTATTCCAAAAACAGAAACTAATGAGATAATATATAACTAAATAAAAAATAAATTATTTTACGAAGGGATTGAAAAATTCTGTTTCAGGGAACTACAATAGTATGTGTGCGAAAAGGTAATCGAGTCGCAATGGCCGGAGATGGTCAGGTAACTTTGGGAAGTCAGGTTATAAAATCCGGTGCAAGAAAAGTAAGAACGTTATTAGGCGGAAAAATTTTAACCGGGTTTGCGGGTTCAACTGCGGACGCTATGACGCTGCTTGAAAAATTTGAGGACTGTCTCGAACAGGAAAAAGGCGATTTAATGAAAGGTGCTGTTAAACTTGTTCGTGAATGGAGACTCGATAAAGCTCTCCGAAGACTCGAAGCAATGATGTTAGCCGCTAATACTGAAATGACGTTATTATTAAGCGGTGCCGGCGATGTTTTAGAACCTGAAGGGAGTGTTGCATCGATAGGATCGGGATCTGGTTTTGCATTGGCTGCGGGTCGTGCTTTGTGTGAGGCAACTGACTGGGAAGCTGATAAAATAGCTAAGCGTTCAATCGAATTAGCATCGGAAATTTGTATTTACACGAATAATAATATTATTGTCGAGGTTTTAGAGAAATAATGACAAAA
Organism: Synergistaceae bacterium; assembly: GCA_017449135.1. Classification (GTDB taxonomy): domain Bacteria; phylum Synergistota; class Synergistia; order Synergistales; family Aminobacteriaceae; genus JAFUXM01. The sequence goes on from JAFSKE010000026.1 coordinate 37,145, forward strand.
TTAAATTCAGATTTAACACCGTCAAAGATTATTGAACATTTGAATCGTTACATCGTAGGACAGGATAAAGCAAAACGAGCCGTCGCCATTGCTTTAAGAAATCGAATCCGAAGACGTGCATTGCCTCCAGAAATTTCACATGAGATAATGCCGAAAAATATTTTAATGGTAGGGCCCACAGGAGTAGGAAAAACTGAAATCGCGAGAAGGCTTGCAACACTTTCAAACGCTCCTTTCGTAAAAGTCGAAGCTACGAAATTTACGGAAGTTGGTTATGTCGGCCGTGATGTCGAAACAATAATTCGTGATTTAACGGAATTTGCGGTCTCAATGGTGCGAAAAAAATTAATTGAGGAAGTCCAAGCCCCTGCACGTGTCAGAGCTGAGGACAGACTCCTTGATGCCTTGCTGCCTAAACGTGAAAAGAAATTTTCAATGCCCGATTTCATGAAAGCATTTACGGATAAGAGCGACGAAGAAAAAAATCTTCCCGACGAATCTGAAGAAGATATCGAAGAGACAGTGCAGTACAAAAGAACGAGAGCAAAATTTCAAAAAATGCTCGATGTGGGTAAACTTGATGATAAAGAGGTCGAAATAGAAGTCAACGACACCATGACAGCCCTTCCCATTTTCGGTTCTCCGGGAATGGACGTAATGGGCATAAACATAACTGAAATGATAGGGGGGATTATGCCGAAAAAAACAAAAAAGCGACACATGAAAGTTAAAGAAGCAATGAGAATTTTGCAGCAGGAGGAGGCCGAAAAATTAATCGACACCGAAGCAATGACTAAGCAGGCTCTTGAAATGACTCAGGAAGAAGGAATCGTTTTTCTTGACGAAATCGATAAAGTCGTTGTTAAAGGTGGAAGCTCAAATGGTCCCGACGTAAGCCGTGAAGGTGTGCAGAGAGATTTGTTGCCTATTGTTGAAGGCTCTGTCGTTCAGACTCGTTACGGCCCTGTCAAAACGGATCATATTTTATTCATTGCTGCAGGTGCTTTCAGTGGGGTAAAACCTTCGGATTTGATTCCGGAATTGCAGGGAAGATTTCCGATTCGTGTTGAGCTTGAACCATTAACGATTGAAAATCTTGAGCGAATTTTGACCGAGCCAGAAAACAGTTTGATAAGACAATATGAAGCATTAATTTCGACCGAAGGCACGGAATTAACTTTCACGAAAGACGCTACGGAAGAAATTGCAAAACTTGCTCACAAAATGAACTCCGAAATGGAAGACATCGGAGCAAGAAGACTTCACACAATGATGGAACAGTTGCTTGAAGAAATCAGCTTTAATGTCTGTGATATGGACGCTGAAAAAATTGAAATTACCGCTGAAACAGTGAAGGAAAAATTAAGCGGTCTTGTTGAAAATCGTGATATAAGACGTTATTTATTATAAACAAAAAGGAGATTTAATATTTAGCTATGGACGAAACTTCATCACTTTATGAACTCTTGAAAAAAACCCGCCGTGTTGGACGTGCATTCCAGGCAAAACGTGAAGGCGAACCTCTGAATTATTTTCATTTGTCGGAAATGCTTTCGGAATTTTCAACAGCAAATGTCTACGTTGTCGATAAGTCAGGAAAACTCTTGGGCTATAACTGGCTTCCTGAATATCAGTCTCAGGCACTCTCTGACAGTTTCAAAGACGGTGTGATGCCTGAAGAATTTGTCATTAGAATGAATCGCTGTCGAGATTCAGAAATTCATGACGAGGACGCATTTTTATTTGACGATGCCTACACAGGAGAAAAGCCCGAAAAACATTTAATGTACGTTCCCATAATCGGAGCAAATGCCGAAAGATTAGGGACGATCATGCTTGTGAGATTCCATGCGCCGTTTTTGATCGAGGATATTTTACTCGCCGAATATTTGGGAGTCTTGGCCGGGATTCAGATTTTGAATGAACGTGCAAAAGATCTTGAAGAAGACTCAAGAACAAGATTAAGCGTTCAAATGGCCATGCGTGCGTTGTCATATTCCGAACTTGAAAGCATGAAAAATATTATCTCGGAATTAGACGGTTACGAGGGAATAGCTATTGCCTCAAAAGTTGCGGATCGTGTCGGAGTTACCAGAAGTGTAATCGTCAACGCATTAAGAAAATTGGAAAGTGCCGGCCTGATTGAAAGCAGGAGTCTTGGAATGAAGGGGACATACATTAAAATTCTAAACCCTCTCTTAATTGAATATCTTGCTAAAAAGGATTGAATTTTGCCTCTCCTAAGTTTTAGGGGAGGTTTTTTGTTTTGCAGTTAATTCCGCAGTTTGCACAGCCGTTTTTGCAATCGACCGTTAATTTTTGTTGATAAGCTCTGTGTCGTTCACGCAATAAAAATTCCTTGCTTACTCCGACATTAATAAAATCCCACGATAAATTTTCGGATTCATTTCTTTCACGTGTGTAATCGTCAGGATTAATTCCGCAAAATTCAAACGCATCAAGCCATCTTTGAAGATTAAAATATTCCGTCCAGTTGTCAAATCTTGCTCCTGTTTCCCAAGCACGATATATAACATTACAGATTTTTTTGTCGCCTCTTGATAAAACGCCTTCTAAAAATGTCTGTTCAGGTTCGTGATAATTAATCGTTAATGCTCTGTCGTGATTTAAGGATTTTATGTAACGTCCTTTTTCCTGCAATTCTGAAATCGTGTTTTGTCTTTCCCATTGAAAAGGTGTGTGAGCCTTCGGGACAAAACCTGAAACACTTACGCTGACATTTGCTCTTTTACGTCCCAATGAACGCCCCAGCTTTAATGCACGATATGAAATTTCGGTTATGGCTTTCAAATCTTCTTCGGTCTCTGTCGGCAGTCCCATCATAAAATATAATTTGACTCTTTCCCAGCCTCTTGAAAAAATTTCGTTCAGGCATTTATTAATCATTTCTTCGTTTATGCCTTTGTTAATAACGTCCCTGAGTCTTTGTGTTCCTGCTTCGGGTGCAAAAGTTATTCCGCCGTGTTTTGAGCGTAAACCTTCCAATTTTTCCGCCAATCCGATTGAAAATCCGTCCATTCTTAAACTTGGAAGACTTAATTTAGCTCTGCGTTCGTTAAGAGTTTCCGAGAGTTCATCGATTAAATTTTCAATTCCCGAATAGTCGCACGATGCAAGAGATAATAATCCTGCTTCTTCCCAGCCCGTCGAATTTATGATATTCAAGATTGATTCTTTTGCCTCGTTCAATTCTCTTTCACGAACAGGACGATTAACCATTCCTGCCTGACAAAATCTGCACCCTCGTGAACAGCCTCTGAATAATTCTATTGCTGCTCTGTCGTGAATTATGTTAATGCTTGGGACGATCATTGAGTTTAACGTGAAAAGTTTTTCGGTGTATTGTCGGGTAATAATTTCATTTTTGAATTTTTCAGGCACATAAAATCCGGGAAGTTTTGAAATCTCGTTTAATTTTTCGTCCCTTGAATAATCTTTCATGGCCGACAGCAATAATAATAAATTCGGCAATAACGCTTCAGCTTCTCCGACACAAAAAACATCTATAAATTCGCTCAAAATTTCTGGGGTATATGCTCCGTAGCCACCTGCGATTATCAAAGGAGTATTTATATTTTGTCTGTCGGAAATTTTAACGGGAAGTCCTGAAAGTTTTATCATCGTTAAAATATTTGTGTAGCTTGTTTCGTGAGGGAGAGTGAAGGCTAAAATGTCGAAATCCTTAACGGGTTTTTTATGCTCGATTGAAGTTAAAAGCAAATTATTTTCGAGCATTAATTTTTCCATGTCAGGCCAAACACAATAAACTCTGTCGGCAATAAAATTTTTATTCATTGAGTGAATGAGCTGCTCAATAATTTGAAATCCGTAATAACTCATTCCGCTTTCATAAACATCGGGGAAGGCAAGACAGATTTTTAATTTTGCGTCATTCCATGAAATTTTATTTTTGTAAGGTCTCCATTCACTTCCGCAATATCGTGAAGGCCTTGAAACTTGTGATAATAATTTCCATTCGGGATTGTTAAATTCTTGAAAGTCGTACATGAGAGAAAAATACCCCTCCGCCATTTTGACAGAGAGGTTAAATTAATTATTATGCTTTAGCTTTTGTTTCGATTGCGTTCATTAATGATTCAAAAGCCTTATTGAATGCTGTTAAACCGTCAGCGAGTAATTTTGCGTTTACTGCCTTCAAATCGATTCCGAGTTCCGAAAGTTTTTTCAAATCCGCTTTAACTTCATCGATATTATTTTCGACTGTCAAAGCAGCTTTCCCATGATCTAAAAATGCGTCAAGTGTTTTCGGAGGAACTGTGTTGACCGTGTCAGGGCCGATTAAATCGTCAACATATCTGCAATCATGATATGCAGGATTTTTTGTTCCGGTGCTTGCCCATAAAGGACGCTGTTTTCTCGGTTGATTTTTGAAAATCTCTTTGAAGCTCTGATACATCATTTTAATTCCAGCCTCTCCGATTTTTCCGAGCAATGTTTTGTCGCCTTTTTCAGCAAGTAATTTATCAACTGCACTGTCAACTCTGCTGACAAATGCCGATGCAACGGACTCTGCTTTGCAACCGCCGGCAATATATGCCTTTGCAACGTTCTCGTACTGTTCAACGGAGAAAATCAATGTTGAATTTACGTTTACGCCCGCTGCGATGACTTCGGTTAATGCTGCGATGCCTTCGGGGGTTGCGGGAATTTTAATCATGACGTTAGGACGATTGAGAAGTTTGAATAATCTTTTTGCCTCTGAAACTGTTGTCTCTTTGTCGGAAGCAATTAAAGGATTGACTTCAAGACTTACGAATCCGTCTTTTCCGTTTGTTTTGTCGTAAACGGGTCTCAAAATGTCTGCTGCTGCTGCAACTTCCTGAACCGTTAAAGCCTCGTAAATTTCTGCACTTGATTTCCCTGCTTTTGACAATGATTTAATTTCTTCGTCATAGTCAGAAGTTTTTGCGATTGCGTTTTCAAAGATTGAGGGATTTGTCGTAACTCCCACAACGCCGTTGTCAATCCATTTCTGCAAACCGCCTGCGATCATGCTGCGATCAATGTAATCAAGCCAAATGCTTTGTCCAAGTTCAAAAGTTTTTTGAATTACTGTCATAATAAAAATTATTTCTCCTTTACATTTTCATTGAATTAATTGCTGATTTTTCAACGTCTAAACATTTTACATAACGCTGTGTGAATTTTTCAAATCCCTTTACATCTTCGGGATCAGGTTCGACAGCATCGCCCGCTAAATTCTTGAATACACAATTATTCAAATAATTTTCGAGTGAGCCGAATTTTTTACCGTCAACGAGATATGCACCTAATAAAGCAATTCCCCATGCTCCGCCTTCCGAAGCAGTAGACAAAACTTTTACAGGGCTGTTCACGGCAGCAGCAAGGAATTTTTGCATTACTAACGGTGTCTTAAATAATCCTCCGTGTCCCATTAAGAGATCTAATTTTACTCCTTCATCTTTCAGCAATATATCCATTCCTAATTTTACCGCCGTGATTGAAGAATACAAGTGTGAACGCATGAAATTTGCAAGATTGAAATTACTTTCAGGAGTTCGCAAAAATATCGGTCTGCCTTCGTTAATTCCGACAAGCCCCTCGCCTGAATAATATCCGAATGACATTAAGCCTCCGCAGTCCTTATCGCCCGTTAATGAATTAGTGTAAAGAGTGCTGAATAATTTTCCTGCGTCTGCCTCAATCCCCATTAACTTACAAAACTCGCCGAAAATTCCTACCCAAGCATTCAAGTCCGAAGTTCCATTGTTAGCGTGAGACATTGCACAGGGGAATCCCGAAGGAGTTGTTACCATGTCGATTTCACGATGAAGTTTCGATAATTTTTTCTCCTTCTCAAGAACTATCATTGCGAATGTGCTTGTACCTGCGGATAAATTTCCTGTTCTCGGAGCAACGGAATTTGTAGCTGTCATTCCTGTTCCTGCGTCGCCTTCGGGAGGACATAAAGGAACGCCTGCCTGAAGATTTCCGGATTCGTCGAGCAATTTTGCACCTTCAGCCGTCAATTTTCCTGCATCATCGCCGGCAACTAAAACTTTAGGGAATACATCACGAATATTAATTCCGCCCGTCAAGTCCGAAAACTTTTTCAACATTGCTTCGTCATAATCGAGTTTTTCGGAATCAATAGGGAACATTCCCGAAGCATCGCCGATCCCGATAACTTTTTCGCCCGTCAGTTTGTAATGAACATACGCAGCAAGTGTAAAGACCGAAGCTACATTTTTAACATGTTCTTCTTTGTCCAAAATTCTCTGATAATAATGAGCGATTGACCATCTCAAAGGAATATTGAAATTAAATAATTCCGTGAGAGTGTCGGCAGATTTTTGAGTGTTTGTGTTTCGCCATGTCTGAAATTTTGAAAGCTGTTTGTCGTTTTTGTCGAGAGCTATATAACCGTGCATCATTGCACTGATTCCGATTGCTCCGAAAGTCTTTGGAATCATCCCGAATTTATTTTCGATTTCGCTGCGAAGTTTTGAGTAACAATCTCTCAACCCTTCCCATACCTCTTCAAGGGGATATGTCCAAACGCCGTCAACAAGTGAATTTTCCCACTCGTGCCAGCCTGAAGCTAAAACGTTTCCGTCGAAATCGATTAAAACTCCTTTAATTCTTGTTGAACCAAATTCGATTCCGAGCGAAGTTTTGTTAAAGTCCAATTTTTTCCTCACTCCTTAATTTATTGAAATTAAAATTTTGTGGAGATTTTATTTTAATCCTAAGTTAAATTTCTGTCTATTTTAGTTTTTAGTTTTTCTTATGTTATAATTTTTTCAAAAATAAGAATTAGGAACAGAAATTATTTTAGCAATGCAGCGAACGACAACAAAAGAATGGATAGCTAAGTCGTTTATTGAGTTATCCGAGAAAAAAGCATCGACAAAATCACCGTAAAGGAAATCGTAAAAAACTGCGGTCTGACTAAGACAACATTTTATAATTATTTTTATGATAAATATGATTTGCTTATGTGGATTTATGCTGAACCTGTAAAAAATATAATTTTTCGGATCGGTGATGTTGATTACAGTTTTCGTAAAGCACTCATTGCAAATCTGAATTATTTTGCAGAAAATCGAAAGTATTTTATTAATGCCTTAACGAATACGCTCGGGCAAAATTCTTTTCTAAATCATGTTTTCAAAATTAATTTTGAATTATTATGTGATTTCATAAAATCTTCCCGAAAAATAAAAACTTTTCCTCCAAGAATTGAAGCACTGATTAAACTTTATGTTTTCGGTACCGTGCAGTTTGTCTGTGATTGGCTGATAAATAATATGCCGATACAAATTGAAGAATTTGCTGACATTTTAGAAGCCGGGTTGCCTGAAGAAATAAAAACTTATCTTTACAAAACATAAAAAAAGTAAAAAAATTTAACCCTTTCCCTGAATTGCATATTGAAAGTGAAATTACTTTTGTTATTATTTTTTCATCAAATTTTTATCAAAATATATTATTTCAGAATGGAAGTGCTTACAATGGAATTTCAGGAAGTCGTGAAAAAACGAATCGGCAATCGTTCATTTTCTGACAAACAGATAAGCGAAGAGGACATTCGCAATATTGTTGCCGATGCTGAACGTTCACCGTCATGGGCAAATGCTCAGGCTACACATGTTTATGTTGCAGTGGGTGAAACGCTCAAGAAAATTAAAGCCGAACATTTAGCAAAAGTTAATAACGGCGAAAAAGCTAATTCGGATATTCCTACGGTTCATCGTCAGAACTGGGGCGAAAAATCACTCACTAATCAAGACCAGTTAATGAAAGACTGGAAGGATTTTCTTGGAGATTTGACACCGTTTGTTAATTCACAAAAAATTCTCTATGATGCCTCTGCAATGGTTTATCTTACCGTTCCACGAACAGCTCCTCAATGGGCGTTAATAGATCTCGGAGCCTTTGCACAAACTTTAATGCTTGCGGCCTGCGACAGGGGAATTGGCTCAACTCCTGCTCACGAAATCGTTAAATATCCCGACGAAATCAGAAAAAATCTTTGTGTCCCTGATGATGAAATAATTGCTATGGGAATTGCTCTCGGTTATCCTACAGACGAAAAAATAAATTTCTTCAAATCCCAGAGATTGCCCGTTGATGAAGTTTTAACGCTTAAAAAGTAAAAAAACTCTCTGTCTCTTCCTTCGTCATGTAACGGAGGGGGAGACTTTTTTTTTAACGGTGAAAGAAGTGATAGAATTAATGACAAAATTTTTTTGAAAGGATTTAATATTTATGAAAAAATCTTTATTGTTATCATTTACAATTCTTTTCACTTTCACAAGCTCTTATGCTTTTGCCGAAACTGTTTTGAAGCTCGGTACTACCGTGAACACTCAGGATTCGTTCCAAGTTGCCGCTGAAAAATTTAAGGAACTTGTCGAACAGCGCACTAACGGGAATTACAAAATCGAAATTTATCCCAACGGTTCACTTGGCGGGGAAAGCGACATGCTCGAATCAATGACTATGGATATGCTTGACATGGGAATTATAACGTCAGGGCCATTCGTGAATTTCTCACCTTTAATGGGAGTTTTGGATATGCCGTTTTTGTTTGCAAACAATGAAGAAGTCTACAAGATTTTAGACGGCGAAATCGGGCAGGAATTGTTGAACACTCTCGAAAATGCTAATCTCAAGGGTCTTGCTTATGCCGAAAGAGGATTCAGAAATGTTACAAACTCAATCAGACCTGTTAAAAACGCTGACGACATAAAAGGCTTAAAACTTCGTGTAATGGAAAATGAAGTCTACACGGCAACATTTAAGGCTCTCGGAGTTAATGCAGTTCCAATGCAGTGGGGAGACGCTTTAACGGCAATGCAGCAGAACACAATCGAAGGCGAGGAAAACCCGATTAATGTAATTTTCTCGTTTGGACTTTGGGATTACAATCAAAAATTCGTAACCCTTGACCGACACAGCTACGCCACCGCAATAATCACAATGAGCCTTGACGCTTTCAAAAGACTTGACGAAGAGACACAAAAAATCTTCAAACAGTCTGCACAGGAAGCCGCCGAATACGAAAGAAAATGGGTAGCTGACCAGGAAGCAGGACAGCTCGCAGCAATTAAATCTCACGGGGTTGAAGTTGTCGAAAATCCCGATGTAAATTCCTTCAGAGAGGCCGTTAAATCCGTTTACGGTGCTTATCCTCAATACGAAGATTATATTAAGAGAATACACGACGAACTTGCAAAATAACATGAAATATCTGACATCTTTAAGCTATGTTCTTGACAAAATCTGCGGGGTTTTAATTGCTCTTATGCTGAGCTTAATGGTTATCTTCACGATTGCTCAGGTTGTATGTCGTACATGGTTCACTGCTCTGTCATGGTCAGAGGAAGTTACAAGATTCTTATTAATCTGGTCTACGTTTCTCGGAGCTGCCTGTGTTTATCGACATGATGGGAACATAGCCATTTTAATTTTTCAAAATTTATTCCCTGATTCAGTCAAAAAAATTTTGAGAATTACGATTCATATTTTATGTTTGATTTTATTCTGCATTCTCTGTTATTACGGTTTTTTATACTGCGGTCGTCAGGTCAGAATGGCCGCAGCTATTCCGATAAGAATGAAATATATTTATATGTGTCTGCCTATCAGCATGATTATTTTAGTCATTCATTCGTCTGCCATGATTTTTGAGGAGTTAAAACGATGTCAATAATCTTATTTTCTGTCTTCATCGTTCTTCTTATTATAGGCGTTCCCGTTGCATTCTCTATAGCTTCTGCATCAGTCGTAACTATATTCTTCGGTCTCGGCTCTAACAGGCTTTTAATGGTAGTGCAAAGAATGTTCGAGAGCTGTAATTCATTCTCGTTAATCGCTGTTCCGTTCTTCATTCTGGCAGGAGATTTGCTGTCAAAAGGGAAGATTTCAAGACTTCTTGTTGAGTTCTGCGAGTCTTTTTTAAGCGTAATTCGAGGGGGATTGTCGATAGTTTCAGTGTTGGCGGGAATGTTTTTTGCGGCCATATCGGGATCAGGTGCAGCAACAACCGCAGCGGTCGGAGGGGCTTTAATCAACGAATTAAAATTGCGGGGATACAATGAAGCCTCTTCCGCAGCTTTAATCGCAGCAGCAGGCACTATCGGGGTTGTTATACCTCCGTCAGTTCCAATGGTCTTATATGCCGTAATAGCCGAAGTCAGCGTTAGTAATCTCTTCAAAGCAGGGTTTGTGCCAGGCTTCATAATGGGAGGTATCCTGATTGCTATATCGCTGTATCAGGGAAAAAAATTAAATTATCCTAAGGGCGGTAAACTGTCGATTGCTAAAATTATAAAGTCGTTTGTTTTAGCAATTCCAGGAATTTTGATGCCTGTGATAATCTTAGGCGGAATATTCTCTGGAATTTTTACACCGTCAGAGGCAGCAGCTATTGCAGTTGCTTATGCTGTTTTTGTGTCGGCGTTTATTTATCGTGATTTGACGTTAAAAAACCTGTTTGAAATTATGCTTGGTTCAGCTCGTACAAGTGCAGTAATCATGATTATTATCGCCTGTTCGGGAGCTTTCGGCTGGTGTCTGGCTAATTGGAAAATCCCTGAGACTATCTCTAATGCCGTTTTATCAGTCTCTGCAAATAAATATATTATCATGCTTTTAATATCGATTATTATCCTGATTGCAGGTGTCTTTATGGAAACTTCTTCGGCTATAATCCTTTTAACTCCAGTGTTTTTGCCTTTAATAAAAGCCCTCAATATCTCTTATATGCACTTCGGTGTCTTATTTGTCGTGGGAATTGCTATAGGAATGATTACGCCTCCTGTTGCTATTAATCTTTTCGTAGCGTCAGGAATTACAGGCCTCCCTATCGAAAAAATTTCTCGTGCGGTTGTGCCTTATCTGATAGGATTAATTTTTGTGTTTTTAGGAATTGTTTTTATACCGTTATTTTTCTGAAAGGAGATTTTTTAATCATGAATAAACTTGCTGCCGTTGCAAGAGGCGATATACCCGCTGATTTAGTCATTCATAACGCTAAAATTGCTAATGTCTTAACCCTTGAATACGAAAATGCAGATGTTGCAGTGTATTCCGGAAAAATCGCAGGGGTCGGAAATAATTATAATGGCCGTGTAAATTTTGACGCTGACGGGAAAATTTTAATTCCAGGAATGATTGACGGGCATGTCCATATCGAAGACACTATGATGACACCTCAAGGATTTGCAAATACCGTAGTATTAAGGGGGACAAGTGCTGTAATGGCAGACCCTCACGAAATTTCTAATGCTTTGGGTATGGCGGGACTTGAATTTATGTTCAAATCTTCACAGGGACTTCCTGTAGATATTTTCTACGGAGCTCCTTCGTGCGTTCCTGCATCTGATTTTGAAACACCTTACGATGAACTCGACATGACCGCCATAAAAAACATGTTCGACAAAAAATATGTCCAGCATTTAGGCGAGATGATGAATTTTCCCGCTGTAATCAACGGCGATCCTGAGGCTTGGGGTAAAATCTTAGCTGCCGGAAACGTTCCATTAACAGGACATGCTCCAAACGTCTATGGTAAAGACTTAAATGCTTATCTTTCGTCGGGAATTTCGTCCGACCATGAATGCAACGATATTAACGAAGCACGTGAAAAACTGCGTCGAGGTATGTGGATTATGATTCGTGAAGGAGCTTCGTTCTGGAATTTGAAAACTCTTTTACCATTAATTCATGAAAACCCGCTTAATGCCTCAAGATGTATGGTTGTAAGCGACGATATCACAGCCCGCTATCTTGTCGAAAGAGGCCATATGGACGAAAAAATGCGTATAATGATTGATGACGGCTTAAACCCTTTAATCGCACTAAGAATGGTTACTTTAAGCCCCGCAGAGTATTTCAGACTTTACGACAGAGGCTGTATAGCTCCGGGAAAAATAGCTGATTTCTCGCTTCTTGATTCTGACGTAATCGACAAAAATTTTAACGTCAAATTCGTATGGAAAAACGGCAGGCAGGTTGTCAGAGATAACGATGTCTTTAATATCCATGAAAACGACTTTTTCGCTCCGATTACTAATGTCAAAATCGATAAAATCCCTACGATCGAAGATATAAAAGTAAAAGGCGAGGGGGCTATCAACGTTATCGGTGTAAAAGAAGGCACAGTTTTAACTGAAACATTGCAGATTAAGCCTAAACTCGAAAATAACTGCGTTGTTGCCGATACTGAAAATGACATCGCTAAAATCGTAGTTTTAGAACGTCATAGAAATACGGGAAAATTCGCTGTAGGTTTTGTTAAGGGACTGGGAATTAAAAACGGTGCTGTTGGTTCAAGCGTTGCTCATGATGCACATAATTTTGTCGTTGCAGGAGCTGATGATTTGTCGATTATTACGGCATTGAAAAAACTCGCAGACATGGGGGGCGGCCTTGTAGTTTCTGACGGTGAAAACGTTAAATCCTCGTTCGCTCTTCCGATTGGGGGCTTGATGAGTTATTTACCTCCCGAAATAATTTCCGATGAGTTAATAAAAATGGAAAATTACGCCGAAAAAATCGGAATTAAAATTCAACACCCTTTCATGGTATTGTCGTTTTTATGTTTAAGCGTCATTCCGGAGCTTAGAATTACAGACAAGGGCTATGTCGATATTTCAAAAGGAGGAAAACAAAATCTTTTTTTGTGAGATAATATCTAAATATTAATTTTTGGAGGTCGATTAAATTGTTCAAAATTCGTGAGAATAATTCAACGTTCTTAACTGAAGTTCTCGCAGGTTTTACAACTTTCGTAACGATGTCTTACATCATTTTCGTTAATCCTAATATCTTAAGCAGCACAGGAATGGATTTTAACGCCCTCGTCGTCGTAACGTGTCTTGCGTCGGCTTTGGGTACGTTCTTAATGGCCATTTTTGCGAACTATCCGATTGCACTTGCTCCGGGAATGGGGTTAAATGCTTTCTTCGCTTTCGGGGTCGTTTTGAACATGAAAATCAACGGTGCTCCTGTAACATGGCAAATGGCGTTGGCAGCGGTGTTCATCGAAGGTGCGATTTTTGCTGTCCTGACACTCACAAGCATTCGCGAAGCCATAATGAACTCTATCCCTAAATCTCTGAAAATCGGAATATCCGCAGGTATTGGATTATTCATTGCCTTCATAGGACTTCAGGGAGCAGGAATTATAGTAAACAACGACGCAACACTCTTGGGACTTGGCAGTATCAGAAATAATATCCCAATGATGATGTCAATAGCTGGATTTATTATCATGGCCGTGTTGACAGCGTTAAACGTTAAGGGGGCGTTGTTAATCGGAATTTTAGTAATTACGGCAGCGGCGGCAGGATTAGGATTTGTCGAAGTTCCTGAAACTTTTGTGTCTCAACCTCCTTCGATTATGCCTCTTGTAGGAAAACTTGATTTCTCATTGATTAAAGAGCCTCAATTCTGGGTAGTTGTGTTTACTTTCTTCTTTGTTGACTTCTTCGACACATTGGGGACTCTTGTAGGCGTTTGCAACAGATCCGGACTTCTCGACGAAAACGGAAATCTTCCCAGAGCAAAAGGTGCTTTAATGGCCGATGCAGTAGCTACAATGGCAGGTGCAGCAATGGGAACTTCAACGGTTACGTCATACGTCGAAAGTTCTTCGGGCGTTGCACAGGGAGGCAGAACAGGTTTAACGGCGATTGTAACGGCATTATTATTTGTCGGAGCGATTTTCTTTACTCCTGTCGTTAAAATGGTTCCCGGCTATGCAACTGCACCGGCGTTAATTATCGTGGGAATTTACATGATGATGAGCTTACGTGATATTAATTATGATGACTGGACAGAGCTAATTCCGTCATTAATGGGATTTTTCATGATGCCTTTAGCTTACAGCATTGCAGTAGGTATCGAGTTCGCAATCGTCTCTTATGTTTTGATTAAAGTTTTCACGGGGAAATTCAAAGATATTTCTTTCTTAATGGTAGCACTTTCCGTATTATTCATAGCAAAGGAATTTTTAGCATAAAAAATAAAAGAGCCTCTGACATCAAAATCAGAGACCCTTTTATAATTTACTAAATATATGAGAGCCTCACCCCTTAGAGGAGACGAAGTAAGACCTGAGCAAAAGTGAAAACATATTGCTTCAAACTGTACAATTCAAAACGTAACCGGAAACTGAAAAGGCAGATAAACTCAGCCGGATTAATTTATAATCACTGTATAACGTTGCATAAACGTTATTATGAATTGTACGGAAAACATTTGAAAAAATATGATCTTGAAAAACATCTGACGAAATTAAAAAAGTCAAAAAAATTTTCATACTTGCGAGAAATTGGTTCACAGGCAGTTCAAGATATAGCAGACAGAATAGAACGAGCCTATAAATTATTTTATGAAAATCGAAAGAAAAAACAAAAATCCTCACCGCCAAATTTCAAAAAGGTACGAAAATATAAATCATTCATGCTGAAACAAGCAGGATGGAAGCTGAATGAAGACTTAGGAATAATAAAAATCGGCCGTGAAAACTACAGGTATTTTCAATCGAGAAGAATCGAAGGAAAAATCAAAACTGTAACAGTCAAGCGAGACCCGATAGGAGACATTTATATCTACATAGTAACAGATTTTAGTGAAGAAAAAATCATGGAACGAACAGGTAAAAGCGTCGGCTATGATTTCGGACTGAAAAAATTTTTAACAGCCAGTGATGGACAAGATATAGAAAGTCCGTTGTTTTTTGCAAAAAATTCAAAATTAATAATAAAGAAAAATCGAAATTTATCGAGGAAGCAGGAAAAGTCTCACAATCATAAGAAAGCACGTTTAGAATTAGCACGAGCTCACAAAAAAACGGTAAATCAAAGGAAAGATTTTCATTTTAAGACGGCACGACAAATATGTGAAGAATATGCAGTAGTATGTCTTGAAGACTTAAACTTAATGGGAATGAAAAAATTATACGGAAGGAAAGTTTCTGATTTAGGATTTTATAGTTTCGTTCAAAAACTGAAATATGAAGCAGCGAAATTTGGAACACGCATAATTTTCATAGATCGCTGGTATGCTTCAAGTCAAATTTGCAGTGAATGCGGGTACAAAAATCCTGAATTAAGAGATTTGAGAATACGAAAATGGGAATGTCCGGAATGTGGAGCCAAACACGACAGAGACAGAAATGCGTCGATAAATATATTGAGGGTTGGGGCATCGACCCTTAGGGGAGACGAAGTAAGACCTGAGCAATCAGGCATTTGTTGTTGATACTAAAATCCCCCACCTTTAGGCGGGGGAGTATGTCAAATCGTTATAGCTGCAACGCCAAGTATTACTGACAAGAAGCCCAATAAAGTCTGTCGTTTGTATGACGTGATTAATCCCAGAACTATTGCAAGTGTCGCAAAAATCTTTGTAAACGCAAAGAATGATACCATTCCCATTGCTACTCCGATTACTCCGAGAATTATAAACTGTGCCTTTGAAATTAAAACTTTCTGTGCAGGCGATAAAACTCTGTCCGCTGGTGTTCCGAAACGTTCTTCGTAATCATCAACTATTCGTTTTAACACAGTTGAAAGAATTAATAATCCGATTAAGTTCGGTAACGCCATTAAGCCGTTTAACGTGTCCGAAATGTCCCAGATATTGTTAAGGAATTGGTTTCCTTCAGCACCTAAGAACTGTCCCCCTGCCGCTCCGATTAAAATCATTGCGATCCATAAAATTTTCATAAGGGGCTTGCTCCATACTCCGAATAAATACGTTACTGCCGTTTCAGCGTACCAATACCAGCCTAAAATCGTTGTGAAGGCGAATAATAATAATCCGATTGACAAAATATATTTTCCGGGCGTTCCAAGTGCAGACTCAAAAGCTGTCAACGTCAACTGAGCTCCCGTTAAATCAGGTGAATTTGTAAGCGTTCCCGTTACCATGATTACAAGTGCCGTCAATGAGCAAATGATAATCGTGTCCATGAAAACTTCAAAAATTCCGTAAAATCCCTGCTGGACGGGGTGTTCAACGTTTGCAGTTGCGTGAACCATAGGGGCAGAACCCATACCGGCTTCGTTGGAGAATACGCCTCTTGCAATTCCTCTCTGTACTGCTTCTTTAACTCCCCAGCCTGCTAATGCTCCGGGCAAGGTCTCTAATGGATCGTTGAAAGCGAGATGTACTGCGTTTGAAATTGCTCCAGGGATTGCTGAAGCGTTAAGGGCGAGAATGTAGGCTGCTCCGAAAATGTAAAATATTGCCATGAACGGAACTATGTATGTCGTAACTTTTGAAAGACTGTTTAATCCTCCGATTATTACGAGTGCTACAAGTACTGCCATTGCAATTCCGCTGTAGAGATGATTAACTCCCCAGCCCATCGACATTGCTTCGGCCGCTGAGTTTGCCTGTGTCGCCGCACCGATTCCGAATGACGCTAAGAACGCAAACAACGCAAACAAGATTGCAAGCAATTTTCCGAAAACTTTTCCTATGCCTTTTCCTAAGACTTCACCGGCTCCGTTTTCAAGAATGTACATTGTACCTCCTCGCCAGTCTCCATCTGCGTCCTTCTGTCTGTAGTGTACCGCAAGCGTAACTTCTGCGAATTTCGTACACATTCCGAAAATTGCCGAAATCAACATCCATACTAACGCTCCGGGACCTCCCAAATGTAAAGCTGTCGCAACACCGGCCACGTTACCTGTTCCGACCGTTGCTGCCATTGCCGTTGCAAGTGCTGCAAACGAAGAAATTGATTTGTCCTCGTCAGATTTCTTTCTGAAGCTGAAAACCTCCGATAAAGCCTCAAAGAAATATCTGAACTGCGGAAGTCCTAACAACAGTGTTAAATATACTCCCGTACCTACAAGCAATATTAACACCGGCGCACCCCACACGAAACTGTTTACTATTCCGTTGTAGTGCATAATCGTGTCCATAATGCCCTTCATATTTTCCATAAAAAAACAACTCCTTTACAGAATTAATAAATTGCACAAATTTTCAATCAGTCTATTATAGCATAATGAGATCAGCGGAAAAATTCGGCTTGAAATACAAACTGCGACAGATTAAGATTAAAATTAAGACAATAATTTTTTAGCCCACGCCCTGACTGCTGCGGAAGAATGATTTTCTAAAGCGGTCAGGCGTTTTTTATGGATTTTTGAGTAAGTCGGAAAATGAGTTTTCATAGCTCCCAGCAAAGGCACTAAAATTCTTGCGTCATCAGAAGCTAATAAATTCCGAATAACGTTTTGATTCATGATTTTCCCCGTCGGCCAGCGTCTCAAAATTACTGCGACATCATCAGGTTTAACGTTCATTAAAAAACTTTCCATAACGTCCGAATCATTTCCGATTAAATTTATGATTAAACCTGTTGGGAAATTTTTAGCATTTTCGGCTGTATCAAGAGCGATTAATTTTCTTGTAACGTCATCAAAAGGCAGAGTTTCAATAATATTTGCAGTGTCAGTATCAATGTCTGAACGTTTCAGGATTTCGGTTAAAGCTCTCCTGAACTCAACACGATTAGCGAACTGTCCGGAATATTTTAATACTGCGTGAATGACTTTTAATTTGTCGGATTTCAATCTCAAAATAACGGAATTAATATCAATGTCAAAATAATTTTTATGTGTCGAAAAATGTTCTTTAATTTCGTTTTCATATTTTTCAAGGATTGAATTAACTTTTGCTTCGTCATTTTTTCGTTTTTTTTCGGCATTGTAATAATCATAAAGATTTTTTTTCGTTTTTGAGGCAGGAATATTTACGTTTAATTCTTCGGGAGTTAAATTTTTGAGAATGTTATATGCTCCCGTAATCTGCTTAAACCTGAAATCGCTTTTTGAGCCTGTAATGTCGGGGTGTAATTCTCGGGCAAGTTTCCTGAAAGCTGCGTGAATTTCCTCCGGCACAGCACCCGAAGCAAGTCCCAAAGTTTTTAATGCCGTCAAAATTTCTGAATTTTTAATATCCATGATATTATTTTACTATGAATTTAAGTCGGAGGAAAGAAATTTGTCATTATTAATAGTAACAGTGCTTGTGATTTCAATATGCCTGAATGTCTTTCTTGTAATGCGTAAGAAAGCCGCCCGCAATCATTCAGTGCGTTCAACGATATTATCAGGAATTAAAAACGTCAGCGAACTTGCAACCGTCCGAGAGCGTTTTCAATCGATAGTGTCATATTCAGACGGCGTAAAAATCCCTTTCATGAATATAAATTTTCCCGGAACGACACGAAAATTCATGATGAAATATTATGGAACAATAGTGTGCGGTTGTGATTTATCCAGAGCGCAGGTATCAGAGAGATTTGACGTGAACAGGGTTAAAATAACTTTGCCGAAAAGCAAAATCTTAGATGTTTATGCAGATGTCAACAGCTTTGAAATTTACGATCAGAGTGCAGGAATATTTACGTCTGTAAAACTTGAGGATCAAAATCGTGAAGTTATGGCGGATTTAGAAAAGGTAAAAATTCACGAA
>JAFSKE010000027.1 GCA_017449135.1 Synergistaceae bacterium
AAGTTTTGACAACTTCCGGGGATTTCGTTGTGTTTGGTTTGAATCACGCACCTAAGCCCAGAACTTTAACGCCTGAAGAGTTAATTTCAATGGTGAAGGAATGCGGCGGTGTTGCAATAGCTGCTCACCCTTACAGGGATAACGGCAGGGGCTGCAGAGATTTAATCAAGACTTTACCGGGCCTTGACGGTGTTGAATGTTTTAACGGCAGTACGAAACACGAGGCAAATCTCGAAGCATTATATGCAACGAGAAAAAGGGGAATTTCCTGTCTTGGTGCAAGCGATTCTCATTGGGTTGAGAATGTCGGGAAATTTGCAACAAAATTTTTCGATGATGCTCACGATGAAGGCGATTTGATTCGATTAATCCGGGCTGGAGCTTGTGAGCCAGTTGCTTGGAACGGATCAATTTTTATGCCTGCGGAAGATTGGACGCTTTCGCAAATTTATAAATCATAAGGAGGTTTATTATTTATGTCCAAAAAGTTTTTAGCGGTAGTATTATTAGTAGTTTGTTTAGCAGTTCCAACGTATGCGGCTGATGAAAGTATCAGCATCTTTATCGCTTACACTGGAATTAAGCCGATACTTGAGGCTTTCACACGAGACACCGGCATCAAAGTGGATTACCTTGAAATGTCATCGGGCGAAGTTTTGACCCGTATTCGTGCGGCGAAAGGTAAAACTCAAGCTGATGCTTGGTTCGGCGGCGGTCTTGACAGCTATGTCGCTGCAGCTAATGAGGGATTTCTGGAGGCTTATATTTCTCCTGAACGTTCCGTTTATGATCCAATGTTCTACAATGCTGAAGGCTTATGGAGCGGAATTTCTCTTGGTTCTGTCGTGCTAATGGGCAACAAAGAAATTTTAGCGCAAAAAAATCTCTCAATGCCTCAGAGTTGGGAAGATTTGACGAAGCCGGAATACAAAGATGAAGTTCTAATGGCTACACCTGCAGTAAGCGGTACATTTTATGCAATGGTTTCGGGGATCGTTCAGACTATGGGCAGTGAAGATGGCTGGAAAAGACTTGAAGCTATTGACGCAAACGTGCCTTATTATTCAAAGCGTGGCGCAGAACCTGCAAACAAGGTCAGCATAGGAGAAGCGGCCATAGCTGTAGCTCCGTTTGATACTGTGCAGAGGCTTCAACAGGAGGGTTACAATGTTGAAATGACATTCCCGAAAGACGGTGTGCCTTGGTATATTGCTCCGGTAGCGATTTTCAAAGGTGCAAATAATCCTGCGGGGGCTCGTGCTTTAGTTGATTGGGTATTATCCGAAAAAGGCCAGACGGCACTCGGAGAATATAATACGCAGGCTCCGATTCGTCCGGGCGTAAAACTTGCTCCGGCAGTTCAGGCAATGAGAGATTCAAATCTTATGCGCATGGACGTTGTCAAAGCAGGTCAGGATCGTGAAGAGATTTTAGGAATTTGGCTTGAAAAATTTGGAAACAAATAAATTAACAGGGACAGAGAAATTTTTGCACATTATCGTTATAATCTCTCTGTCTTTATTCATTATATGGCCTGTAGTGAGCGTCTTTGCTGAAAGTTTTATAAAGAACGGAAATTTTTCCATCAAGGCTTATGAAGGACTGTTCACGAAAAATTTTAGCATTATATATAACAGTTTTATGCTTGCGATGTGTGTAACGCTGTTTGCAGTTCCTGTAAGTATTGCTGTAGGGATTAGATTAACTTATGGCAATTTTTGTGGGCGTTCGTTAATAACAGGAGTGCTGGTTCTTTCTACAATTTCACCCCCGTTTTTGTGTTCAATGGCGTATTTAATGCTTTTTGGAAGACGGGGTCTGATAACATGGCGGCTTCTTGGCATTGAATGGAATCCATACGGATTTCACGGAGTTTTGTTAATGGAAGCTATATCATTCATCGGTTTCACGTCGTTATTAATTGCTGCAGCTCTTGAGCATGTTGACGGAGAGCTTGAAAGAGTTTCGCTTGATTTAGGGGCTTCATCGTTAAAAACTTTTATGCGAATATCTTTGCCTCTTGCATTTCCGGGAATATTGGCGGCAGGGCTGGTTGCTTTTGTTAGATCACTGTCGGATTTTGGAACACCGCTGTTTGTTGGAGGACGCTTTCAGGTCTTAGCCTCACGAGCTTATAATACCCTCATAGGCATTGGAAATTTTCAGCTTGCCTGCGCCATGAACGTTTTGTTAATTCTTCCGGCTGTAATATTATTATTTTTTGCTCCTAATAAAAGATCAGCTCTGGCTTCATCACAGAAGCACTCACTGAAACTGCCTGCATGGTTCATTAAAAGTAACAGCTTTATAACATGGACATTCATAACGATTCAAATTTTAGTATACGGACTGATTTTTTTAGGAAGCATAACGAAAACTTGGGGAATAGATTTTTCCTTGACTTCGCGTCATATTTTAGGCATATTAAATTTCAGAATCGACAGTATCGTACGCAGCCTTATGTGTTCAGTAAGTGCAGGGGTGGGAGTTTGTTTTTTCTCGATTTTAATAATTTATTTGCTGCACAAAAATTTTACATGGCTAAGACGGGCTATATACTTTGTCTCTGATATTCCATATTTAATTCCGGGAACGTTCTTAGGAGTCGGGTATTTGATTGCTTTCACACCATTTGATATTTCAGCCGGTTTTCTTATTGCTATGTGCTGTCTTTTTCGCCAGCTGTCTCCTTCGTTACGAGCAGCTGAGGCAGGATTAGCACAAATCGACCCGGCTTTATGGGACGTTATTCAGGATTTAGGTGGCAATGTTGTAAACATTCTGAAAGATTTACTTCTACCGTTGTTGTTTCCGTTCCTGCGAGTTGGATTTGTGAACGCATTTAGTTCGGCAATGACTACTACAGGCCCAATAATTTTTCTTGTTAGTCCTTATGCCCGAGTAGCTTCGATAGAGCTGTTTGAATCCATTAATGAAGGAGATTTCGGAGCAGCTTCAGCTATGGGCTCACTCTTAATAATCATTATTGTATCTGTGAATGTTATTGCGTGGAATTTTTTCCCCAGAGCTGAAAATCGAAAACACGTCCGACGGAGAAATTTTGATAAAATAGCTGATTGATTCTCTATGAAGAGGTGAAGAAAAAACGACATGGGCATTTCTTTACGCTCGGGATTTTTCTTCATAACCCAGCTTAATATTTACAGATTGGGAACTTTTTTTCGGAATTTTGCATGCTGCTCGACAAGAGTTTTATGAAATTAATTGACATTATTTTGCCTTGTGCTATCATATTATGCAAAAATGAAGGTGAATAAGGTACTTGTTCCATACGCACTTATGTTTGATCAAGTTGAGATTATTTTTCAAGGCCTCGACAACGCGTTCTTGTAATTGCTTTTTGTTAATTAACCCAAAAACACGACAAAAAGTGTCATGCGAAGGAATCCCATATTTTTTGACCGGAATAAACTTCTTC